>NZ_JBEZWU010000016.1:0-188957 GCF_040637655.1 Streptomyces sp. NPDC028722
CAGGGGCCAGCGCGGGCCCTTGGCCGGCATCGTGGGGACGCCGGGCTGCGGTACCGGGTAGACCAGGCGCATGCCGTCCGCCGCGGCGAAGACGACGCCTTCGCCGTCGATCTGGAGGCACTCGTCCAGGGTGGAGATCCAGGCCGGGCCGAAACAGACGCCACCGCGGTAGGAGGACAGGTGCGTGCGCGTGAACTCCACAGGCAGGCTGCCCGGCAGGGACAGGTCCGTCTGCGTCATCAGCATGGCGCCGGTCGCCACGTCGATCGGCTCGCCCACACACGGAGTGCGCTCGGCGTTGCGGGCGGCCGGACCCAGCTCGACCAGGTCGGGGCGGAGCGAGGGCGGGCGCAGCAGCAGCGGGGTGGTGTCGGTCAGGCCGCCTTCCACGCTCGCCTTGAGCAGGCCGCCGCCCGCGCCCAGCGCACCGCCGAAGATCATGCCGTCCTTGGCGGCCTGGTTCACCTCGTCCAGGCTGAAGCCGTGTTGCAGGCCGGTCGCCATCTTCAGCGGCTGAGCCACGGCGAGGTCGACAGCGACCGACTCGACCCCGCCGAACGCTGCGGCGACCAGGGTGCCGGCGGCGATCTCGGCCACCGTCGTGGTGACCGCGACGCCCATGGTGGCGCCGAACTCGATGACCGCGTCCGCCGCCGCGACCGCGGCCCCGGAGGCCAGACCCGCGGTGAAGAAGGCCAGCGCCACCCCGCCCGCGATCACGGCCGCGTCGATACCGATCTGCGTCCACAGCTTGTTGACCGCGTCGTCGATGGCGTCGGCGAACTTCTCCAGCGCCTTGGCCATCTCCCGCGAGGACTTCGCCAGGTCGCTCAGCCAGCCGCCGTCCTGGTCCTTGGCGTAGCGGCCCCAGAACTTCTCGAACGCCTCGATCGACTCACCGGTGTTGTTGTGGATGATCGACGACGCGCTGCGGTGCACCGGAGCACGGACGCCGTCCACCGAGTCGGCGAAGACGGTCCACGCCTTCGCCGCCTCCCGCAGCTTCCCGGGATCGGCCTCCGGCCACCACAAGCCCAGCTTCAGCAGGATGTGCCGGGCCTTGTCCTCAACGCTCACCGGCACCGTCGCTCTGCTTGTCGGACTTCACCTTCGTGAACATCCCGGCGATGAGCTGGTCGTTGTCCACGTGCCCGTCCGAAAGGTCCACCATGGCCTCGTGGATGCTGGTCAGACCGAGCACCAGGATGCCCGCCGCGCTCTCCATCTTCTTCTGCCGCGGCTTGTAGGCACCGGCGAACTGCTCACCCTGCTCGTCATGGCCCCAGGGCTCGCCGAGCCCGTCCAGGGTGGTGACGAGAGCGGTCAGCGCCTTGCTCAGATCGATGGCCCCCTGGTGGAAGGCCGGTGCCGCCGCCTTGATGTCGGCGGTCTTGATGTCCAGCACCTTGCCGGGGACCTTGCCGTCACCCATCGCCGCCGTCTCCCCCCGGTCCGCAACCACGGGTTCCGACCCTAGGGGAGACGGTTAATCGAAATGCCATGTCAAGGCCACGCACAGGTAATGCACTGGCACTGGGGAAGTCAACCGGCGAGGGCCAGTTCGCGGCTTCACAGATTGGCAGGAGCGGCGGATGTGGAAATCGAGGAAGACGACCGGCCCCGCCTTCTCCTCCCCGCTCTCCGCCCTGCCGTCCTTCCCTTGGCGGCGTCAGCTCACCGCGCACGCGGCCCCGTTGAGGGTGAAGGCGGACGGTGTGCGGTTCGCGTCGCGCCAGGAGCCGATGAACCCGAAGGTCACGGTGCCGTGCGCGGCCACGGTTCTGTTGTAGTCGGCGGCGGTGGCCGTGACGCGGGAGCCGTCCTGGTGGACGGTGGCGTCCCACATGTTGCCGACCTGCTGGCCGTCGCGGAAGGACCAGGAGACCCGCCAGCCGGTGAGGGCCCGGTCGGTGGCGACGGTCACGGTGGCCTGGAAGCCGTCGGGCCACTGGCCGACGAGGTGGTAGGCGATCCGGCAGCCGGTGGTCCGCGGGGTGGCGGGGGCGCTCGTGCGGCGGGGCCGGGGGGTGGCGGAGGAGGTGCCCTGGGGTTCGGGGCCGGGTTCCTCCGGGGCGGGCGCGGTCGCGGTGCCGGCCCGGGAGGGAGGGGCGGACGGTGTGGCGGACGGCGGCACGGTCGTGGCCGGGCGGGCGGTGGTGTGGGGGGCGGTGGTGTGGGGGGCGCCGCGGTCGGCGGCCGGCTGCCGGTTGTCACGGGCTTCGGCGACGCCGTCGCCGGAGCCGCCGAACGGCATCATCGACACGCCGAGCGCGAGCGCCGACAGCAGGACCGCGGCGGCGAGCAGGCCGCCGCGCAGGACGCGGCTGCGGCCCGCGCCCTCCTCGGCGTCCCCCGTGCCGGGCCGGGGCGGCCCGGGGCGGCCCGCGCCGAGGCGGACCTCGGCGGCGCGGCGGCGGCGTTCCAGGTAGGCGAGGCCGCCCCAGCCGATCACCCCGCCGGCCAGCGCGGCGGGCAGGCCGCCGCCGTGCAGGCGCAGGCAGGCGGCGGCCTCGGCGCACTGCACGCAGGTCGCGAGGTGCCGGGAGAGGTCGGCGGGGGTCTCGGCGGCGGCCGAACGGGTGACCGCGTCCAGCAGGCGGGCGTAGGAGCGGCACTCCGCGTCCGTCAGGGAGTCGAGGTGGGCGCGGTGGCAGCGGTCCCGGAACAGGGTGCGGACCTGGTCGAGTTCGTCGGCGGCGGTGGCCGGGTCCAGGCCGAGCCGGCGGGCCACGGTGGGCAGGGGCAGCGCCTCCACCTCGGCCAGCCACAGCAGCGCGGCGTCGGCCTCCTGCATGTCCCGCAGGCCGCGCAGCGCGACCGGGCGGTGCGGCGGCGGTCCCGAGAAGCGGGCTGCGCCGGGCGAGTTGAGCCACAGTCTCAGGTCGGGGTCGAGCCGGTGTCCCTGGCCGCCCGCCTCCCAGGCCGCCGCGGTGTCGCGCACGGCGGTGAGCAGCGCCGGGATCGTGGGCAGCCGGGCGGTGCGGCGGCCGGCGCCGCGCACGTGGGGGGCGGCGGCGGCGCGGACCTCGCGCATGCCGAGCGTGAACGCCTCGGTCGCCAGCTGGTGGGCCGTCAATGACCCGGAGGTGCACAGGTCCGCGTACGAGAGCACCGCGTCCCAGCACTCCGCGAACAGCGCGGCCTCGGTGTCGTCCTGGGGGGTCGGCAGGTCGGGCATGGGACTCCTGCATCCACGTGCGAGTCAACTCACCAGAGGGGGAATGGAGTTGTAGGGGACCTCGCGGGAGGACACCGAGCCTTTCACGGCCTCGACACAACTGACAAGCTGCCTGTTCACATCCGGTTACCGAAGGTCATGACCCGGACGCGTGGCACGACGGCCCGTGGCTCCCGCCTCCGGTACGGACGCGGACGCGGCCCCGTTCACCGGCCACGCCCGCGCATCGCGGAACCCTCGTCCGCCGGGGTCAGACCCCGGCCGGCGTCTCCGTCTCCTCCGCCGGTTCCCGCGCGGGCAGGCTGTCCATGAAGGAGCTGACGGAGAACACCGCGCGGCCCGGTCCGGGCGGGCCGTAGCCGGGCGGGGAGGACAGGCCGAAGTCGTCCATCGTCTGCCGGTAGGCCTGGAGCAGCCGGATGTGGTACTCCAGCGGCGCGCCCTGCGGGTTGGCCTTGCCGAGCGGGGTGGTGGGTTCCGGGCACCAGGTGGTGAAGCGGGGCGTGATGCCGTGCGACATGAAGAACCGCAGGCCCTCGGTGGTGGAGGCGATCGCCTCGTCGACGGTGGTGAAGCCGAAGGGTTCGGCCATCTCCACCCCGGCCACGAAGTTGGGGATGACGTTGCGGGCGCCGAAGACGTCGGCGGAGTCGAGGATCCGCCGGTGCCACTCGTCGCGGCCGACGTAGCGCTCCTTGCCGGGGCAGTACAGCTCGAACAGCCGGCGGTCCCACACCTCGAAGTTGGGGTGGTAGATCTGCACGCCGTAGTCCTTGAACCGCTGCACGTCGTCCTTCGGCAGCGCCTGCGCCACGACCTTGCCGATCCACCGGCCCGGGAAGCGCTCCTCGATGGCCTTGGCGTAGTGGCCGTAGAAGTCGGCCTCGTCCCGGCCCGCCACGGTCCTGGTGATCGCGCCGCCGGTGAGGGTGTACGCGGTGGACGTCTTCTGGGTGTCGTACCGGTCGATGATCTCCAGCGCCTCGAGGACCTCCTCGACGTCCTTGACCCCGGTGTACGGCCGGCCGGCGGCCTTGTGCTGGCGCCAGTTGTGGTTGATGTCGCAGTACTGACACTCCTCCTTGGCGCCGAAGTACTGGCACACCCGGAAGACGGTCAGATAGATCAGATAGCCCCACTGGATGGTCGGGGCGACCTCCATCACGGACTTCCCGCTGGACAGGGTGTGCCGGTAGTACTCGGGCATCGGCGGCACGCCCACGTCGGCGATACGCCTGCCGTCCAGGTACAGCCCCAGCAGCCCTTCCTCGTCGGAGGCGACCCGGTAGGGGGAGGCGGGGTTCACCCGTACGGAGACGACCGTACGCCTGAGGTCGTAGGGGCCGCCCGTCAGGATGATCTCCTCCGGGGGCCGGCGCAGCGCGGCCTCGCCCAGCTCGGGCAGGGTGCCGTGGTCGAAGGAGAAGATGAAGTACGACTTCGGCTTGACGTCCCCGTCCTCGTTGTCGCTGAGGGCGGACGCGTCGAAGGCGACACCGCCCCGGAGCAGGTCCTCCTTGAAGACGGCCTCCCGGGGCACGTGCGGGAAGCGCTCCATCAGATCCTCGACCAGCGCGGTACGACTGCCCATGCGTCTGTCTCCTCCCGGCTCCGGCGTACATCCCTCACCGTATGCCCCCGCCTCCGGCCTCCCCGTGCCGGGTCCCCGCCGGACGCGCGCCGTGTCCCGGCCCGGACCGTCCGCGGCCCGCGCCGGTCAGGCCGTCCGCTCCAGCGCCGCCCGGTCGACGGCATGCAGGAGGCCGGCGCCCGACACCAGCCGCTCGGCCTCCTCCACGACCGTGCGGCCGAGACGGGCCACCTCGTTGCCCTGGGAGCCGGCCAGGTGCGGGGTGACGAAGGCGTTCGGCAGGTCGTACAGCGCGGAGCCGGCGGGCAGCGGTTCGGGATCGGTGACGTCCAGGACGGCACGGAGGCGTCCGGCGCACAGCTCCCCGACCAGTGCCTCGTGGTCGACCAGGGCGCCGCGCGCGGTGTTGATCAGCACCGCTCCCGTGGGCATGAGGGCGAGTTCCCGGGCGCCGATCAGATGACGGGTCTCGGCGGTCTCGGGGGCGTGCAGGGTGACGATGTCGCAGGTGCGCAGCAGCTCGTCCAGGGGCAGCAGCGGTACACCGAGGCGGCCGGCCTCCGCCGCGTCCACGTAGGGGTCGGCGAGCGCGACCCTGAGATCGTGCGGGCGGAGCAGTTCGATCAGGCGGCGGCCGACACGGGAGGCGCCGACGATCCCGACCCGCCGGCCGTGGTTGCCGATGCCGGGGACGATGCCCTCGTAGGGGAAGGCGCGCCGGGTGCGCAGCCGGTCGCGGAAGCCGAGGACGTCCTTGCCGGCGAGCAGGATCATGGCGAGCGTGTACTCGGCGACGGGCAGGGCGTTGGCGGCGGCGGCCGAGGAGACTTGGATGCCCCGCCGCCAGACCTCGGGGGTGGCGAACCCCTTGACCGAGCCGGCCGCGTGCAGCACCGCGCGCAGTCGTGGGGCGGCGTCCAGGGCGGCCGCGTCCAGGCGGGGGCAGCCCCAGCCGGTGACGAGGATCTCGGTGCGGGCCAGGACCCGGCGCACCCGCGGTCGGGTGAGGTCGTGCGCCACCAGGGCGGGATCGATCGCCACGCACGCCCGCAGCCGGGCGAGCAGCTCGGGCGGGAAGAGGTGCGGCAGGTTCTCGGCGGCCATCGCGAACAGTGCCTGGGGACGCTCGGGCACAAAAGTGACCTTCCGGCTCGGTGGCACGCGGACAGCAAGCGTTCTCTACGGTAGGTCGCGGCGGACAAGAGGGTCAACGGACACGCGAGTTCCCCGGAGGGACACGGAGATGACGGAGAGCGCAGGGGCGGCGGAACCGGCGACGGCGGGCGTGGGGGCGGGGACCGTGTCGCCGGGCCGGCGCGAGGACGCGCACGGGGTCACCAACTGGGCGCGCACCGTGCGGTACGCGGCGCGGGAGTTCCACCGGCCGCGCACGCCGGAGGAGCTTGCGGCGCTGGTGGCGGGCAGTACCCGGGTGCGGGTGCTGGGCAGCGGGCACTCCTTCAACCGGATCGCCGACCCGGGCCCGGACGGCGTCCTGCTGTCCACCGCCGGGCTGCCGCCGGTGACGGAGGTGGACACGGCGGCCCGTACGGTCCGGGTGTCCGGCGGCGTCCGGTACGCCGAACTGGCCCGCGCGGTCGCCGCGCACGGTCTGGCCCTGCCCAACATGGCTTCCCTGCCGCACATCTCGGTGGCCGGTTCCGTGGCGACGGGCACGCACGGCTCGGGTGTCGGCAACGGGCCGCTGGCATCGGCGGTCCGGGAGGTGGAGCTGGTCGTCGCGGACGGTACGGCGGTGACGATCGGCCGGGACGACTCCCGTTTCGACGGGGCCGTGACCTCCCTCGGCGCGCTGGGTGTCGTCACCGCGCTGACGCTCGCGCTGGAGCCGGCCTACGAGGTGGAGCAGCGGGTCTACACCGAACTGCCTCTGACGGGCCTGGACTTCGAGGCCGTGGCGGCGGCCGGGTACAGCGTGAGCCTGTTCACGGACTGGCGGGAGCCGGGGTTCCGGCAGGTGTGGGTCAAGCGGCGCACGGACCGGCCGGCGGTGGACTTCCCGTGGGCGGCGCCCGCGTCCGTGCCGCTCCACCCGGTGCCGGGGATGCCCGCGGCCCACTGCACCGGGCAGCTGGGCGTGCCGGGGCCGTGGCACGAGCGGCTGCCGCACTTCCGGGCGGAGTTCACGCCGAGCAGCGGGGAGGAGATCCAGTCGGAGTACCTGCTGCCGCGGTCGGCGGCGCTCGACGCGCTGCACGCGGTCGACGGGATACGGGGCACGGTCGCCGGTGTGCTCCAGGTCTGCGAGGTGCGTACGGTCGCCGCCGACCCGCAGTGGCTCAGCCCCGCCCACGGCCGGGACTCGGTGGCGCTGCACTTCACCTGGGTGCGTGACGAGGCGGCGGTCCTGCCGGTGGTGCGCCGGCTGGAGGAGGTGCTGGACCCGTTCGATCCGCGTCCGCACTGGGGCAAGGTGTACGAGATGCCGCCGGCCGTGGTCCGCCGGCGGTACGCGCGTCTGCCCGGCTTCCGGGCCCTGGTCCGTTCCCTGGACCCCGGCGGCACCTTCGGCAACGCCTTCGTACGGGACCTCCTCGACGACTGACCGGCCCCGCGGGAGCCGCCCGTCTCCCCCGCGGCCGCCTCCCTGCGCGGCCACCGGCAGCCTCTTCCCCGGGCCCTTGTCGGACGTCCGCCCCAGCCCATAGCCTGACGGCCGCGCCGGTGCCGATGCCGCACCGGCCCGGCCGGCACCGGAAGGACAGCCGCGTGAAGCCCACCTCACGTGACCTCCGTACCGCGCACCGCGACGAGGCGCCGCGCCGGATCACCGCCGGGACCCCCGCCTCCCGGCGGCCCCCGTGACCGCCCCGTCCCCGGTACGACGACGCAGGACGCACGTGTCCGGACCGCAACGAGGGCTGAGCCAGGAGACCGATGTCTTTGCGCACCCGCACCGTCGACCACGTCGAGGACGTCTCACCGGGTTCCGGGGCGCTGCCGCCCCGCGCCTGGTACGCCGCCTCGGACGCCAAGTCCCTCTCCCTGAACGGAAACTGGCGCTTCCGGCTGTCGCCGACGGCCGACGCCGAGGACGACTCCTTCGCGGCGCCGGGGTACGACGCCGGTGACTGGGCGGAGATCTCCGTCCCCGGCCACTGGGTGCTCCAGGGCCACGGCTCCCCCGTCTACACCAACCACCGCTACCCGTTCCCGGTGGACCCGCCCCGGGTGCCGACCGAGAACCCGACCGGCGACCACCTGCGCGTCTTCGACCTCCCGGCGGACTGGCCGGCACCGTCCGACGGCGGTGCCGTGCTGCGCTTCGACGGGGTGGAGTCCTGCGCCCGGGTCTGGCTGAACGGCACGGACCTCGGCGACTTCAAGGGCTCCCGGCTGCCGCACGAGTTCCCGGTCGGCCCCCTGCTGAGGGCCGCGGGGAACGTCCTGGCGGTCCGCGTCCACCAGTGGTCGGCCGGCTCCTACCTGGAGGACCAGGACCAGTGGTGGCTGCCGGGCGTCTTCCGTGACGTCACCCTGCTGCACCGGCCGGCCGGCGGTGTCGTGGACTTCTTCGTGCACGCCTCCTACGACCACACGGCCGGCGCGGGCACCCTGCGCGTCGACTCCGACGTGGCGGGCCGGGTGACCGTCCCGGAGCTGGACATCGACATCGCGACGGGCGAGCCGGCGACCGTGCCCGTCGCACCGTGGTCCGCCGAGTCACCCCGGCTCTACGACGGCGTCCTGGCCACCGCGGGCGAGCGGGTGCCGCTGCGTGTCGGCTTCCGCACCGTGGAGCTGTCGAACGGCCTGATCGAGGTCAACGGCCGCCCGCTGCTCTTCAAGGGCGTCAACCGGCACGAGTGGCATCCGGAGCGGGGCCGCGCCCTGGACCTGGAGACCATGCGTGCGGACGTGCTGCTGATGAAGCGGCACAACATCAACGCCGTCCGCACCTCCCACTACCCGCCGCACCCGGCGTTCCTCGACCTGTGCGACACGTACGGCCTGTGGGTGATCGACGAGTGCGACCTGGAGACGCACGGCTTCACCGAACAGGGCTGGCGGGACAACCCCGTCGACGACGACCGCTGGACCCCGGCGCTGCTCGACCGGGCGGCCCGCATGGTGGAGCGGGACAAGAACCATCCGTCGGTCGTCATCTGGTCGCTCGGCAACGAGGCGGGCACCGGCCGGGGCCTGACGGCGATGGCCGCGTGGATCCGGGCCCGGGACAGCTCCCGCCCCATCCACTACGAGGGTGACCACGACTGCCGGGACACGGACGTGTACGCACGGATGTACGTCGGCCACGCCGAGGTTGAGCGGATCGGCCGCGGCCTGGACGGCGGCCCCCGCAGGCGCCGCGCGCTCCCCTTCCTGCTCTGCGAGTACGCGCACGCCATGGGCAACGGCCCCGGCGGACTCGCCGACTACCAGCGGCTGTTCGAGGCCCACGGCCGGCTCCAGGGCGGTTTCGTCTGGGAGTGGATCGACCACGGCATCGCCCACCCCGAGCTGGGCTACGCGTACGGCGGTGACTTCGGCGAGGAGCTGCACGACGGCAACTTCGTCTGCGACGGCCTGCTGTTCCCCGACCGCCGCCCCTCCCCCGGCCTGGCCGAGTACAAGAAGGTGATCGAGCCGGTAGCCATCACCGCGTCACCCCCGCGCGAGCGGAGCCGGCGGCCCGGGACGGACGCGCACGGCACGGTGCGCATCACCAACCGGTACGACGTCACCGACCTGTCGGCGCTGGCGTTCACCTGGGCGTACGACGTGGAGGGCGCGACGGTGCGGTCCGGCACCCTGCCCGTGCCCGCGCTGGCCCCCGGGGAGAGTGCCGAGGTCGAGCTGCCCGCCGTGCCGGCCGGCGCACCGGCCGGAGAGGCCCACTGGACCGTCCGTGCGGTGCTCGCGTCCGGCACTGCGTGGGCGCCGCCCGGCCACGTCGTCGCGTGGGGCCAGATCCCGGCCTCGGCGCGCCGGGTCCCGTACGTCGCCGCGACCGCCCGGCCGGCGTACGGGGACGGCCTCCTCACTCTCGGCCCCGGTGTCTTCGACGCCCGCACCGGGGCGCCGCGGACGATCGGCGGGGTGGCCCTCACCGGTCTGCGCCTGGACGTGTGGCGGGCGACCACCGACAACGACGACGGCGCCGCCTGGCAGGGCGACCCGCGCCACGGGCCGCTGTGGCGCGGGCTCGGCCTGCACCGGATGCGGCACCGCCTGGACGCGGTCGAGGCCGGCGGCGACGCGCTGACGGTCCGTACCCGGGTGGCGCCGGCCGGCGGGGAGCTGGGCCTGTCGGCGGTGTACCGCTGGACGTCCGACGGGGACCGGCTACGGCTGACCGTGTCCACGGTCCCGGAGGGGCACTGGACCGTCCCGCTGCCCCGTCTCGGCATCCGCTTCGGACTGTCCGGGGCCGACCGAGTGCGCTGGTACGGCGGCGGCCCCGGCGAGGCGTACCCGGACACCAGGACGGCGTCCGCGGCCGGCCGCTGGGAGTCGGCCGTGGACGACATGCAGACCCCGTACGTCCGCCCCCAGGAGAACGGCGCGCGCATCGACGTCCGCTGGGCGGAGCTGGGCGGTCTGCGGGTGGAGGGTGACCCGGCGTTCTTCCTCACCGTGCGCCGCTGGACGACCGAGCAGCTGGACGCCGCCGCCCACCGCACCGACCTGGTCCCCGGCGGCACGGTCTGGGTCAACCTCGACCACGGCCAGCACGGCATCGGCTCCCAGTCCTGCGGCCCGGGCCCGTTGCCCCGCTACCACCTGCGCGCCGAACCGGCGGAGTTCTCCTTCGTCTTCTCCCCGCGGCCCTTCTCCCCGCCGCCCGGCACCCGCGCCTGAACCCGCCCCACCCGGCCTTCCGACTCCCTAGAGCCTCTAGGATGGCTCCTAGTAGACCAAGGGGAGGTGGGCGGATGGCCCGGGTGGGGCTCACCGCCGAACGGCTGGTGGCAGCCGCCGCGGACCTGGCGGACGAGGTCGGCTTCGAACACGTCGGCATCTCCGCGCTGGCCCGTCGTTTCGGCGTCAGGGACGCCAGCCTGTACTCGCACGTCCGCAACCTCCAGGACCTGCGGACACGGCTCGCGCTGCACGCGGGCGGCGAGCTGATCGACCGGATCGCGGTGGCCGTCGCCGGCCGCGCGGGCAAGGAGGCGCTGACCGCGTTCGCCGGCGCCTACCGGGCCTACGCCCTGGAGCACCCCGGCCGGTACGCGGCCACCCAGATCCAGCTCGACCAGACGCTGGTCGCGGGCTCTCCGGCGCTGCGCCGCACCACCGAGATCACCTACGGCATGCTGCGGGCCTACGGCCTGGACGAGCCCGACCTGACGGACGCGGTACGGCTGTTGCGCAGCACCTTCCACGGCTACTGCGTCCTGGAGGCGGCCGGGGGGTTCGGCGCGGCACGGCCCGTCGCCCGGTCCTGGGACAAGGCGGTCGACGCCCTGCACCTCACCCTCGAGCACTGGCCCCGGGAGCGGAAGAGCGATGGCTGACCGCCCGCACCACGACGTCACCGGCCGCGGCCCCGTCCTGCTGCTGATGCCGGGCGGGGCCGGGCACCCGATGGGTCTCGGCCCGCTGACCGGGCGGCTGGCGCGGCGTTTCACCGTGGTGACGTACGACCCGCTCGGCCTCGCCCACGGCCGGCTCGGGCTGCCGGTCGCCGAGCAGCGGGTGGCCGACTGGAGCGAAGGGGCGCACCGGGTGCTGGAGGAGGTCCTGCCGCCCGGCGGGCGGGCGTACGCCTTCGGGACCAGTTCGGGCGGCATCGCGGTCCTCGACCTGCTCGCCCGGCACCCGGAGCGGCTGGCGCACGTGGTCGCGCACGAACCGCCGTGCGTGACCCTGCTGCCGGACGGGGCGCGGCGCCGCCAGGAGCTGATCGACGGCCTCGACGGTCCCGGCCGGCCACCCGCCGAGGGGGAGTCGGCGACACCGATGGGCGTGTTCCTGGCCCACGTCCTGCGCCCGTTCACCGCCTGGACGCCCCGGTTCACGACCGACCGCCTCACGGTGGCCGCGGGAACCGCCTCGCGCGGTCAGCTCCTCCACGACACCGCCCGCCGCGTGGCCGAACACCTCGACAGCCCGTTCGTGGAGTACCCGGGCGGTCACCTGGGCGCCCTGGACCATCCCGACGCCCACGCCGCCCTGCTCGGCGACACGTTCCTCCCCGGCACCGCACGTCCCGGCCTCACTCCCCCACGCTGACGACCGCACCGGCGGCGTCCAGCCGTACCCGCAGCTGCGCCGGGGTGCCCGTGGCCCAGTGGACTTCCAGGGTGCCGGTGCCGTCCGCCCGTACGGTGACCAGGTCCGCGAGTGGCGCCGGGTCCGGCTCGGCGGTCAGTCTGGCCAGTGCGGCGAAGAGGGTGGGGCCCTCGCCGGTGGTGCCGGTGAGGGTGCCGGACAGGCCCACGGCGGGCAGGAGTTCGGCTCGTCGGCCGTTCCCGGCCGCCCATCCGGTGAGCCGTACCGGTGTGCCCGGTGCGGCACCGTCGACCAGGTGGCCGCGGACCTCCACCGCCCCGCGCGCCAGCACGACACTCGTCACCCGGGTTCCCCCGCCGCCCGTGTGCCGTGAGGCCGCCCAGCCGTCACCGACGCCCAGCGGTTCGATACCGGTACGGCTCGGATCCCCGCCGACGATCACGCTGTTGTCGTACGACGGTGCGGGCGCCGTCGCCGTCGAGTAGGCGAGCCGGGTGTAGTACGGGTCGTAGCGGACGTCCTCGCTGCCGTGATTGTGCAGCCGGACCAGCCCGTCCGAACGGGTGCTCTGGAGGAGCCAGTTGGGGGCGGACAGGGGGCGCACCACGTCCGCGCGGTCGGCCGGGGCGGGTTCCTCGCGTGCCGTCCACGCCTCGTGTGCGGGTGGCAGCAGCAGGCCCAGGAAGCCCTTGCTCGCCCAGTACGGGGAGGCGGGGCCCGAATACGCCTGGGCGAGCGACTCGTCGCGGCCGAGCCAGCCGAGCGGCAGCAGGCCCCGCCGGTCGACCGCGCCGCCGTCGAGGAAGTACCGCAGTGCGCCCGAGGCCAGGCGCCGGGTCTCGCCCGGGGGCAGGGGGGTGTGCCCGGTCAGGGCGCCGAGCCAGAGCGGGGCCGCCGTCGCGAAGCGGTAGGTCAGGGAGCGGCCCTGGTGCAGCGGGGCGCCGTCACCGCCGAACAGGTGGGCGTAGTCGGCGAGATGGCGTGACAGCCGGCCGCCGTACAGGGACAGCAGGGCGCGGTCGTCCGCCAGCCAGGCGTGCAGGACCGGGTACAGATGCAGGGCCCAGCCGTTGTAGTAGTCGAACTTCCGGCCGTCGCCGTCGGTGTACCAGCCGTCGCCGGCGTACCAGCCCTCGATCCGCTCCAGCCCCCGGTCGATCACCCTGCGCGCCGCCTGCTCCCGGTGGCCGGTCTCCGCGAGGAAACCGGCGACGGTGACCGGGAACAGCTCCCAGTTGCACGGCCAGGGTTGTGCGGTGAGCGCGTCCGAGAGCCAGGCGGCGGTCCGCTGGCGCACCGGGTCGTCCAGGCGGTCCCACAGCAGCGGCCGGGTCAGCCGCAGGGCGAGCGCGACGGACGCGGCCTCGACCAGCGGCTGGCTGCGGTCGGTGATCGCCGGCCAGACCCCGCCGGGTCCGGCCGCGAGGCCCTCGGCGTACCGGCCGAGCACGTTCTCGTCCCGCCGGAAGGCGGCCAGCAGCAGGGTGCGGGCGTACCCTTCGAGGCCGTCGGAGAGCCGGCCGGCGTGGCTCACATGGCCGCCGGGCAGCTGGTAGAGGGCGCGGCCGGCGGTGCCGTAGGGCTCGACGGCGGCGAGCAGGGCGTCGGCGGCGGCTTCCCAGTGGGCGCGGGTAAAGCCGGTGTACGGGCTCGACGCGCGGTCGTCGGCGGGCAGGTCCAGCACGGCGGTGACCTTCCTTCCTGGCGGGACCCGGAACGCCCCGGTTCCGGTCGGGGCGCCCCGGGAGTTCGTCTCATCCGTACCCAGCGGACGGGAGTCCCGGTTCGCCTGATCACGTACCGCGTGTCCAGTGCTGGTCGGTGCTCCCGGTGCACGGGTAGGTGATGACCGCGGCGGAGCCGGCGAGGTGCTCACTCCCTGGACACCGGGGGCCGCGCGGATTGCGCTGGACTAGCGTCGTGACATGACCAGCGACCTCTCCCCCGGCCTCGCCGACGCCCTCGCCGACGGCGGCACGGTCGTGCTCGACGGCGGCATGTCCAACCAGCTGGAATCGGCCGGGCACGACCTGAGCGACGAGCTGTGGTCGGCTCGGCTGCTCGCCGAACGGCCGGAGGCGGTGACCGAGGCCCACCTCGCCTACTTCCTCGCGGGCGCCGACGTCGCCATCACCGCCAGCTACCAGGCCACCTTCGAGGGCTTCGCGCAGCGCGGCACCGGTCAAGAGGAGGCCGCGCGGCTGCTCGCGCTCAGCGTGGAGCTGGCCCGTACGGCGGCCCGGCGGGCGGCGGGCACGGGCATCCGCCGGCCGCTGTGGGTGGCGGCGTCGGTCGGGCCGTACGGGGCGATGCGGGCGGACGGCTCCGAGTACCGGGGCCGGTACGGGCTGAGCGTGGCCGAACTGGAGCGGTTCCACCGGCCGCGGATCGAGGTGCTCGCCGCCGCCGCGCCCGACGTCCTGGCGCTGGAGACCGTCCCGGACGCCGACGAGGCCGCCGCCCTGCTGCGGGCGGTCCGCGGGCTGGGGGTGCCGGCGTGGCTGTCGTACACGGTCGACGGCCGGCGGACACGGGCCGGCCAGCCCCTGGAGGAGGCGTTCGCGCTCGCCGCCGACGCCGACGAGGTGATCGCGGTCGGCGTCAACTGCTGCGCGCCGCGGGACGTGGGACCCGCGGCGGAGATCGCGGCCCGCGTCACCGGCAAACCGGTCGTGGTCTACCCCAACAGCGGCGAGGCCTGGGACGCCGGGGCCCGCGCCTGGACAGGCCGTACGACGTTCACCGCCGAGCAGGTCACGGGGTGGCGGGAGGCCGGGGCGCGGCTGATCGGCGGGTGCTGCCGGGTGGGCCCGGACACGATCACGTCGATCGGGCGGGCGCTGGAGAGGGCGTGAGGTGACCACGCGGCACACCGAGCAAGACCCGGGCCGGCCGGCCGGCCGAACGCCGGGCACGCGGGCTCGGCACCCGGCGACCTCGGCACGGCCCGCACCGGGACGCCGCCCGCACCCGCCGCCGCGTCGAGGGCGGCGCCGGGCGGGGCGGTGACCACCCCGGAGGGCGTGAGCCGCATCAGCGGCGCAGCGTGTTCACCGAGCGGCGCAGGCGGCGCACGGTGGCGGCGAGTTCGGCGCCGGGGGGCGCGGGACGGCGGTCCGCGGGGGCTCCGGGTCGCTGTGCGCGGTCGGCCACAGGCCGATCTCCGCGTCCCGCGGCCCGTATGCCGTGTACGGCACCCCGTCACCGAAGACCCGTACGGGATGCGTGGCGTCCCACGCCGGCCACCCGGGATCGCCGCCCGCCACGAACCTGACCCACGCCCCGTGCATCGCGTCGCACAGTTCCCGCGGCGCGTCCTCGCCGACCAGCCGCTTCGACTCGGGCGCGTCCCCGGTGTCGAACACGAAGCCCAGTTCCAGCGCGTGGCAGGCCCCGAGGCCGGGGAGGCGGGACGGCCAGGCGAACTCGTAGAGGTACGAGGCGCCGGGGCGGGCGTCGGCGACGCGGTGCAGCGGGACGCGCAGCAGGTGGTCGGTGACCATCTGGCCGACGATCTCCGCGGTCCCGGTGCCGGGACGCAGGGTGCGGTAGCCGCGCGGCACCTCGTGGCCGGTGCGGCAGCGGGCCATGGCCCCGGCCAGGGCGACCGACCCGAGCCGGTCGACGCGTTCCCCCAGTCGGCCGGGCACGAACCACAGCCGGTACTCGTCCCGGGTCCAGCCCATCAGCAGCTCCACGCCGGGGGCGGCACCGGCGCCGGCCAGCGCCTTCAGCGGGTCCCGGGGCACCAGGTCGCCGTCCATGACGATGCCGAACGCGGGGCCGCCCAGCACCGGGCTGCTGAGCCGGCCGGCCTCGGCCTGGGTACGCAGCAGCAGGTCACGGTCGACGGCGGCGAACGCCTCGGCGGTCGCCGGGATCTTCAGCCGGGTGGCCATGCGGCGCACCATCCGCCGTACCTTGTCCCGGTCGCAGACCTCGGGCGCGCCGCTCTGGAGCACGGCCCGCCGGATGAGGCCCCGGGTCGCGGGTGCGGCCAGCAGGACGCCGGCACTGATCGCGCCGGCCGACTGCCCGCACAGCGTGATCCGGTCCGGGTCGCCGCCGAACGCCCCGATCGTCTCGTGCACCCAGCGCAGGGCGGCGAACTGGTCGCGCAGCCCGGGGTTCGGGGGCGCGTCCGGGAAGAGTCCGTAGCCCTCCACGCCCAGCCGGTAGTTGACCGAGACGCAGACGACCCCGTCCCGGGCGAAGGCGGTGCCGTCGTACACCGGCACGGCCGAGGAACCCCTGGTCAGGGCCCCGCCGTGGAGCCAGACCAGCACCGGGAGCCGGGCGCCGGGACCGGGTTCCGGGGTCCATACGTTCAGGTTGAGGCAGTCGTCCCCGGGGATCACCGGGTCGGACAGGTACGGGGTGAACGTTTCGGAGTACGGCGGTTTCGGCGCGGTCGGCCCGAAGGCTCCGGCGTCGCGCACCCCGTCCCAGGGCTCGGGCGGCGCGGGTGGGCGGAACCGCAGGGGGCCGAAGGGCGGGGCGGCGTACGGGATGCCCCGGAACACCGCGACTCCCCGCTCGTACCGGCCGCGTACGGCACCGTGAGGGGTCATGGCCACGGGGTCCGCCGGGTCTGCCGTCATCGCCCACCAGCCTTTCGCCGTCCCGCACCGGGCAGCGGCACGTGTGCGTCGTCCACCTCAGAGCATCACAGCACGCGAAAGCATTCCGCCGCACAGGCCCTGTGCTGGGCCGTTCGGCGTACGCCCGGCCGTGCCGGCGTACGTCCGCGTGCCGGAACCGGTCCGGTGCGGATCCGCGCACGCCCGTCGTCCTCCCGCCCTGGTCGCGGCACATCCCGGACAGCAGCACGTCACCACCGTGGCCTCGCCCACCGGCGCGCACGGACCGGAGGAGGACGCCGAGGTGGACGGGAACGGCCGCCCCGACCTCACGGAGGACCGAGCGCCTCCACCACGGCACCACCGGGAACGGTCACGGCCGGGCATCTCCCGCACGGGATGCCCGGCCGTCACCTGTGTCGCGTCGTCCCTCGGCGCAGCGCCTCCGAGGCGCCTTCGGCTCGGCTCGGCGGCTCAGTCCGATGGGTGGGCGCCGGTGCCGAAGAGGGCCTCCACCACGTCCACGGCGCTGCCGTCGTGGTCGCTGCCCGCGGTGCCGCTGCCGGTCTGGAGGTTGGCCGTGCGGTCGACCTCCAGGATCGAGTCGGCGTGGGAGTTGTCGATCACGGTGATCAGGCCCCCGGTCCCGGCGGCGACCACGGTGCCGGGACCGGCGCCGAGGAGTGCGGCGGCGACCGCCGCGATCGCGCCGAGCCGGGGTACGGCACCGGTCACACGCCCACTCCTTCGGGGGTGAGCCGCTCCGGGGCGATGTTGCGTTCCAGCAGGCTGGTGGCGGCCCGAACACCGACGCCGCTCGCGGGGTCCACCTCCGGCAGCCGGCCGTCGGCCGCCTTCAGACCGGAGAGCGCGGAGTCCACGGCCTCGTGCGCGGCGAACAGGCACGGGGTGCTGTAGATGGCCACGTCGACGCCCAGGTCGGACAGTTCACCGAGGGACAGCCGCGGCGACTTGCCGCCGGCGATCTGGTTGAACAGCAGCGGCTTGTCCCCGACGACCTCCCGGATCCGCCGGATCCACGCGACGCTGCGCACCCCGTCCACCAGGACCACGTCCGCGTCGGTGGCCGCCAGCCGCTCGGCACGGTGCAGGATGTCGTGCTCGTCGGTGGCGTCGGTGCGGGCGACGACTACCAGGTCCTTGCGGGTCTCCAGGACCCGGTGCAGCTTCTCCAGATACTCCTCCAGCGGCAGCACCTGCTTGCCGTCGGCGTGGCCGCAGCGGCGGGGCCGCTTCTGGTCCTCGAGGATCACACCGGAGGCGCCGATGCGTTCCAGGCCCTCGACGACGTGACAGGCGACCTCGGGGTCGACGTACCCGTCGTCGATGTCGACCAGCAGGTGATGATGGGGGAACGCGCCCCGCAGCCGCTGGACGAAGGCCACCATGTCGGGCCACGCGATGAAACCGATGTCCGGCAGCCCGTAGTACGAGGCCGCGAAGCCGAAGCCCGAGACGAACATCCCGTCGTAGTGCTTGGCCGCGATCGATGCGGAGTACATGTCATACACGCCGATCAGCGGGGTGGTCCCGGGCCCGGCGATGCGCTCGCGCAGCTTCTTACCGTAAGTCAAGGTCCGGCTCCTTGTGTGGGTGGGTGACGCGGGACGGGGAGGGCCGCCGCGTCTCTACGCCCTTTGCCAAGACAAGAGCATCTCTAGGAACTCACCTGACCTTCCGCCTACACGAGCTTTACTCACCCCGATGGCGGTACGGGTTCACCGCAGAAACGTCACTCGGCGAGCCGCCCCGCCCAGGTGAGCCCGCCGATGAGGTGGGCGAGGAAGACCGGGTCGCCGTAGGCCTCGGCCGTGTGACCGAGCGCCGTGTAGAACATGCGTCCGCCTGCCGGGTCCTGTTCCCGGCACCAGGCCAGCGGATGGTCCGCGCCCATCCCGCCGCCGTCGTACGAGGTCTCGTCGGCGCGCAGCAGCACCCGGGTCCGGCCGCGCGGCGGGTGGTCGAAGTCGTACCACTCGTCGGTGAACTCCCAGACGGGCGGCAGCCGCCGGGTCGCCGGGTGGCGGTGGTCCGCGACGAGGACGCGGCCGGGCTGGCAGGCGGGGTGCCGGGTGAAGCGCGCGCCGAGGAGTCCGCCGAACCACGGCCACCCGTACTCGGTGCAGGCCGCCGCGTGCACCCCGGCGAAGCCGCCGCCCGCCGCGACGTACCCCCGCAGCCGCTCGCGCCCGTCCGGAGTCAGCACATCACCGCTGGTGGAGAGGAAGACGACGGCCGCGAACCCGTCCAGCGGCCGTTCCAGGTCCGCGGGCTCCTCGGTGTGCTCGACCGCGAAAGGGCCGTGGGCCCGGACGGCGGCGACGGCGTACGGGATGGAGTCGTGGCGGTAGTCGGTGGTGCGGGTGCAGAGGAGGAGGCGGGGGGTCATCGGCCCATGGTGCCGCAGGGCTTCCCCGCCCCCGGTGGCCGGACGGTCAGTGGTCCCGGCGCGGGGTGTCGCCGTTGGTCCTGTGGACGTGGTGGGGGTTCTTGGCGTGGGTACGCAGGCGGGCCGTCACGTCCTCCGGGGGGAGGAAGCGGGACCAGCGCTCGGGGAACTCGGAGGGCATGTCGGGGTCGTCCGGGTCGGCGTCCAGGGCCGCCGCGGCGCGGGCGACGTACTCGGCGACCTGCGCCTCCCGCACCCGGTCGTTGGCCTCGCGGGCGGCGGCCGTGGCCGCGGCGGGCCAGACCCGGTCGATGGCCGCGTTCACGGCCGCGCCGACCAGTACGGCGAAGGCGGACACGCCGATCCACAGCAGGACGGCGACGGCGGCGGCCAGGGAGCCGTAGATCGTGGCGCCCTCGATGGTGCTGGTGAGGTAGATGCGCAGCAGGAAACTGCCGAGGACCCACATCGCGAGGGCGACCAGCGCGCCGGGCACGTCCTCGATCCACGGCGAACGGACCGGCACCGACACGTGGTAGAGGGTCGTCAGGAAGACGATGGAGAGGACGATCACGACCGGCCAGTACAGGACCTGCACGACCGTCGCCGACCAGGGCACGATCCGGACCACCGCGTCCGGTCCCGCCACCATCAGCGGCAGCGCCACCGAGCCGATCAGCAGCGCCACGACGAACAGCAGGAAGGCCATGATCCGGGTCTTGACGATGCCGCGGACGCCGTCGAGGCCGTACATGACGGTGATGGTGTCGATGAAGACGTTCACGGCGCGCGAGCCCGACCACAGGGCGAACAGGAACCCTATGGAGATGACGTCGGGCCGGCCGCCCCGCATCACGTCGTGCAGGATCGGCTGGGCGATCTCCTTGACGCCCTTGTCGGACAGCACCGTGCGGGAGGCCTCCAGGAGGTTGTTCTCCAGGCTGTGGATGGTGTCGGCGCCGGTCCAGTCGTCGACGTAGCCGAGCAGCCCGATGAGGCTCAGCAGCAGCGGCGGCACCGACAGCAGCGTGAAGAACGCCGCCTCGGCCGCGAGCCCCAGGATGCGGTACTCCATGCAGGAGTTGACGGTGTCCTTGAGCAACAGCCAGGCGGTCCTGCGCTTGGAGACGTTCCGGTAGAGGGCTCTGGCCCGGTGGAGCCGGCCGGCGGGCCGCTCGGGGGGTTCACTTGCTGGCTGCACGTCCTAACGGTATCCGCCGAGCCGGGCCCGCCTCACCTTTCGGGGGCGGTCACCGGTCCGGCGCACCGGGTTTCCGTTCCCGCGGTCCCGTTTTCCGCTCCGCCGGGCCGGTTCTCCCGCTCCGCCGGGCCGGCCCTCCGGCTCCAGTACGCCGGGCTTCCCGTTCCAGTACGCCGGGCTTCCCGGTCCGGCGCCCCGCGTCTCCGGCCCGGCGCGCCCCCTCTCCGTCGTCGTGCCCGGTTTCCGGCGACGTGCCACGGCGGGGGCCATCACGGCCGCCGTCCCGGGTAGGTTCCCGTCATGGCAGGCACCCCCACGCACACCGTGACGAACCAGCCGCCCCCGCTGGTCGGCTACGACCTCTTCACCGCCGACCGGGCCCTCGCCGAGGCCGTCGGCCGCCACACCGCCCCGGACCTCCTGGACGAGGTGCGCGCCGAGCTGACCGCGCTGGGCCGGGCCGCCGGCTCGGCCCAGCTCCAGGAGTGGGCCGTGCAGGCGAACGAGCAGCCGCCGCGGCTGCGCACGCACGACCGCTACGGTCACCGGATCGACGAGGTCGAGTTCCATCCGGCCTGGCACCGGCTGCTCGGCAAGGGCGTGTCGGCCGGGCTGACCGGTGCCTGGACGCGGCCGGCCGGGCACGTGCGCAGGGCGGCCGGGTTCCTGATCTGGACGCAGGTCGAGGCCGGCACCTGCTGCCCGCTGTCGATGACCCACGCGGCCGTGCCCGC
Organism: Streptomyces sp. NPDC028722; assembly: GCF_040637655.1. Taxonomy (NCBI): domain Bacteria; kingdom Bacillati; phylum Actinomycetota; class Actinomycetes; order Kitasatosporales; family Streptomycetaceae; genus Streptomyces; species Streptomyces sp. NPDC028722. The sequence goes on from NZ_JBEZWU010000016.1 coordinate 20,895, forward strand.
GCTGCGCGCCGACCCCGCGCTGGCCGCCGAGTGGGAGCCGCGGCTGACGTCCACGGTCTACGACCGGGCGCTGCGGGCCCCCGGGGAGAAACCCGGCGCACTGTTCGGCATGGCCTTGACGGAGAAGCAGGGCGGGAGCGACGTCCGCGCGAACACCACGGAGGCCCGGCCCCTCGCGGAGGCGGGGACGTACCTGCTGACGGGGCACACGTGGTTCTGCTCGGCGCCCATGTCGGACGCCTTCCTGGTGCTCGCCGGGGCCCCGGGCGGGCTGACCTGCTTCCTGGTGCCGCGGGTCCTGCCCGACGGCAGCCGCAACGTCTTCCTGATCCAGCGGCTGAAGGACAAGCTGGGCAACCGCGCGAACGCCTCCGCCGAGATCGAGTTCGCCGGTACGTGGGCGCGCCGGGTCGGTGAGGAGGGCAACGGGGTGCGGACCGTGACCGGGATGGTCGCCGCGACCCGGCTGGACTGCGCGGTCGGCTCGGCGGGCCTGATACGGCAGGCGGTCGCGCAGGCCGTGCACCACTGCACCCACCGGGAGGCCTTCGGCGGGAAGCTGGCCGACAAGCCGCTGATGCGCAACGTCCTCGCCGATCTGGCGCTGGAGTCGGAGGCCGCGACCGCACTCGCGCTGCGGCTGGCCGCCGCCTGCGACGACGGCGGCGAGCGGGAGCGTGCCCTTCTGCGGATCGCGGTGCCGGCCGCGAAGTACTGGATCACCAAGCGGTGCGCGCCGGTGGCCGTGGAGGCCGCCGAGTGCCTGGGCGGCAACGGGTACGTCGAGGAGTCCGGCCTGCCCCGGCTGGTGCGCGAGTCACCGCTGAACTCCCTCTGGGAGCGCGCCGGGAACGTGCAGGCGCTGGACGTGCTCAGGGTGCTGAGCCGGGAGCCGGAGGCCCTGGACGCCTGTCTCACCGAGATCGGCCGGGCGCACGGCGCCGATCATCGCCTGGACCGGGCGGTGAAGGACCTGTTCACCGAACTCGCCGATCTGGAGGGCGTGGAGGGGCGGGCGCGGCGGCTGGTGGAGCGGCTGGCGCTGGTGCTCCAGGGTTCGCTGCTGGTGCGGCACGCGCCGCCGGAGGTGGCCGACGCGTTCTGCGCCTCCCGTCTCGGCGGCGATCACGGCGCGTCCTTCGGCACCCTGCCGGCCGGCCTGGACCTGAGGCCGGTGGTGGAACGGGCCCGCCCGGCCTGACCCGGCTGCACGGGCCGCCGCAGCACCGCCGGGGTGCCCACCCCGTTGGTGCGCGATCTGAGTCCCCGGCACGCCGAGTTGCTGTACCTGCCGGCCGGGCACGCGGCGGGCGCGGGGCGGCGGAGCCGGCCGAAGACCTGTTCGGGGACGCCTCCAGGACGGTGACCGTGCGGGCCGAGACATCCAGGATCCGGCGGTGTCCCGGGGAGTTCCTCCGGCATCAGCCGTACCGTTCCCACGCGGATGCGGACGTCGAGGTGCTGCTCCCCGCCGACTCCCGTGACCTGCTCCCCCGGTCCGCCGCTCCGGCAGTGGCCCGGAAACGGAACGCCGTGGAGAACGGCCCGGCCGGCCCGCCCCGTCGGCACGCTCCGCGGGCCCGGACGGTGACCCCGTGAACGCGTCTTCCGTCCATGTGCGCGGTCTTTGCCCTACGGGGCCCGTTCCTGCCGTAGCATCCCGTACGGGCCTCCCCATCTGCTCCTCGCGTCAACGTACGGACCATCAGGCGCAGTTGGCCCGCCTTCTGGAGGAGAGATGAAGCATCGCGGCAGACACCGCCGGCGCAGGCGGGGCGCGGCACTGCGCGGCGTGCTGGCCGGGACCGCACTGGCGCTGACCGCCGCCGCGACCCTGATCAGCGCGTCACAGGCCCAGGTCACCGAGAATCCCGGCGCGCTCAAGCCGTTGACCTCCCCGGCGGACACCGGCCCGCTCCGGCTCCGGGAGCACCTGGTGCCCGCCCGCACCCTGGACCGGCTCGCCGCCGGGATGGGCCGCCCGGTCGGTGTGGACGCCGTCCTGCGCGGCGCCGACCACGCTCTGCGCGAGGCCGGCGACTGCTCCTCCGACGACCGCGCCTCCCTGCCCGTCGCCCCGGCCGCCGCCCGCGCCTACTGCTGGGACCCGGCCGACACCGCCTCCGGCGCCTGGCGGCCGGCCTCGGTGACCACCTCCGGGGACGCCGACGACGACGGCGTCTGGGGCACCCACCGGGTCGTCCTGGCCGGCTGGACCCACCGCACCGGCACCGGCCGCCCCGCCGAACGGGGCCTGGCCCGCGTCGCCTTCGTCGACGCCGACGATCCCGCCCACCTCGCCTACCGCTGGGTGCTGCTGGTCGTGCCGGCGCACGGCGGCCGGGACTACCGGCCGCTGGCCTCCGGGATCTCCGGCATGGTCTGGTACGAGAACAAGCTCCTGGTCACCACCAGGGCGGGCAGCGCCGACGCGCTCTACGTCTACGACCTCGACCGCATCCAGCGCACCACGGTCGACGGGCCCGCGATCGGCCGGGTGCCGGGCGGCTGGTCCGCCGACGGGTACCGCTACGTACTGCCCGCGGTCGGCTCCTACCGGTTCGCCTCCGGCCGCTGTGCCGCCTCCGGACCGCCGTGTCCGGGCGCGCTCGCCCTCGACCGCGGTACGGCGCCCGACAGCCTGGTCGCCGCGGAGTGGACCGCGCCCGGCGGCGACCGGCACACCCGTCTGTGGCGGTACGCGTTCAGCACCGACCCGGCGCGTACGGGGCTGCTCGCCACGGATGCCGCGGGACGCGCGGACCCGGTGGAGGCCTACCGGACCCGGGCGACCGGCGTCCGAGGCGTGCTGTCGTACCGGAAGGCCGGGGCGGACCGCCCGTCCTGGTATGTGGGACGTCTGCCCGGCTCGCAGGACGGACACGGCGGGCTGTGGCGGCAGGACACCGACGGCGCCCAGGGGGCCCGGTGCGGTTCCGACATCTCGCACCGCTGCTGGGCGCGGGACGCGGGCTCCCTCTCCTACTGGCAGGAGACCGGCGAGGTGTGGTCGCTGTCCGACCGGATGCTGTTCGCCCTGCCCCTGGCCGGTCTCGACCGCTCCCTGCACTGACCGGGGCCGATCGACAGACCGGGCGGCGGGATGATTCCCTGACCCGCATGAGCAGCGTCCCTGTCACCACGTGGTCCCTGGAGCAGACCTCCCCGGCCGACCTCCTGCCCGCCGCCGCCCCCGACGGCGAGGTCCGGATCGTCCGCGCCGAGGTGCCCTCCCCCGAGCTCAGCCGGTTCCTGTACGCGTCGGTCGGCGGCGACATCCGCTGGACCGACCGGCTGGGCTGGACGTACGCGCGGTGGCAGGAGTACCTGGGCCGGCCCGGCATGGAGACCTGGGTGGCCTACGACCGGGGCACCCCGGCCGGTTACGTGGAACTGGACCCGCAGGACGGGGGCGTGGTCGAGATCGCCTACTTCGGGCTGCTCCCCGCCTTCCGCGGCCGGCGCATCGGCGGCCATCTGCTGGCGTACGGCACGGCCCGCGCCTGGGACCTGGCCGAGCGGTGGCCGCAGCGGACGCCGACGAAGCGGGTGTGGCTGCACACGTGCAGCAAGGACGGCGAGTTCGCGATGGACAACTACCAGCGGCGGGGCTTCAAGCTGTTCGACACCAAGGTGGAGCTGGAACCGGAAGGTGCGACACCGGGTCCGTGGCCCGGCGCATACCCCGCCTGACCTGCCGGGACAAGACTCCGCGCGACGCATGTGAGCGATGACACCCTCGTCCCACGATCCGGGACAAGGATGTCCGGATGATGGACGAAGCTGGACTGTGTCCAGATCGCCGTGACACGCTTCCGTCATGTCCGGAACTGGAGTTGCCTTGGTGAGTCGGCGGCACGTCGACCTCGGCCGCATGTCCAGCGCCATCTGTCCGGCGAGCTGACCGCTTCAGCACCGCCGACCCCCCTCGCACCGATTCCTGCCGCGCAAGGACGCGCGCGCCTGCCCGCATGCGCACGTACGCGCAGGTCAGAGCCGATTTCCGCCTGTCCCGAAGGACGTAGAACCATGGCCGCCACCCCACAGGACCCCGCCGCCTCCGCGCCCCGCCGCAAGGTGAGCCGTCACCGCGGCGAGGGTCAGTGGGCCATGGGTCACTTCACGCCGCTCAACGGCAACGAGCAGTTCAAGAAGGACGACGACGGTCTCAACGTGCGGACACGCATTGAGACGATCTACTCCAAGCGCGGCTTCGACTCGATCGACCCCAACGACCTGCGCGGCCGGATGCGCTGGTGGGGGCTCTACACCCAGCGCAAGCCCGGGATCGACGGTGGCAAGACCGCGATCCTGGAGCCGGAGGAGCTGGACGACGAGTACTTCATGCTCCGCGTCCGCATCGACGGTGGCGCGCTCACCACGCGGCAGCTGCGGGTGATCGGCGAGGTCTCCCAGGAGTTCGCGCGCGGCACCGCCGACATCACGGACCGGCAGAACGTGCAGTACCACTGGATCCGGATCGAGGACGTGCCCGCGATCTGGGAACGGCTGGAGGGCGTCGGCCTGTCCACCGTCACCGCCTGCGGCGACACCCCGCGCGTGATGATCGCCTCCCCGGTGGCGGGCATCGCCGAGGACGAGATCATCGACGCCACGCCGGCGCTGGAGGAGATGAAGCGCCGCGTCCTGAACAACCCGGCCTACTCGAACCTGCCGCGGAAGTTCAAGACGGCCATCTCGGGCTCGCCGCTGCTGGACGTCGTGCACGAGATCAACGACGTGGCCTTCGTCGGCGTACGGCACCCCGAGCACGGGCCGGGCTTCGACGTGTGGGTGGGCGGCGGCCTGTCGACCAACCCCAAGCTGGGCGTGCGCCTGGGCACCTGGGTGCCGATCGACGAGGTGCCGGACGTCTACGAGAGCGTCATCTCCATCTTCCGTGACTACGGCTACCGCCGGCTGCGCACGCGTGCCCGCCTGAAGTTCCTGGTCGCCGACTGGGGCGCGGAGAAGTTCCGGCAGGTGCTGGAGGACGAGTACCTGCACCGCAAGCTGGCCGACGGCCCCGCTCCCGAGCAGCCCGTGCAGCAGTGGCGCGACCACATCGGCGTGCACCGGCAGCAGGACGGCCGGTTCTACGTCGGGTTCGCCCCGCGCGTCGGCCGGGTGGACGGTGCCACGCTGACGAAGATCGCCGACCTCGCGGAGGCACACGGCTCGGGCCGGGTGCGGACCACGGTCGAGCAGAAGATGATCGTCCTCGATGTCGAGCAGGACCGGGTCGAGTCGCTGGTCGAGGGCCTTGAGGCGCTGGACCTCACCGCCCGGCCGTCCTCCTTCCGGCGCGGCACCATGGCCTGCACCGGCATCGAGTTCTGCAAGCTCGCCATCGTCGAGACCAAGCAGCGCGGCTCCCAGCTGATCGACGAACTGGAGCGCCGGCTGCCGGACTTCGACGAGCCGATCACCATCAACCTCAACGGCTGCCCGAACGCGTGCGCCCGTATCCAGGTCGCGGACATCGGTCTCAAGGGCCAGCTGGTCCTCGACGGCCAGGGGCGGCAGGTCGAGGGCTACCAGGTGCACCTCGGCGGCGCGCTCGGCCTGGAGGCGGGCTTCGGCCGCAAGGTGCGCGGCCTGAAGGTCACCGCGGAGGAACTGCCCGACTACGTCGAGCGGGTGCTGAAGCGGTTCCAGGCGGAGCGCGAGGCCGGCGAGCGGTTCGCGGCCTGGGCGGCGCGAGCGTCCGAGGAGGCACTGTCGTGAGCGAGCGGGCCGCGCCCTTCTACTGCCCCTACTGCGGCGACGAGGACCTGCGTCCGGGCGACGAGGGTCACGGCGCCTGGGAATGCGGGGCGTGCAACCGCGCCTTCCGGCTGAAGTTCCTCGGGCTGCTGGCCCGGGGGCTCCAGCGAGCCGACCACGAAGGGGACGAGCGCATATGACGACGGCTCAGGAAGGCCGTACCGACGAGGAGTCGAAGGCACTCGCCGAGCAGGCGGGCCGGGATCTGGAGGACGCCAGCGCACTGGAGATCCTCCGGTGGGCCGTGGACACCTTCGGAGACGAGTTCTGCGTCACCTCCTCCATGGAGGACGCCGTGGTCGCCCATCTCGCCTCGCGCGTGCTGAAGGGCGTGGACGTCGTCTTCCTCGACACCGGCTACCACTTCCCGGAGACCATCGGCACCCGGGACGCCGTGGAGGCCGTGATGGACGTCAACGTCATCACCCTCACGCCGAGGCAGACGGTCGCCGAGCAGGACGCGGAGTACGGCCCGAAGCTGCACGACCGCGACCCCGACCTGTGCTGCGCCCTGCGCAAGGTGCGCCCCCTCGACGAGGGCCTGAGGAACTACCGGGCGTGGGCGACCGGCCTGCGCCGCGACGAGTCCCCGACGCGGGCGAACACCCCGGTCGTCGGCTGGGACGAGAAGCGGCGCAAGGTCAAGGTCTCGCCGATCGCCCGCTGGACCCAGGACGACGTGGACGCGTACATCGCCGAACACGGCGTGCTCGCCAACCCGTTGCTGACGGACGGCTACACCTCCGTCGGTTGCGCCCCGTGCACCCGCCGGGTCCTGGAGGGCGGGGACGCGCGCGCCGGCCGCTGGGCGGGCAGCGGCAAGACCGAGTGCGGACTGCACGGATGACGAACGACCAGATTCAGGAGACCCACGTGACGACCGGAGCCACCGTCTGGCTCACGGGCCTGCCGAGCGCCGGCAAGACCACCATCGCGTACGAGCTGGCCGGCCGGCTGCGTGCCGGCGGCCGGCGCGTCGAGGTGCTCGACGGCGACGAGATCCGCGAGTTCATCTCGGCGGGCCTCGGCTTCTCCCGGGAGGACCGGCACACCAATGTGCAGCGCATCGGCTTCGTCGCCGAACTGCTCGCCCGCAACGGCGTCACGGCGCTGGTGCCGGTGATCGCGCCGTACGCGGACAGCCGGGACGCGGTGCGCAAGCGGCACGAGGAGAACGGGACGCCGTACCTGGAGATCCATGTGGCGACCCCGGTCGAGGTGTGCAGCGAGCGCGATGTGAAGGGGCTGTACGCCAAGCAGGCCGCGGGCGAGCTGACCGGGCTGACCGGCGTGGACGACCCGTACGAGGAGCCGGTCGGACCCGACCTGCGGATCGAGTCGCAGCACCAGACGGTGCAGGAGTCCGCGGCGTCGGTGTACGCGCTGCTGAGCGAGAGGGGATGGGCATGACCGCGGTCGTCACGGTGGAAGAGGGCACGCACAGCCCGTACGCCCTGTCGCATCTGGACGCCCTCGAGTCCGAGGCCGTGCACATCTTCCGCGAGGTGGCGGGCGAGTTCGAGAATCCGGTGATCCTGTTCTCCGGCGGCAAGGACTCCATCGTCATGCTCCACCTGGCGCTGAAGGCGTTCGCCCCGGCCCCGGTCCCGTTCTCCCTGCTCCATGTGGACACCGGACACAACTTCCCGGAGGTTCTCGAGTACCGGGACCGTGTGGTCGCCGCACATGGGCTGCGCCTCCATGTGGCCTCCGTCCAGGAGTACATCGACCGCGGTGTGCTCAAGGAACGGCCCGACGGCACCCGCAACCCGCTCCAGACCCTTCCCCTCACCGAGAAGATCCAGAGCGAGCGGTTCGACGCCGTGTTCGGCGGCGGACGCCGGGACGAGGAGAAGGCCCGTGCCAAGGAGCGCGTCTTCTCCCTGCGCGACGAGTTCTCCCAGTGGGACCCCCGCCGCCAGCGCCCCGAGCTGTGGAACCTGTACAACGGCCGGCACGCCCCCGGCGAGCACGTCCGGGTGTTCCCGCTGTCGAACTGGACCGAGCTGGACGTCTGGCAGTACATCGCCCGGGAGGGCATCGAGCTGCCGCAGATCTACTTCGCGCACGAGCGCGAGGTGTTCCGGCGCGCCGGCATGTGGCTGACGGCCGGCGAGTGGGGCGGCCCAAAGGACGCCGAGACCGTCGAGCTGCGGCAGGTGCGCTACCGCACCGTCGGTGACATGTCGTGCACCGGCGCCGTCGACTCCGACGCCACCACGCTCGAAGCCGTGATCACCGAGATCGCCGCCTCCCGGCTCACCGAGCGGGGCGCGACCCGCGCCGACGACAAGATGTCCGAGGCCGCGATGGAAGACCGCAAGCGCGAGGGATACTTCTGACGATGAGCACGACCACGACCGAGGTCCTCCGCGAGACCACCCTGCTGCGGTTCGCCACGGCCGGTTCCGTGGACGACGGCAAGTCCACGCTCGTCGGGCGGCTGCTGCACGACTCCAAGTCGGTCCTCACCGACCAGCTGGAGGCCGTGGAGCGCGTCTCCGCGAGCCGCGGCCAGGAGGGCCCGGACCTGGCGCTGCTCACCGACGGCCTGCGCGCCGAGCGGGAGCAGGGCATCACCATCGACGTCGCCTACCGCTACTTCGCGACCCCGCGCCGCCGGTTCATCCTGGCCGACACGCCGGGCCACGTGCAGTACACCCGCAACATGGTCACGGGCGCCTCCACCGCCGAGCTGACGGTGGTCCTGGTCGACGCCCGCAACGGCGTGGTCGAACAGACCCGCCGGCACGCGGCCATCGCCGCCCTGCTCCGGGTCCCGCACGTCGTCCTGGCCGTGAACAAGATGGACCTCGTCGGGTACGCGGAACCGGTGTTCGCCGCGATCGCCGAGGAGTTCACGGCGTACGCGATCGAGCTGGGCGTCCCCGAGGTCACCACCATCCCGATCTCGGCGCTCGCCGGGGACAACGTGGTGGAGCCGTCCGCGAACATGGACTGGTACGGCGGTCCCACCGTGCTGGAGCACCTGGAGACCGTGCCGGTCAGCCACGACCTGGCACACTGCCACGCGCGGCTGCCCGTGCAGTACGTGATCCGGCCGCAGTCCGCCGAGCACCCGGACTACCGGGGGTACGCGGGCCAGATCGCGGCCGGCACGTTCCGGGTCGGCGAGGCCGTCACGGTCCTGCCGTCCGGCCGGACCACGCGGATCGCCGGGATCGACCTGCTGGGCGAGCCGGTCGACGCGGCCTGGACGACGCAGTCGGTGACGGTCCTGCTGGAGGACGACATCGACGTCTCGCGCGGCGACCTGATCGTCCCGACCGAGGACGCCCCGGCCACCACGCAGGACGTGGAGGCGACCGTCTGCCATGTCGCCGACGCCCCACTGACCGTCGGCCACCGGGTACTGCTCAAGCACGGCACCCGCACGGTCAAGGCGGTCGTGAAGGACATCCCGTCCCGGCTCACCCTCGACGACCTGTCCCTGCACCCGCACCCGGGACAGCTCGTCGCCAACGACATCGGCCGGGTGAAGATCCGTACAGCCGAGCCGCTGCCGCTGGACTCCTACGCCGACTCGCGCCGCACGGGCTCCTTCATCCTGATCGACCCCGCCGACGGCACCACGCTCACCGCGGGCATGGTCGGCGAGTCGTTCGCGTCCCCCGAACCGGTCAAGGACGAGACCGACGACGGGTGGGACTTCTGACCATGACGACGACCGATTTCTATGCGACGTTCGCGAAGGAGGGCGGCCGCGTCGGCAGCGGCGCCCTCGGCAGCGGACAGGGCGGGGTAGCCCGATGTGTGTGATGACGTACGCGCACCGCCTGCGCGCCCCGTCCCCCCACCCTCCCGCACATGCTCGACTTCGCTCGCAGGCGGGGGGACCCCCGCCCCGGAAGCGAAGACCGAACGCCGATCTCCCGGCCACGATCTGAGAGACCGTGACCGCCGGGCCAACGAGAGGAACGCCTCCCGTGCCTGTCAACCGCTCCACCCTCCTCCGCCGCGGCATAGCCGCCTTCGCCGCTCTCCCCCTGCTCACCCTGGCCGCCTGCGGCTACGGGTCCGAGTCCAAGAACGACACCACCACCAAGGTCGCCGCCGGGGCGAAGAAGACCGACGGGCTCGACTCCGTCAAGATCGGCTACTTCGGCAACCTGACCCACGCGACCGCCCTGGTCGGCATGCAGAAGGGCTTCTTCCAGAAGGCGCTGGGCGCCACCGCGGTCAAGCCCGCGATCTTCAACGCCGGCCCGTCCGAGATCGAGGCCCTCAACTCCGGCTCCATCGACATCGGCTGGATCGGCCCCTCCCCGGCGATCAACGGCTACACCAAGTCCGGCGGACAGAGCCTGAAGATCGTCGGCGGTTCGGCGTCCGGCGGGGTGAAGCTGGTCGTCGACCCGAAGAAGATCAAGTCCCTGAAGGACGTCAGGGGCAAGCGGATCGCCACGCCGCAGCTGGGCAACACGCAGGACGTGGCGTTCCTGAACTGGGCCGCGGACCAGGGCTGGAAGGTCGACGCGCAGAGCGGCAAGGGTGACGTCACGGTCGTCCGCACCGACAACAAGGTGACGCCGGACGCCTACAGGTCCGGCTCCATCGACGGCGCCTGGGTGCCGGAACCGACCGCGTCCAAGCTGGTCGCCGAGGGCGGCAAGGTGCTGCTGGACGAGTCGGCGCTGTGGCCCGACAAGAAGTTCGTGATCACGAACATCATCGTGTCGCAGAAGTTCCTCAAGGCGCACCCGAAGGCCGTCGAGGCGGTCCTGAAGGCCTCCGTCGAGACCAACAAGTGGATCAACGCCAACCCGGACGAGGCGAAGGCCGCGGCGAACAAGCAGCTGGAGACGGACTCCGGCAAGGCGCTCCCGGCCGCGGTCCTGGACCCGGCGTGGAAGTCCATCCAGATCACGGACGACCCGCTGGCCGCGACCCTGCACACCGAGGCGGAGCACGCGGTCCGGGCCGGTCTGCTGGAGAAGCCGGACCTCAAGGGCATCTACGACCTGACGATCCTCAACAAGGTCCTCAAGGCCGCGGGCGGGAGCCCGGTCGACGCCGCCGGTCTCGGCGCCAGCTGACGCCGGTCCCCGATGACTTCCCAGGAGGTGACGACCATGGCCACGACCCTCACCAAGGCCGACCAGGCGGTCGAGTACGCGGCACGCCTCGAGCACGTCTCGAAGTCCTTCGCGACACCGGGCGGGCAGCAGCTCGTCCTGGACGACATCAGCATCGATGTCGCGCCGGGCGAGTTCGTCACCCTCCTGGGGGCCTCGGGCTGCGGCAAGTCCACGCTGCTGAACCTGGTGGCCGGTCTCGACCGGCCGTCCGCCGGAGCCATCCGCACGGACGGCCGGCCGGCCCTGATGTTCCAGGAACACGCCCTCTTCCCGTGGCTGACCGCGGGGAAGAACATAGAACTCGCCCTGAAACTGAGGGGGGTTCCCAAGCCCGAACGCCGTCCCAAGGCCGAGGAACTGCTCGAACTGGTCCGGCTGAAGGGCGCGTACGGCAAACGCGTGCACGAGCTGTCCGGTGGAATGCGCCAGCGCGTCGCGCTGGCCCGCGCGCTGGCGCAGGAGAGCGGTCTGCTGCTGATGGACGAGCCGTTCGCGGCTCTCGACGCCATCACCCGGGACGTGCTGCACGACGAACTGACCCGCATCTGGCAGGAGACGGGCCTGTCCGTGCTGTTCGTGACGCACAACGTGCGCGAGGCGGTCCGGCTCGCCCAGCGGGTCGTCCTGCTGTCCTCCCGCCCGGGCCGGGTGGCCCGCGAGTGGAGGGTCGACATTCCGCAGCCGCGCCGCATCGAGGACGCGCCCGTGGCGGAACTGTCTCTCGAGATCACCGAAGTTCTGCGTGGGGAGATCCGCCGCCATGGCCAGCACTGAGACGACACCGGTCAAGGACGCCGGGAGCGTCGAGGCCGGCCTCGACGCCCTGGAGACCTCCGCCACCAGCCGCCCCTCCCTGCGGCGGACCCTCGTCGACAAGGTCCTGCCGCCGGTCAGCGCGATCATCGTGGTCCTGCTGGTCTGGCAGGGTCTGATCACCCTGGGGATCGCCGACGATCCGACCAAGCTGCCGTCCCCCTCGGCGGTCTGGCACGCGGTCCAGAACGACTGGTTGCAGGGCAAGCTGCTCGACTACATCTGGACCAGCGTCTCCCGCGGCCTGCTCGGCTTCTTCTTCGCCCTGCTGATCGGGACCCCGCTGGGACTCGTCGTCGCGCGCGTCAAGTTCGTGCGCGCCGCCATCGGCCCGATCCTGTCCGGTCTCCAGTCGCTGCCGTCGGTGGCGTGGGTGCCCCCGGCCCTGATCTGGCTGGGCCTGAACAACAAGATGATGTACGCGGTCATCCTGCTCGGCGCGGTCCCGTCCATCGCCAACGGCCTGGTGTCCGGCGTCGACCAGGTGCCGCCGCTGTTCCTGCGGGCGGGGCGGACGATGGGCGCGACCGGGCTGAAGGGCGTCTGGCACATCACCCTGCCCGCGGCACTGCCCGGCTACGTGGCGGGCCTGAAGCAGGGCTGGGCCTTCTCCTGGCGCTCGCTGATGGCCGCGGAGATCATCGCCTCCTTCCCCGACCTGGGCGTGGGCCTCGGCCAGCTGCTGGAGAACGCGCGCACCGCCAGCGACATGGCCATGGTGTTCGAGGCGATCCTGCTCATCCTGTTCGTCGGTATCGCGATCGACCTGCTGATCTTCAGTCCGCTGGAGCGGTGGGTGCTGCGCAGCCGCGGTCTGCTGGTGAAGAGCTGACGTCCCGTGCGCAGTGAGCCGGTCCTCCTCGTCATCGCCCACGGCAGCCGCGATCCGCGGCACGCCGCGACCGTGCACGCCCTCGTGGAGCGGGTACGGTCGCTGCGGCCGGGCCTGCGCGTGGAGACCGGCTTCCTCGACTTCAACGTGCCGTCCGCTCCCGGGGTGCTGGAGTCGCTGGCGGCGGAGGGGGTGCGGGACGTGGTGGCGCTGCCGCTGCTGCTCACCCGGGCCTTCCACGCCAAGGCCGACATCCCCGCGGTGCTGCGGGACGCGCCGGCGCGGCTGCGGATCCGGCAGGCGGACGTGCTCGGCCCGTCCCCGCTGCTGCTGTCCGCGCTGGAACGGCGGCTGTACGAGGCGGGGCTGACGCCCGCCGACAAGGCCTCGACCGGGGTCGTGCTGGCCTCGGCGGGGTCCTCCGACCCGGAGGCGATCGCGGTGATCGCCTCCCTCGCGCGGGACTGGTGGCGCACCGGCTGGTGCGCCGTGATGCCCGCGTTCGCCTCCGCGTCCCTGCCACGCACCGAGGACGCCGTACGGGACCTGCGGGCCCTCGGCTCCGCACGGGTCGCCGTCGCGCCGTACGTCCTGGCCCCCGGCTTCCTGCCGGACCGCATCGCCCGCGGCGCGGCCGGTGCGGACGTACTGGCCGATGTGCTCGGTGCGGCGCCGGAGGTGGCGCGGGTGCTGCTGGCACGGTACGACGCGGCCCGCCGCCCGGCCGTGGCGGCGCTCGGCGCGTGACGGCCGGCGCGGCGAGCGGGGTACCCGACGCCCGGGGCCCCGTGGCGGCGGGACCCCGGGCGCTCACAGACCGAGGGCGTCGGTCAGCTGCTGGGTGAAGGTGAGGCTGGCGGTGCCGGCCGCCGCGCCGATGGCGACGTTCTCCAGGGCGGTGCGGATCCGGCCCCGGTTGGGCGGCAGACCGTCCTCCGCGGACTGTGCCAGTTCCCGCTGGACGACCTCGCCGTTGCTCACCAGCTGCGGGTACTCGGCGCGCAGCGCCTCGGTGAACCGGTCGGCGACATCCATGAGCGGGGGCAGGTCCGGGGTGACGTAGGGGGTGCGGGTCCGGCCGCGGTCATCGAGGTCGGCCGGGCCGTGGTCGGGTCCGAAGTGGTAGGTGCTCATGTCCTGTCCTCGCTTCTGGGGCGGCGGCTCGGGTCCGGGCCGCAGGAGCCGTCGGATGGCTGGGGATCGCGACTTCGGTGCGCCGCCCGTCCGGGAGGACCGTCCCCTGCGCGGCTGAAGGTGCCGGGACGGCCGACGTCACCGATGCCGCGGGTCCGCGGGTGGCCGGGAACGTCCCGCGCGACCGCGGGGCGCCGAGAGGGCCGAAAACAGCCACCCGTCCGGGTGACAGGTGCGTGTTGACCGGCCCCCGGAAGCCGGCACGGCGGTGACCGGAGGCGCCGCCGCGAGCGGCCACGCGCGCGTCCCGGGCGCCGGACGGCGCCGGGCACACCGGCTCGCGGGCGGGGCTCCGCCCCTGCGTGTCGCCTGGTGGTGCGTCCGTCACCGTCATCCGTCCCCTCCACGCGTTTCACCCTAGGGACGGTGCGCGGGGACTGTCGCGAGGTTCGGTGAGCCGGCCCGCCCTCAGGCGGATGTGTGCTATCGGCCGCCGCGGTCCGGCGTTCCCCTGTGACGTCGGACCGCGGTGGCTCTTTGTTCTGCGTCGGGCCCGGCGTCCGCGTCACAGGGCTGCCGGAGCCGACGCGCGTCAGGGGCGGTTATCGGCCAACTCGCCCTGCGGGTCAGTCGAAGCGGAGGGCGCCGGTACGGGTGCGCTTCAGTTCGAAGAGGTCGGGATGCCGGGCCAGTACCCGGAAGCTGTCGAAGAGTTCGGCCGCTTCGGCACCGCGGGGAACGGCGCGCAGCACGGGCCCGAACCACACCGTGCCGTCGAGGTGGAGGGTGGGGGTGCCGACGTAGCCGCCGGTCTCCGCTTCGGCACCGGCCGTGTGGCTGCGGCGGACCGCCTCGTCGTACGACGGGTCGTGGGCGGCGGCCGACAGCTCGGCGGGGAGCCCGAGTTCGGCCAGTGACTCCTCGATCACCTTGTCGAAGTCCTTGCCGCCCTGTGCGTGGATGCGGGTCCCGAACGCGGTGTACAGGTCGCGCAGCACCGTCTCGCCGTGGCGCTCGGCGGCGGCCACCGCGACCCGCACCGGGCCGATCGAGCGGTCCACCAGGTCCCGGTACCAGTCGGGGAGTTCGTTGCCGGTGTTGTGCAGGTACAGGCTCATCACCCGGAACCGGAGGTCGACCGGGCGCAGCCGCTCGACCTCCAGGAGCCAGCGGGAGGTGATCCAGGCGAAGGGGCAGGCCGGGTCGAAGAAGAAGTCGATCCGGGTGGGGGAGGTGGTGGCGTCGGGAGCGGTTCCGGTGCTGCTGTGCGTCATACCGCCGACGCTAGAGGGCCGTTGGGCCGAAGTCCCGGCCCAATCGACGCCCCTTTCCCTGGTCCACTCGACTCCCACAGGACGCCTCCCCGCCGCCCGCCCCGACGCGTCTCGGGCGGGGCGGCAGGCGTCAACTGCCCTGCTGTGCCGCCTCGTCGGCCAGCCGGACCAGTTCGGTGACCGGCAGGGACCCGGCCGGCCGGCGTTCGCGCGCGAACCGGTTCGCGAGGCGTTGCAGCAGGGCGTTCAGCGGCGTCGGCACGCCGTGCAGCCGGCCCAGCAGGACGATCTCGCCGTTGAGGTGGTCCGCCTCGATGGTGCCGGTGCCCCGGGCCAGGGACTGCCAGGAGGAACCGCCGCCGCGCGGGGCGCCGTCCAGCGGGACGAGGGTGACCTTGTCGCCGCGTGCCGCGCGCTGTTCCTCCGCGCTGGCGTACCCGATCCCGGCGGCGTCGAGCACGGCCTCGCCCTCGGCCCGCACGCGCGCGTAGAGGCCCTCGGCGTCCTCGCCGGTCACGGGCCCGCTGAGCGCTTCCAGGGCGTTGCCGAGGTTGGCGAGCAGTTTGGCGTACTGCCAGCGGGCCACGTCGGGCACGACCGGCGCCTCGAACCGGGCGTCCGCCAGGTCGGCGGCGATCCGCCGGGCGGTGTCATCGGTGCCGTGCGGGACGCGGCCGAGGTGGAGGATGCCGGTCAGCGGGGTGCCGGCGGCGGAGACGACACCGGGTTCCACGAACGTCGAGGGCAGCCAGACGCAGACGCCGTGGACGTGCTGGAAGCGGCGCAGCGCCAGCCGTCCGCCTTCGACGCCGTTCTGGAGGCAGACCAGCGGCAGCCGTTCGGCCGCCGTGCCGCCCCCGGCGACGGGTACGTCTGCCCAGGCGTCCAGGGCGGCCACGGTGTCCTGCGTCTTGACGGCGAGGACGAGGACGTCGTCGGCGCGCAGCTCGCCGAGCGGGCCCGGCCCGTCGACGGCGGGCAGCCGGTAGGTCGACTCGCCTTCGGGGACGCGCAGTCGCAGTCCGTGGGCGCGCAGGGCCGCCAGGTGCCGGCCGCGGGCGACGAGGACGACCTCGCGCCCGGCCTGGGCCAGCCGCCCGCCGACGGTGCCGCCGACGGCTCCCGCTCCGATGATGAGGTAGCGCATGCCGCAGAGCCTGGCACACGCGCCGTCGCACCCCGCCGTGCGGGTGGCCCGACCGGCATGCCACGCCTCACCCTTGCCGGCCGCCGGCGGGGTGGGCGGAGGGGAGGCGTCACGCACCCCTGACGGACGTGCGTCACGGGCGGCGGCCCGGGAGTTCGGCCTCGATGAGGTCCGCCGCCCGCCGGGTGCCGCCCTCCCGGGCCGTCTCCGCCCGGATCTCGTCCAGCCGGCGGGCGACCTCCGGATCGTCCACGAGGGCGAGCGCGGCCTCGCGGAGCCGCTCGGCGGTGGCCCGCTCGGCCGGCAGGTGCCGCGCGACGCCGAGGCCCTGGAGCATGTCGGCGTTGCCGAACTGGTCGACGGCCTGCGGTACGGCGATCATCGGCGTGGCGGTGACCAGGCCCTCCTGGCTGCCGCCGGCGCCCGCATGGGTGACGAACAGGTCGGCCTGCCGCAGGATCGCCAGCTGGGGCACCCAGCTGTGGACCTCCACATCGGCCGGTACGTCGCCCAGCTCGGCGCGGGTCACGTGCGGGCCGGTCTGGAGGACGAGGTGCCAGCCGGGCAGGTCGGCGAAGGCGCGCACGCACGCGCGGTAGAACGCGGGCTGCTTGGTGAACGCCGAGCCGAGGGAGACGAGCACGACCTTCTCCGCGCCGGCGGGCCGCTGCCAGTCGTCCTGGCCGGCGAGGTCGCCCTGGCAGGCGCCGACGAACGTGTGGACGCTTTCGTCGACCCGGTCGGCGTGCGGCTGGAGCGCCTTCGGGATGAGCACCAGGGAGCGTGCCGGGCGGCCGACGAAGAAGTCCGGGTGCCGGGTGATGCCGTTCTCGGCCAGCCACGCCTCGAACCGGGCGTAGTACGCCTGTCCGCGCTCGGTCCGCCGCGGTTCGCGCCACATCGGCTCGGCGACCTCCTCCTCGTAACCCTCCCAGGCGACGAGGTTCGGGGAGAGCGAGATCGCGGGGACGCCCCAGCGGTGGGCGAGGACGCGGGCCGGGTAGGAGGCGATGTCGTGCAGGACGAGGTCGGGCGTGTCACCGGCGTAGGCGGCGGTGAGCTGCGGGAGCGCCTGGACGGCGTCGTCCAGGAAGGGTTCCACGTTGTCCAGCAGGGTGCTGCCCCACGCGTCGGGGTCGGCGTCGGGGCCGGGCAGGATGGAGGTGTAGGGCACGGGCTCGGCGCCGGTGGCGGCCACCTTGTCGGCGAGGACCGGTGGGATGGCGTACGTGACCCGGTGGCCGCGGGCGACGAGTTCGCGGACGACCTCCAGGCTGGGGTTCACATGGCCGTGCGCGGCGATGGAGAACATGGCGATGTGGGCGGGTGCGGTCACTGGTGTCATGCCGAGGACCCTATGCGAGACGAAACGTCTCGTCTAACAGGTTTTCCGTGTTCGCTGCTTCCGGCGCTCCCGCGCCCGCTCGGACCGGCGTGCTCGTGTGCGTCGAGGCCCGACACCTCGTCAGAAGGACCGCGCCCACGTGCCCACCTGGCCGAATGGGAGACTGGCCGGGTACGGGCCCCCCGTCCGGCACACGCGGTGGGCCCATGGACCGCGCGGAAGACAGCACGGAGGCACGACGATGGACGAGGCACGGGCACGGGACGTACTGGCCCGGGCGGGAGTGCTGCCGGGCCCGGCCCGGGACGCGCGGCTCCTGGCCCTCGGCGAGAACGCGGTGTTCGCCGCCGGCGGCCTGGTGGTGAAGGTGGGCCGCGACGCCGAACTGCTGGAGCGGGCCGGGCGCGAGCTGGCCGTCGCCGGCTGGCTGGCCGGGGCGGGCGTCCCGGCCGTGCGGGCGGCCGAGCCCGAGCCGCTGCTGGTGGACGGCCATCCGGTGACCGTGTGGCACCGGATGGCGGATGCCGTGCGGCCCGCCGAACCGCGGGACCTGGCCGGGCTGCTGCGGATCGTGCACGCCCTCCCCTCGCCCCCCTTCGCCCTGCCGCCCCGCGATCTGCTGGGCGGTGTGGAGCGCTGGCTGCGGCTCGCCGGCGACGCGATCGACCCCGAGGACGCCGCCTGGCTGCGTGCGCGCCGTGACGGCTTCGCGGCCCGGGCGGCGGCGCTGACCCCGCGGCTGACCCCGGGCCCGGTCCACGGTGACGCGCTGCCCCGCAACGTGCACATCGGGCCGGACGGTCCGGTCCTGGTCGACCTGGAGACCTTCTCGGCCGATCTGCGCGAGCACGACCTGGTGGTCATGGCCCTCTCCCGCGACCGGTACGGACTGCCCGCCGAGGCCTACGACTCCTTCACCTCGGCGTACGGCTGGGACGTGCGGGAGTGGGAGGGCTGCGCGGTGCTGCGGGGCGCCCGGGAGACGGCCAGCTGCGCCTGGGTGGCCCAGCACGCGCCGGGCAACCCGAAGGCGCTGGCCGAGTTCCGGCGCCGGGTGGCCTCCCTGCGCGACGGCGACGAGACGGTGCGCTGGTATCCGTTCTGAGCCGGCAACCGCCCGCTCAGACCCGCTCGTCCACCGGCTCCCGCAGCGGCCACACCCCGTCCACCACGGCCCCCGCGTCCCCCTTGCGGCGCAGGAACGCCTGGAAGTCCGCCGCCCAGGCCGCGTACCACTCGATCTGACGGTGGTGCAGTTCGGCCGGGCCGAGGTCGGCGATCTTCGGGTGGCGGGCGGCTATCGCGGCGGCGAGGCGGGCCGCGGCCAGGGCGTCGGCGGAGGCGTCGTGCGCGGCGCCGAGGACTATGCCGTACTCGGCGCAGACCGCTTCCAGGTTCCGCTTGCCGCGGCGGTAGCGGTCGACCCGGCGGTCGATGGTGTAGGGGTCGATGACCGGGGCGGGCCGCATGCCGCCCAGCCGGTCGGAGAGGGACGGCAGGCCGTACCGGCGCAGTTCCGCCGAGAGCAGGCTGAGGTCGAAGGCCGCGTTGTAGGCGACGACCGGGACGCCCGCCGTCCAGTAGGACACCAGGGCGTCCGCGACGGCGTCGGCGACCAGGTCGGCCGGGCGCCCCTCGGCCGTCGCGCGTTCGTTGGTGATGCCGTGCACGGCGACCGCGTCGGCCGGGATCTCCACGCCCGGATCGGCCAGCCACTCCCGGTGCCCCATGGGCTCGCCGGCCCGCACCTCGATCACGGCAGCCGTGACGATGCGCGCCTCGCGCGGATCGGTCCCGGTCGTCTCCAGGTCGAAGCCGATCAGCAGCTCCTGGTGCCAGCCCATGGGCGGCCCCCCTTCTTGGTGGTGCTTTCCCCCAGTGGCTTTCACCCTCGCACGCGCCACTGACAATCGGGGGACCGCGTTCCGCTCGGCCGCGCGGACCGTTCAGGACACGGGGCGCGAATCCGCCCAGGCCAGCTCGAACTCCTCGCGGTATGTCGGGAAGAGCCCGGCTTCTCCCGACCGGTCCGGTCTGACCACCCGGCTGCCGTTGCGCAGCACCAGCACCGGCGACTCCATGCCCCGCGCCCCGCGCAGATAGGACTGCACCACGGCCACGCCGTCGGCGCCGTCGCCGTCCACCAGGTACGCGGTGAAGCGGGGCGTCTCGTCGTACACCTGGATCTCGAAGGCGCCCGGGTCGCGCAGCCTCGACCGCACCCGGCGCATGTGCAGGATGTTCATCTCCACGGAGCGGCCCAGTTCACCCCGTTTCATCCCCAGTTCGCGTTCGCGGCGTTTGACCGAGCTGGAGGCCGGATTGAGGAAGAGCAGCCGCACCCGGCAGCCGGACTCCGCGAGCCGGAGCAGGCGCCGCCCGGAGAAGTTCTGCACCAGCAGGTTGAGCCCGATGCCGATGGCGTCGAGCCGGCGGGCGCCGTCGAAGATGTCCTCGGCCGGGAACTGGCGCAGCAGCCGCACCCGGTCGGAGTGGACGGCGACGACGTCGGCGTACCGGTCGCCGACCAGGTCCTCGACCGCGTCGACGGGCAGTCGGCGCGCCGAGGGGACGTCCCCGCCCGCGCCGAGCATCTCCAGCAGCCGCGCCGAGGCCCGCTCCGCCTGGCCGAGGACCGCCTCCGACAGGGCCCGGTTGCGGGAGACGACGTTGCGGGTCACCTCCAGCTCGTCCAGGGCGAGTTCGAGGTCTCGGCGTTCGTCGAAGTAGGGCTCGAAGCACGGCCAGTGCTGCACCACCAGCTCGCGCAGCTGCGGCAGTGTGAGGAAGCTGAGCACGTTGTCGTCGGCCGGGTCGAGCAGATAGCCCTTGCGACGGCTGACCTCGCGTACGGCGACCGCGCGCTGCACCCATTCCTGCCCGGCCGGGCCGGCCGCGGCGACCACCCACTCGTCGCCGTGGACGGGTTCGTAGACGGGCCGCAGCACGGCGGCCACGACCGTGCGCAGCCGTTGTTCGACGAGGTTCAGCCAGATGTAGGCCCGGCCGGCCCGCTGCGCGCGGGTGTGCACCTCGCGCCAGGCGTCGGCGTCCCAGTCCAGCTCCGGCCCGATGGATCCCGCGTCCATCGGCCGGGCCAGGGACACCGCGCCGGGCGGGACGTCTGCGGAGTTCCCCTCGTGACCCTCGTCACCAGAAGGCAGCTCCAGCCCTCCCGAGCCCACCCGCGCACCGCCTTCCGCTCCCCCGGGCCTTTCCCGTCTCAACGATCAAGGAAGGGTACTCCGCGAGGGGTCGGCGGTGCAGCCGGACGGTCAGGTCGGTTTCCCGTCCGCCGCGCTCAACTACGCCATCGCCAGTGACCGTTCTGCCATGCCAGGTCCTTCGGAGTGAGCGGATTCATAGCCGTGACGTCCCGGGGGGCGATGGAGAAGCCCTGCCAGTGCACGGGCATGGGCTGCTGGTCCTCGTCCCGCGCGATGTGGTGGAAGCCGACGTTCATCCAGACCACCGGGTGGCTGAGGGTCTGGCCGTCGACCCACTTGTCGACGGACTGCGGGTGTCCGGCGGCGCACCCGGGGTTGTTGCTGGCGAACAGCTCGCACGGGTCGTACTCGGTGACGTACATGTCGTGCCGGGTGAAGCTGCGGCCGGGATACCGGGTGGTGGGCCCGGGGACCAGCTCGTAGGAGCGGGCGTGGCCGTCCTTGTTCCGGCCGGTCGCGCTGACCACCCGCCACCAGCGGTAGGTCCGGTAGTCGGCGGCGAGTTCCCTGGTGACCTTGGTGCGGGTGGTCCTGGCGGACGGGCCCTCCTGCCGGCCGGAGGGGGCGCTGACGGTCGAGTCGTACTGCTCGACCTTCGTGCGGGAGGAGCCGTCGAGGCCGAAGTCCAGCCGCCAGAAGACGTTGTGGCTGTGGCTGGTGGAGTAGTCCTTGGCGCCCTTGCCGATGGGCCAGCCCCGACCGTCCTGGGCGTTGTAGTCCTCCCAGGAGAGGCTGCCGGTCGCGCCGACGTTCATGTCGATCGTGCCGTCGTCCCGGAACCGCCACTCGGTGATGTACTCGTACCAGCCGACCTGGTTGACCGTGTAGACCAGCAGGTCCTTGCCCTGGGCCTGGTGGACCCGGCCGGTGGGGAGGTCGGCCATCCGGTAGGCGTGGCCACGCGAACGGGTGGTCGTGCACAGGCCCTTGACGTCCGGGTGCCGCGGATCCCCGTCCGGCACCCTGACCGACTTGATGGTGCCGCCGGGGCATTCGCCGGGCGCCAGCTCCATCAGCCCCTGGGCGAAGCCCTGGCCCGTCAGGTCGTCGTACTCGTGCTTGCCGTCGTCGTAGGGGACGTGGATCTGGCCGAGTCTGGCGCTGTTGAGGACCTTGATCGGCTTGGTCTCGCCCTTGGGCTGGTAGGAGATGTTCTCCAGGACGAGGCCGGCCTTGCTGTCGTAGCGCCGGCACATACGCCAGGTCGTGCCGGTGGACAGCTTCTGTTCGATTCGGTAGGCGGTGCTGCATCCGGCGGCCGGCGCGGCCGCGGTCTGCGGGCGGGCCGCGGCCGGGCCGGCGGCCGTGGTGGCGCCGGCGGCCAGCGCGGCGAGGGAGAAGGCGACGGCCGCTCCCTTGCGGACACGGCCGGCGGCTCGGGCCCGGACGCCGCCGGGCAGGTGCTGTGCGGGCATGACGAGGTGACTCCCTTGCCGGAGGTCGGGTGGGTGAGGCGGGCGGAGGCCGGTCAGCCCCGGTCGAGGGCGGCGGCCTTGCGGGTGCTGAGGTCGATCACCAGGTCCCGGGTGTCGATCCAGGGGCCGTTCCGGGCCTTGGAGAACAGCCGCACGCAGCGCTGCACCCCGCAGTCGTCGAGCACCGCGGGCTGGGCGCCCGGTGCCGCCCGGTAGACGCCGCCGCTCAGCTCCAGCTGGTCCGGGGAGGTCAGCTCCCTGCCGGTGGCGTCCTTGTAGTCCTCCCGCAGACCCGCGCCGAGCGGGGAGGCGATGAGGATCCGGGCCGCCTCGGCGTTCTCGGCGCGGCTCGGCGGCGGCTGGACGCCGCGCCGGGTGCCGGTCCGCTCGGCCTTCCCGGTCCGCAGGTCGACGGTCGTGGTGACGAGGGTGTCGGTCCGGTAGTCGTAGAGGGTCACGTCGGCCCGGCGCGGCGCGTCCGGGTCGTCGGCCTCGCCGGGCCCGGGTTCGGCGAGGTCGACGGCGAGGCGCTGCGGTCCGCGGCCTCCGCCGGCGTCGCGGCCCGTGACCGACAGCCGCCCGGTCACGGCGGCCTTCTCGACGCGCCGGATCTCGTCGTCGGTCAGCGGGTCACGGCCCGTGCCCTGTTCCCGCTGGGCGGGCGCCCGCTCCACGACGCCCGGCCGGACGCCGTCCGGCCCCTCAGCGGCCCGCCCCGCGGCCCGGGGGCCGCCGCCTCCGCCGCCCCGGGCGCCCCCGGAGTCGTCCGCGCCCGCCGTGCCCGGCAGGGTGACCGCGACCATCGCGGCGGTCCCCGCCACCGCTAGGGCCGTGCCGGCCAGTAATTTCCCCAGATGGCGGTGGACTGTCTCGCGCACATCTTCCCCTTGCTGCCCGTGGTCGTCGGGAGTACGTGTTTGCCCCCGCTGGTTCGGCGCAGGGCGGGTACCAGAACCGCCATGCGCACTGGTCGGTGGGTAAGAGGGACGTAAGTCGCGGAGGGTTCCGCCACTTTCGGGCACATTCGGGGGTCAACACGGCTCCCGGCGGCAGCACACCTGGGAGAGTCGTATCCATGCAGGTCTGGCCTGGCGAGGCGTATCCGCTCGGCGCCACCTATGACGGCGCCGGTACCAACTTCGCGGTCTTCACGGAGGCCGCGGACCGAGTAGAACTGTGTCTGCTGCACGACGACGGCTCGGAGACGGCCGTGGAACTGCGCGAGAGCGACGCATTCGTGCGGCACGCGTACCTTCCGGGCGTGATGCCGGGACAACGGTACGGGTTCCGGGTGCACGGCCCGTACGACCCCGCGCGCGGGCTGCGCTGCAACTCGGCGAAGCTGCTGCTCGACCCGTACGCGAAGGCGGTCAGCGGATCGATCCGGTGGGGCGAGGAGGTGTACGGCTACCACTTCGACGACCCGGAACGGCGCAACGACCTGGACTCGGCTCCGCACACCATGGCGTCGGTGGTCATCAACCCCTACTTCGACTGGGGCGACGACCGGCCGCCCCGCACCGAGTACCACCGCACGGTGATCTACGAGGCCCACGTCAAGGGCCTGACCATGCGGCACCCCGGGCTCCCGGAGGAACTGCGGGGCACCTACGCGGGGCTCGCCCATCCGGCGGTCATCGAACACCTGACCAAGCTCGGCGTGACGGCGCTCGAACTGATGCCCGTCCACCAGTTCGTGAACGACCACCGGCTGGTCGACATGGGCCTGAACAACTACTGGGGATACAACACCCTCGGCTTCTTCGCCCCGCACAACGCGTACGCCTCCTGGGGCGACCGCGGCCAGCAGGTGCTGGAGTTCAAGTCGGCGGTCCGGGCCCTGCACGAGGCCGGGATCGAGGTGATCCTGGACGTCGTCTACAACCACACCGCCGAGGGCAACCATCTGGGCCCGACGCTGTCCTTCAAGGGCATCGACAACCCGTCGTACTACCGCCTGACCGAGGATCCCCGCTACTACATGGACACCACGGGCACCGGCAACTCGCTGCTCATGCGGTCCCCGCACGTACTCCAGCTGATCATGGACTCGCTGCGCTACTGGGTCACCGAGATGCACGTCGACGGCTTCCGCTTCGACCTCGCGGCCACCCTGGCCCGGCAGTTCCACGAGGTGGACCGGCTGTCGTCGTTCTTCGACCTGGTGCAGCAGGACCCGGTGGTCTCCCAGGTGAAGCTGATCGCCGAACCGTGGGACGTCGGCGAGGGCGGCTACCAGGTGGGCAACTTCCCGCCCATGTGGACCGAGTGGAACGGAAAGTACCGGGACACCGTGCGGGACCTGTGGCGGGGCGAGTCGCGCGCGCTGGCGGAGTTCGCCTCCCGGCTCACCGGCTCCTCGGACCTCTACCAGGACGACGGCCGCCGTCCGCTGGCCTCCATCAACTTCGTCACCTGCCACGACGGCTTCACGCTGCACGACCTCGTCGCGTACAACGACAAGCACAACGACGCCAACGGCGAGGACAACCGGGACGGCGAGAGCCACAACCGGTCCTGGAACTGCGGGGCGGAGGGCGACACCGACGACCCCGAGGTGCTGGGGCTGCGCGCCCGGCAGATGCGGAACTTCATCGCCACGCTCATGCTCTCCCAGGGCGTGCCGATGATCAGCCACGGCGACGAGTTCGCCCGCACCCAGGGCGGCAACAACAACGCCTACTGCCAGGACAACGAGCTGTCGTGGGTGGGCTGGCCGGACTCCCTGGAGAGCGACCTGCTGGAGTTCGTCCGCTCGATGGTGTGGCTGCGCCGGGACCACCCGGTCTTCCGCCGGCGCCGCTTCTTCCACGGCCGCCCGGTGGAGGGCCCGCACGACGAGCTGTCCGACATCGCCTGGTTCACCCCCGACGGCGGCGAGATGACCCAGCAGGACTGGGACTCGGCGCCGGCGTCCGCGCTGACGGTGTTCCTGAACGGCAACGCGATCTCGGAACCCGGCCCGCGCGGGGAGCACATCGCCGACGACTCCTTCCTGCTGATGTTCAACGCCTCGCCCGAGCCGCTGGACTTCCTGGTGCCGGCCGACCTCGGCCGGCAGTGGCAGGTGGTGGTCGACACGGCCCGCCCGGACGGGGTGCCGCCGAACACGGGCGAGAAGGTCGCGGCCGGCGACCGGATCACCCTGCCGGACCGCAGCCTGACGGTGCTGCAACGCCCCGCGTGAGCGCCGGCCCGCCGGGGACGGGGCGCTGCCGGGAACACCCGGAGCGCCCGCTTCCCGGCGGGCCGGACCGCGGCGTGACGGCGCCGTGACGGCGGCCTGACCACGGCCTGGAGGCGGCCTTGCCGCGGGCTTCGGGCGGGCTTGGGGCGGGCTTGGGGCGGGCTTGGGGCGGATTTTCGGCGCAGGCTCTCCTGGGGGCCGGTGGGGCGGCCGGCCGGCGGTCCGTAGGCCGTCCGGCCCAGCGCGTGCGCCCCGCCGGGCAGCCCCCTGCCGGACCGGGCACACTCCTCCGGACGGCCGGCGGCACCCGCCCCGGGCCGGACGGCACCGCCGGCAGCCGCCGTCGTCCCCGTCGTTCCCCCCGTCCGGAGCCGGGCACGCGCGCGTGGATCGGCGCGGGGGTGACACGAATCCCGGTGAGCTGGGTACGTAGGTTCCCATGACTTCTGCGCGCCCCGGACCGGAGGTGCCCACGGCCACCTACCGGCTCCAGCTCCAGCCCGCGTTCCCGTTCGCGGCCGCCGCGGCGGCCGTCCCCTACCTGGCGTCGCTCGGCGTCTCCCATCTGCATCTGTCCCCGGTCCTGGAGGCCGTCCCCGGCTCGGCGCACGGCTACGACGTGGTGGACCACACGCGTGTACGCGAGGAACTGGGCGGCGAGGACGGCCTGCGCGCCCTGGCGCACACCGCGCGGGAGCACGGCCTCGGCCTGGTGGCGGACATCGTGCCCAACCACATGGCGATGGCGCCCCGGCACAACCACGCCCTGTGGGAGGTGCTGCGCGAAGGACCCGGCTCGCCCTACGCGCGCTGGTTCGACATCGACTGGGACGCGCAGGGCGGGCGGGTGCTGCTGCCCGTGCTCGGCGGCCCGGTCGGCGCGGAGCTGGCACACCTGCGGGTCGACGGTGACGTACTGCGCTACCACGACCACGCCTTCCCGCTCCGCCCCGGCACCGCGCCCCTGCCGCTGCCCCAGCTGCTGGACGCCCAGTGGTACCGCCCGGTGTGGTGGCGGCTGGCCCGCACCGAACTGAACTACCGGCGTTTCTTCAGCATCTCGGAGCTCATCGGGCTGCGGGTGGAGGACCCGGAGGTCTTCGACGCCACCCACGCCAAGATCCTCCAGCTGCTGGCGGAGGGCGTGCTCGACGGGCTGCGCGTCGACCACCCCGACGGACTCGCCGACCCCGACGGCTACCTGGCGCGGCTGCACGAGGCGACCGGCGGGCGCTGGACGGTCGTGGAGAAGATCCTGGCCGACGGCGAGCACCTGCCGGCCGCCTGGCCCGTCGCGGGCACCACGGGCTACGACGCCCTGCGCCACGTCGACGGTTTGTTCACGGACCCCACCGGGGCGTACGGGCTCCTGGGCCGGTACCGGGCCTTCGCGGCGCCGCAGACGGACCGGGGCGGCAACTGGGAGGCCACGGTCCGGCGGGCCGCCTACAAGGTGCTCACCCACGAACTGGCCGCCGAGACCGACCGGCTCACCCGGGTCGCCACCCGGCTGTGCGCCGTCTCGCCCGACCTGTCGCTGCGCGACCGGGCGCCCTGGGCGCTGCGCACGGCCGTGGAGGAGCTGCTCGTCCGGATGCGGGTCTACCGGCCCTACGCCTCCGGTGACGCCGCCGCCGTGGTCACCGAGGAGGCCGCCGAGGAGGCCCGGCTGGCCTTCGTGGTGCCGGAGGAGGCCGAGGCCGTCGACGTCGTGCGCCGGCTGCTGGTGGAGCCGTCCGGCGACCCGTCGGCGCCGGACCACGCCGACCGGGTGGAGTTCCGCACCCGGTTCGCGCAGACCGCGTCGGCGCTGCGCGCCAAGGCGGTGGAGGACACCGCCTTCTACCGCTTCGTGCCGCTGCTGTCGGCCACCGAGGTGGGCGGCGACCCGGGCAGCCCGGGTGTCTCCCCGGACGACTTCCACGCGTACTGCGCGCGCGTGCAGCGCGACTGGCCGCTCACCGGCACGGTCGTCACCACGCACGACACCAAGCGCAGCGCCGACGTGCGCGCGGCGCTGGCCGTGCTCACCGAGTGCCCGGACCGCTGGGCGGAGCTGCTCGCCGAGGTGACCCGGGCCGAGGAGGGGGTGCCGGACGGGCAGCTGGCCTGGGCCGCCTGGCAGACGGTGTTCGGGCTGGGTCCGGCCGAGGAGGAGCGGGTCCGGGAGGCGCTGCTCAAGCACGTGCGCGAGGCGGGCATGTACACCAGCTGGACGGAGCAGGAGCCGCCGTACGAGGAGGCGGTGACCGCCTTCGTGGCCGCGGGGCCCTGCGGGCCGCCCGGCGAGCGCGTGGCCGCGTTCCGCAAGGCGCTGGAGCCGCACGTGCGGGCCAACGTCCTCGGTACCGCGCTGGTCCACCTGACGATGCCGGGGGTGCCGGACGTGTACCAGGGCACGGAGGGCGAGTACCGGGCGCTGGTGGACCCGGACAACCGGCGGCCCGTGGCCTTCCCGCCGGAGGGACCCGGCGAGAAGGACGCGCTGACCGCGGCGGCGGTGCGGCTGCGCGCCCGGCGGCCGGGCGCGTTCGGCGCGGGCGCGTCGTACGAGCCGCTGGCCGCCGAGGGCCCGGCGGCCGGGCACTGCCTGGCGTTCGCACGCTCCGGCGAGGTGGTGACGGCGGTGACCCGGCTGTCGCTGCGGCTCGCGGAGGCGGGCGGCTGGCAGGACACCCGGCTGGCGCTGCCGCCCGGGCGCTGGGCGGACGTCCTGGCCCCGGAACGGGAGTTCACCGGTCACGCGCGCGTGGCGGACCTCTTCGACCGGTCGCCGGTGGTGCTGCTGGAGCGGGCCGGGGAGGACTGAGCGGGCGCAGCCGGCTCAGCGGGCGCCACGCGGTCCTCGGACGGACCGGTGGCGCCCGGGGCCGGCCCGGGTGGCCCGCAGGAGCTCCACGAGGGCGCCGGCGGCCCCGGCCGGGCGGCACACGCGCGTAGACGCTCACGGGCCGCTTCCAGGCCCGTCCCGCGATGAGGACCACTCAGTCCGCACCGACGGCGCCGCGCACCGGATGAGCGGGCGCGGTGCACGCCCCGCCGCCGCGGCCATGCGTACGGCCGTCGAGGCAGGCATGTGCACCCGCATCCCCCGCTGTAGGAGGCGGTGGGCGAGGTGACCCCGACGCTCGTGGGGTGCGGTCCGCACCAGCAGTGAGCCCACGGCACACAGCCGGCCGGGGAACCGCCGGGGAACCGCCCCCGGGCGCCGGGGGCAACGCCTGCCGCCTGCTTGACAGTTCCTCCCTCCCGTGCGGGACTGAGAGGGCGAAGCCGGGCGGAACCAGTCGGGGGTGAGTCTTCTGCCGGAGCTGCGCTATCCCAGCGTTCCCGAACTCATCGCCTGCGCGCGGACGCTGGCCGCTCGCGAACCCGGGCTGTGCGCGCTGCGCGAGGTGGGTGTCTCGCGCGCGGGAAGACCCCTGCACCTGCTGTCGGTGGGGCATGCCCGGCGGGCGGTGCTGGTCGTGGCGGGTGCCCACGCCAACGAGCCCGCGGGCGGTTCCACCCTGCGGGTGCTGGCCGAAAGAGTGCTGTCGGAACGGGAGCTGCGGGGGGACACCTCCTGGCACTTCCTGCTGTGCGCGGACCCCGACGGGGCGAGCCTGCACGTGACCCCGGCGCCGCGCAGCCTGCTCGACTACCACCTCGGGTTCTACCGGCCGACGGGCGCGGAGCAGCCGGAGTGGTCGCCGTCCGTGCTGCCCCCGGACCGGCTGCCGCCGGAGACGCGGACGCTGACCGGGGTCATCGACGAACTGCGCCCGTATCTCCAGGTGACGCTGCACGGCACCGATCTGGGCGGCAGCTGGGTGCAGCTGACGAAGGACGTGCCGGGGCTGGCCGAGCCGTTCGCCAAGTCCGCCGCGGAGCTGCACATCCCGGTGGAGACGGGGGCCTCGGACGCGGCGCTCTGGCCGGCCTCCGGTCCCGGGGTGCATGTGATGCCCGGCCCGGAGACGGGCGTGGCCTACCCGAGCATGCCGGACGACGCCCGGCACAGCACCTGGTACCACGCGCACCGGTACGGCGGGCTGACGGCCGTGGTGGAGGTGCCGATGTGGGCCAGCGACCTGGTGGGCGACCCGGCGCCGCACCCGGCACCGGCCGCGGCCATACAGCGTCTGGCGGCGCGGCTGCTGCGGGACGCGCGGGAGGTGGAGCGGGTCCTCGCCGAGGCGCTGCCCCGGCTGGACGGCCGGGACGGACCGCTGCTGCGGGCCGCGCGGTGGGCGCTGGAGCTGGTTCCGGGCCTGGCCGAGGACTGGGTCCACACACCCCCGGCGGGCACCACGATGGCGTACGTCGGCAGTGTGGACGCCTTCGGGCGGCGGCTGCCGCTGCGGGCTGCGTCGATGCTGCTCCGGGTGCTGCGGGAGGCGGACGACCGGGCGGCGCCCCGGCTGCAAGAGCTGGTCGCCACCTGGTGCGACGCCTTCGCGGAGCGTTTCGGCGCCCGCTGGGTGCCGTTGGAGCACCAGGTGGAGCACCAGTCACGGACGGTGCTGGTGGCGGCGCAGCAGGCACGCGACGGGGTGGCGTGAGCCGCTGCCGGCCCACACCGCCCGGTCACCGTGCGCCGGTCAGCCGTCCAGGGCGAAGACGGACCCCGTCCGCGCGTTCATCACGCACACACTGGTGTACGTCTGCTGGAAGTCGACCGCCCGGCCGTTCCAGTACCCGCGTGCGTGGGTGGTCACCGGGGCGTAGATCATCGGGCAGAAAACCTCTTTGGCGGGGATGCGGCCGATGTCGCCGTCGGCGGCGTCCAGTTCGGCGCACGCGTCGGCCGCGTGGGGGTGCCCCTGGGGCGGGTCGCACAGCAGTACGGTGTCCCGCGTGTCGCTCGACCGGGCGTCACCCCTGCTGATCGTCAGGTAGAGCCAGTTGTCCGGGCGGATGTCGCGGGAGGCGGCGTGGGCCGGGCCGGCGGTGAGGAGGCCGGCGGCGGCCAGCAGGGCGCCGGCCGCCGCTGCCGCTCTGGTGAGGTAGGTCATGTACGTTGCATCGGCACGGCGGGCCGTCTTCCGCAGTCCGGCTCACCCGATCGGTGCGGTACCCGCGCACCGGCGGACGTCAGTTCGAACGTGTCCTGCCAGGAGGAGTCAGCCCGTCGCGAGGCGGTACGCGATCCTGCCGAAGGCGACCTGGTCGCCCTCGCGGACGACGACCGACCCGATGACCCGGCGGCCGTTGACGGTGGTGCCGTTGGTGGACCCCAGGTCCCTGAGGATCCACAGGCCGCCCCGGTGGCGGAGCTCGGCGTGCACGCGGGAGACGGTCTCGTGGTTCAGGCGCAGCCCGTTCGCGGGATCGCGGCCGATGCGCAGCGGATGGGTGTGCGCCGGGTGCGGCAGCAGCAGCTTGGGCAGCCGCTCGGCCTGCCAGGCCCGGCGCAGCCGTACGGTGAACCCGGAGACGGCCTCCACGGAGCCGAGGACCGCGCGGGAGAAGCGGTTCTCCCGGGGCAGGTCGGCGACCAGCACGGCCAGTTCGTCGGACCGGCGGGCCACGAGCGCCAGTTCCATGCGGCGCACGAACGTGTCGTGCGAGAGCCGGCCCATGGCGACGCCGTCACGCAGCACCTGGAGCGCCTTGTCACGCTCCGCGTCGGACGGACGCGCCGGGTAGGTGGAGAACTCGAAGGACGACGTCACGAGGGTGATTGTCGGGCAGTGGACCCCGGGTGTCCAGAAAACGCGGGATCGGTGCCCGGGGCGGGGTACTTGCACGACACCCGCCGGGAAACGGAGGATTCGCAGGCGGAAAGGTCATGCGGAACGGCACGATGGGAACGCGGGACATCACGGTGGGCAGACGCACCGACACAGGTAGACGAAGGGGAACCGTCCGTGCAGTTCGAGGTGTGGGCACCGCAGGCAGACCGAGTGACGCTCCATTGCGAGGGCGTCACGCGCGCGTTGACGCGTGACCCCGGGCGGGCCGGCTGGTGGACGGGTGCGGCGGAGGCCGGGGACGGCGCGCGGTACGGCTTCGCGCTGGACGACGGCCCCGTGCTGCCGGACCCGCGTTCCCGCCGCCAGCCCGACGGCCCGGACGGGCTGAGCGCGGTCGTGGACCACGGTCGGTACGCGTGGCGGACGGAGTGGGCGGGGCGCGGGCTGCCGGGTGCGGTCCTGTACGAGCTGCACGTGGGCACGTACACCCGCGAGGGCACGCTGGACGCCGCCGCCGAGCGGCTGGAGCACCTGGTGGAACTCGGCGTGACGCACGTGGAGTTGATGCCCCTGTGCCCGTTCCCCGGGCGGCACGGCTGGGGGTACGAGGGGGTGTCGCTGTGGGCGGTGCACGAGCCGTACGGCGGCCCGGAGGCCCTGAAGCGGTTCGTCGACCGCGCGCACTCCCTCGGACTGGGCGTCGTCCTGGACGTCGTGCACAACCACCTGGGTCCGTCGGGCAATTATCTGCCGCTGTTCGGGCCGTACTTCACGGACACGCACACCACACCGTGGGGCTCGGCGGTGAACCTGGACGCACCCGGCTCGGACGAGGTGCGCGCGTTCCTCCTGGGCAGCGCACTGGCCTGGCTGCGGGACTACCGGCTCGACGGGCTGCGGCTGGACGCCGTGCACGCCCTGTACGACACGCGCGCGAGCCACTTCCTCGAGGAGCTGTCGGCGGCCGTCGACGGACTCGCCGGGGAGCTGGGCCGGCCGCTGTTCCTGGTCGCCGAGTCCGACCTGAACGACCCGCGGTTCATCACCCCGCGCACGGAACACGGCCTCGGGCTGCACGCGCAGTGGAACGACGACTTCCACCACGCCCTGCACACCACGCTGACCGGCGAGTCCCAGGGGTACTACGCCGACTTCGCGCGTGAACCGTTCGCCGCGCTCGCCAAGACGCTCACCGGGGGCTACTTCCACGACGGGACGTACTCCAGCTTCCGGGGCCGTCACCACGGCCGCCCGCTGGACCGCGCGCGCGTGGGCGGGCACCGGCTGCTCGGCTACAGCCAGACCCACGACCAGGTCGGCAACCGCGCCCAGGGCGACCGGCTCGCCGCCCACCTCTCCCCCGGCCTGCTGGCCTGCGCGGCCACGCTCACGCTGACCGCACCGTTCACCCCGATGCTGTTCATGGGCGAGGAGTGGGCGGCGGGCACACCCTGGCAGTTCTTCACCGACCACACCGACCCGGAGCTGGCCGAGGCGGTACGGCGGGGCAGGCGACGCGAGTTCGCGGAGCACGGCTGGGCCGAGGAGGACGTACCCGACCCGCAGGACCCGGCGACCCGGGAGCGGTCCTGCCTGGACTGGTCGGAGCCGGAACGCGAGCCCCACGCGCGCGTGCTGGCCTGGTACCGGAAGCTGATCGCGCTGCGCCGTGCCCAGCCCGACCTCACCGACCCGGATCTCGCCGACACCAAGGTGGCCTACGACACGGAGGCCCGCTGGCTCGCCTTCCGGCGCGGAGACGTACGGGTGGCGGTGAACCTGGGCAAGGAGCCGGCGGCGATCCCGCTGGGCACCGGCCGGGTGGAGGTCCTCGCGGCCTGGGGCCGGGTCGAGGAGCCGGGGCCGGACGGACTGCTCCAGGTGCCCGGGGAGTCCTGCGTGGTGCTGACACAGCCCTGAGCGGGCACCGGCGGCTCCCTCAGAGCTCCGTCCCGTCCTCCTGGAGGTCGGTCACCCGCTCCAGCAGGATCGGCTCCCAGACACGCCCCAGCTGCATCCGCAGCAGGGGCAGGGAGCCTTCCGTGCGGCCCGCCAGGCGGCCGGCGAGGCGCAGGACGGTGTCGCAGCGGGCGAGCCACAGGCCGCGCAGGCAGGGGCGGGCGCCGTAACCGGCCAGGGTGGCGGCGCGGACGGCCGCCGGGGAGCCCACGGCGAGGGCGAGTCCGGCGATGTCCTCGGCGGGGTCGCCCACGGTGGCCGCGGTCCAGTCCAGGATGCCGCGCACCCGGCCGTCGGCGCTGACGAGCACGTGCGCGCCGGTCAGCCCGTGGTGGGTGAGGACGGCGGTGCCGGCCTGCGCGGCGAGCTGGGCCGCGCCGGCCGGGGTGAGCTGGTGCAGCCGGGCGGCGTCGAACTCGTCGGCCGCGGCGAGCCGTTCGGCCGCGTGCACGGCCATCCGGCGCAGCGCCTCCAGCGAGCGCGGCGCGGTCCGCGGCACCCCCTGTGCCTCCGCCTGGCGCACGGGGACCGCGCGCAGTCCGCCGAGCAGCCCGGCGAGGTCGGCCTCGCCGACGGCGGAGACGTCGTACGCGTCGGCGGTGCCGCCGGGCAGCCTGGTGTCGAGGGTGTAGGCGAGGCCGGGCGCCCAGTCGCCGTGGGCGACGCCGGCCGGGACGGCGACGGGCAGGTGCGGCCGGACCAGGTCGCGCAGCCGCAGCTCCCGGCGGCGGCGCACGGAGGCCTCACGGTCGGGCGCGAGCCGCAGCACATGCCGGCCGCCGACCCACCAGGTGTACTCCCGGTCCTCCGACACGGGCCGCACCTCGGGTCCCCCGGTGCCGTCACCGCCGTCCTCGAGCAGCGAGCGGACCAGTCGGCGGACGGTGTCCGCGGTGGGTGTCGGTGCCTGGGTCATGGATCGCGCGTCGCCGTTCCGGGTGGGGTCGAGGGGTCTCCAGGTGCTCTCAGTCCACTATGACCATCTCACGCGTGGTGTTGTTGAGACGGCGGCCGCCGTCCTCGGTGACCGTGACGATGTCCTCGATGCGCACCCCGAAGCGGCCGGGCAGGTAGATGCCGGGCTCCACGGAGAAGCACATGCCGGGTACCAGGGGCCGTTCCTCGCCCTCGATCATGTACGGCGGCTCGTGTGTGGTGACGCCGATGCCGTGCCCCGTGCGGTGGATGAAGTACGCGCCGTACCCGGCGTCGGTGATCACCGCGCGGGCGGCGCGGTCGACGTCCTGGCAGGCCGCGCCCGGGCGTACGGCCCGGAAGCCGGCCTCCTGGGCGGCGCGCACGACGTCGTGGACTCGGCGTTCCTCCCCGGTCGGCTCGCCGACGTGCACCGTGCGGGTGGTGTCGGAGCCGTAGCCGTCCTTCAGGCCGCCGAAGTCGAGGACGACCATGTCGCCGTCGCGGATCACGCGGTCGCCGACCTCGTGGTGCGGGTTGGCGCCGTTGGGACCGGAGCCGACGATGGTGAAGTCGACCTGGGAGTGGCCGAAGCGGCGCAGCAGGTCGGCGAGGTCCCGGCCGACGTCCGACTCGCGGCGGCCGGCGAAGGGGACCTTGCGGATCTCCTCGAACGTCGCGTCGGCGGCGGCGCCCGCGGCGGCCAGGAGTTCCAGCTCGGCCGCGTCCTTGACGGCGCGCAGCATGGGCAGGGCGTCGGTGAGGGAGGCGTACGAGGTGCCGGGGAGCGTCCGTTGGAAGCCCAGCAGGTGCATCGCCCAGGTGTTGTCGCTGATGCCGAACCGGCCGTCGCCGTCGAGGAGGGCGGCGGTGACGGCATAGGGGTCCGTGCCGTCGGTCCAGTCGCGCAGGGTCAGCGCGCCGGCGCCCGCCGCGTGCTCGGCGTCCGGGGCCTCCAGGGTGGGCACGACGAGCACGGGGTCCCGGCCGGGGGCGAGGACCAGCACGGTGAGCCGTTCGGTGACCGCGGTGGGCGTGTAGCCGGTGAGCCACACCATGTCCGGTCCCGGGGCCACCAGCAGCCCCGCGAGGCCGGCGTCGGCGGCGGAGCGCACGGCACGCTCCATGCGGGCCGTGTGGTCGGCGGCGGTGAAGGGCGCGGGCGTGGTACCGGTCATCCGGGCCTCCGGGCGTCGGCGGGGAAACGGGGCGTGGGCATCTCGGTGAGCATCCTGCCCGCCCGGACGGACCCACGCGAGCCGGTCACGGGGACCGGCACCCCGAGGGAGCCACCCCGACCGGGCACGCGGACCGGCACCCCGACGGAACCACCCCAACCGGCACCCCGATGGGGCCACCCCGGCCGGGCCCGGAGACCGGTGTCCCGCCGGGCGTGGCCGGGCTCGGTCCGGAGCCGTCGTGGCCGGTGGGGCGGGAGGCGTCCTGGGGTTCCCGGTGCGGGTGAGGCAGCCGCCGGCCCGGGCCGGTCAGGTCACCACCGCGGGGACCACCGTCAGCTGCTGGTAGCCGCCGCTGCCGTGGCGCACGGTGAGGAGCACCGCCTTCCCGGGGCCGGCCCGGACGACCGCCCGGGCGAGGTCGGCGGCGCTGTCGACGCGGTCCGTGCCGAAGCGGAGCACGACATCCCCGCGGATCAGACCCGCCGAGTAGCCGGGGCCGGGCACGTGCACGCCCACCACCATGGCACCCGGCTTCCGGGTGTCCACGGCCTCCACGCCGAGGGATGCCGCGGCCGGCGCGGGACCGGGGCCCGGGCCGGCCGCGGAAGTGGCCGTGGCCGTGGCCGAAGGGGCATGCGGCCGGGTATCGCCCTGTACCTGGGCGAGTCTGCTCGTCCCGGTCACCGTGGCGCCGACCGTGCCGAGGCCGACCCCGGCCAGTACCAGCAGGGTGCCGGCGCCGAGGCTCAGCAGCAGAGGCCACAGCCGCCGTCCCCGCCGGCACGCGGCATGCGGGCGGCGGGTGGCGCCGGACGTGCCGCCCACGCGCCCGGCCTGGCCCGGCATGGGCTTGGGACGCAACACAGTCTGTTCCATGGTTCGCTCGCCTCCGGCTGATGCTCTACCCGCATCGCCGGGCCGCGACGAGACACGAACGAGTGAGACTGGCCGGAGGGTGGCGGAGGGTAGCCGTGGTGGCCACCCTCCGCGCGTGTTCCTCAGCCCGTGTGACCCTCCCCGTGGCCGCCGTGGGCCCCGCCGTGGTCGAACTTCATCACCTCGGGCGGCATGACGACGAAGGGCCGCATCATGCCCATGTCCTCGTGCTCCAGCAGATGGCAGTGGTACATGAACCGGCCGTACGCGCCGTCGAAGCGGCCCATGACCCGGAGCATCTGGGCACCCGGGACCCGGAAGACGTCCTTGTGGCCCCGCTCGTTGGGCGCGAGCGGGATCGTCCGGCCCGTGTCGTAGCGGAGCGGGCTGCGGGTGCCGCCCACCGCCGGGTCGAAGCCCGACACGTCGTAGGCGTCCCGGCCCAGCAGTTGGAAGTCGGCCAGGTGGATGTGCATGGGATGCACGATGGGCGCGAGGTTGAGGAAGCTCCACTGCTCGTAGCTGCCCTCGGCGACGGTGAAGCCGAGTCCGTCGTTGAACGTCCGGGCGGTACGCCGGTACGTCTTCGTGGTGCCGTCCGGGCCGGTGACCTGGACGATGCCCTCGGCCGGGAGCCGCAGGCCGGCCGTGCTCGGGACCTCGGTCATCTCCCAGATCTCCGGGTGGCCGCCGGCGCCCTTGGTGGCGGGCGGCGTGAGCAGGATCAGGCGGTGGCCGTGCGGGATGTCGTGGCCGAGGCGGCGGAAGGAGCCGGAGAGCACCTCGGGCAGTTGGAAGGTGTCCTCCTCGCAGCTCTCCCGGACCCGGAACTCCAGCACGGCCGGGAAAGGCACGTCTCCGGCCGGGTCGGGCACGCCGGCCGGCCGGTTGGCGCCCTTGTTCACCAGGCGCAGGGTCCGGCCGGCCAGGGCGCGGAAGTCGACCAGCAGGTCGAACCGCTCGGCCGGCGCGGCGGTGAGGGCGGGCAGTTCCTCGTCGAAGTCGACCGGGACCGGGCGCGGCAGCAGGCCGCCGTCGCTGCCGATCTGGTGGACGGTCCCCGGCACCGGCTCGCCGTCCTCGTCGATGAGGACGAGTTCGAAGATGCGCGCGTTGGAGGCGTTGACCAGCCGGAAGCGGTACCAGGCCGGGTCGACGTCGGCGTAGGGCCAGATGCGGCCGTTGACCGTGGTGTACGGGCCGGTGAACGGTACGGAGACCGGCTTTCCGGTCTCCGGGTTGGGGTCCTGGACGATCACCGTCTTGTGCAGCAGCCGCCCGTTGAGCCGGCCGTCCTCGTCGGTGTCGAGATTGCGGTCGGCGATGAGCAGCGGGATCTCCCGCTCGCCGGAGGGCAGGTGGAGGGCGTCCTCCTCGTCGTCACGGACGAGGTAGGTGCCGTACAGGCCCGCCATCACGTTCCACCGGGTGATGTTCATCGCGTGGTCGTGGTACCACCACTGCACCGCCTGGTGGTCGTTCGGGTACTCCGACAGCTGGGCGTCGCCGTGGCCGACGGCGTTGTCCGCCCAGCCGTCGTTGCCGCCGCCCGTCTGCGCGCCGTGCAGATGGGTCACCGACCAGGCGGGCAGGGCGGCGACGTCCTTATCGGGTTCGGCGCCCTCGCGGCCGGGCTCGGTGGTGGCCTGGGGCCGGCCGTCCGTGCGCAGCTTCACCTCCACCGAGGTGACCGGGTACTCGCTGTCCTTCGGTATGCGGTTGGTCCAGGCGATGCGGACGCGCTGTCCGCGCCGGACCTCGATGGTCGGGCCCGGGACATGGCCTCCGTACCCCCACATCAGGGTGGGCGGCAGCTGCGGGTGCAGACGCACCCAGGCCGGGCGCAGGGCGATCTCGGTCTCCCGCAGGACGTCGTCCGCGGCCGGCCGCAGGACGGGTGGGACCGATAACGGCGCGACGTACGGCACGAGTTCGCTCGCCGCCGATGCCTGCGCGTCCGCGGTCCCCGTGGCGGGCCTTTCGATGATCTCGGTCAAGATCGGACACCCCCGTGTGTTCTGTGGTCTGTTGCTCCCCTTGCTCCACAAGACTCCCGAGGGCGCACCGAAGTTCCCTGAATGCCCGGTTCCGCACAAGAAGATTCAGCGGCCGTCAGCCGCGTGGCAGGGCGGGCACGGCGGGGGCGCGGTCGGGCAGGAAGCCGTGGGCCCGGCTGCCGAGCCACCCGGCCTTGTAGCGGTCGACCTCCCGGTGCCAGTTGAGGATCCCGGCCAGCCAGTTCTTCAGGTCGAGGACGTAACCGTCCATGGCGGCCCTCGCCTCCCGGGACAGGCCGAAGTCGTCGTAGAGGACGGGGAGTTCGTGCGCGATCACGTGTTCGAACTGCCGCATGCGCTGGGTCATCAGGTCGTGCACGACGCCGAGCCCGGTCGGATAGTCCACGCCGAAGAAGTTCTGCACGACCAGGATCGCGTTGTGGATCTCGCCCTCGTACTCGATCTCCTTCTGGTACGAGAAGACGTCGTTGAGCAGGCAGGCGTAGTCGATGGCGGCGTTCTCCAGGGAGCGCACCGGGCCGCTGGCGTACACCTCGGCGGGGATCGCGGGGCCGTGGCCCATCCGGCACATGCTCAGGGTGAGGTCCGAGCCGAACGTGGAACGTCGCATCTCCAGGTAGTCGACGGGGTCGGGGATGCGGTGGAACAGCTGGTTGGACACCTCCCAGACCCAGCTCTCGGTCATCGTGTCCACGGAGGCCCTCAGGGTGCGCCGCTGATCGGCGGTCATCCCGGCGGTCGTACGGGCCCACAGGTCGGCCAGGGCCCGCTCCATGGCGTTGGCGGGGGCCGGGGCCGGCTCGCCGTCGACGGGCATGCACAGGGAGAGCCGGGCGGTGGTCAGCCGGGCGGCGGCGAGGTCCCGGCGGTGGCCGTAGACCAGCGGGTAGTAGTCGTCGCCGTAGGTGCCGAAGGCGAGCCACTGCGCGCTGAGGTCGAGGGCCTCGGGCGTGGCGTCCGGGTCCAGGCCGGCGGAGCACAGCGCGAGGTCGTACGCGGCGAGCTTGTCCAGGTCCCAGACGCCCTCCTGGAGGATGCCCGTCCGCCGGCACCAGTCGACGAGGTGGTCGCGCGAGCGGTCCAGGTGGGGGCTGAGCTGCACCTCGAAGGGCATGTAGAGGTCGGGGACGAGGGACGGACCGACCTCCTGGAAGGGCACGTGCGTGTGGGCGCGCAGGCGCTCCCGGGCGGCCGGGGCGAGCAGCGCGCCGATGTCGGCGGCCGAGGTGCCGGGACCGGCCGGCACCTGCCACGGCGGGGCGGGGCGCGCGCCCTCGTTCATGTAGCGGCTGGAGCGCAGGTGCCATTCGTGGCCGCCGGACTGCCAGTCCTGGAGTCCCTTGGTGTAGGCGGCGACCGCGGCGATCTCGGCGGGGGTGAGTCCGTTCTCCAGGGCGACGGCGGGGACCTCGGTGAGGGCGGTGTGCTCGAACTGGTGCAGCCGGGAGGTGAGGACGTCGTTGACGGTGTCGGCGGCCTCCTGGGTGGTGCAGCCGAAGAACTTCTCAAGGACGAGGACGCCGTTGCTGTTCTCGCCCTCGTCCTCGACCTCGCGCTGGTAGGAGAACAGGTCGTTGCGCAGGTGGACGGCGTCGGAGAACGTCTCCATGAGGACGCGCAGCGGCCGGGTGCCGGCGACGGCGGCGGGCACCTCGGCGGTCGCGTACTCCACGAGCCCGGAGGACCAGGGCGCGCCGCCCACCTTGCGGCGCATCTCGATGTACTCGACGGGGTTGGCGATCCGCCCCTCGTCGATGTTGGACAGCTCCCACATCGACTCGTTGAGCAGGTGCTCGGTGGCGACGGAGAAGCGGCGGCGCCAGTCCGCCGACATGGCCGGCACCGTACGCGCCCACAGGTCCTTCAGGCCCGCCTCGACCGGGTTCTCCGGCTCGGGCACGGGGGTGGCGGGGTCGAGCGGCATGAAC
Organism: Streptomyces sp. NPDC028722; assembly: GCF_040637655.1. Taxonomy (NCBI): domain Bacteria; kingdom Bacillati; phylum Actinomycetota; class Actinomycetes; order Kitasatosporales; family Streptomycetaceae; genus Streptomyces; species Streptomyces sp. NPDC028722. The sequence goes on from NZ_JBEZWU010000016.1 coordinate 60,689, forward strand.
AGCGGCAGGCGGTCCAGGTGGGCCTTCCCCGCGGCGCGGTCCGGGGTGCGCTTGAACATGTCCAGGAAGTGGTCGTCGAAGAAGAACACCCACACGTACCAGTCGGTGATCAGCGAGAGAGCGGGTCCGTCGCAGTCGGGGTGGGTATAGGCGCACAGGAGCCCGTAGTCGTGTGCCTCCAGGTCGGCCTGCTGCCAGATCCCGGAGCCTTCCAGCATGCCCATCTCGCGTGCCCACCCGGTCGAGTGGGCACGGGCCTCGTCCAGGTGCGGGTTGAGGCGCGCGGGGTACGGCATGTAGAAGTGCGGGAGTCGGAACGGCTGCGTCATGGCCGGGCCCTACCCGCGGTCCCGGAGCCCCATCCATCCGGCCGTACATGATCACACCATCGCGTGAACCATCCGCGAAACGCGGAATTCCGCGCGCCGAACGGTCCCGTGCGCACCCGTGCCGGACCGGCACCGCGTCGACGGCGTCACGTCACCGCCGTCGTACCCCGTCCGCCGGGTCGGCCTGGATGAGCGCGTGCGTCCCGCTGGTCCGCCAGCGCTGCCCCTCGGCGGCCACCAGCGCGGCCTCGGTCGCGGCGGTCAGACCGGTGATCACCTCGGACTTGAGGGTGCGCAGCGCGGCGACCGGGCCGGGGAAGTACGCGGTCCTCTCCCGGAAGGGCGTGGTGGGCGGCCAGAACCGGTCGCCCACCAGACGGCGGTAGTTGAGGTCGCCCTTGACGACGGTCAGTGTGGCCGACGCGAACTCGGCGCGCAGGTCGTCCGGCATGTCGGCGTACGGCAGCGGGGCGCAGGAGAAGGGGTGGGCGCGGACGGTGAGGCGGCCGTCGGCCATGGCGGACCACAGCACGCGCCCGTACCCGCCCGCCGCGCCGGGCGCCGTGCGCAGCCGGTGCAGGGCGTCGACCACGTCGGCGGTGGTGGCGTCGGAGACGTAGTAGGGGTACGGCTTGACGTGCAGGACGGCCCGCGCGGTCCGGCCCTCGGCGAGGAGGTGGGCGATCAGCAGGAGATCGGGGAGGAGTTCGCGGCCGGCGTTGTCCGCGACCAGCACCAGTGTGCCGGTGCCGGCGGGTGGCAGCAGCGACCACAGGACCTCGCTGTCGTCGGCGACCAGGGCGGGGACCGGCTGCCGGGTTCCGGCGTCCGCGGCGGAGAGCCGGAAGCCGAGGTCGGCGCGGTTTCCCCACAGTGAACCGTGCAGCAGGGCGCGCGCCCGCTCCTCCTCGGGCAGGTCCCGCAGGCCGTCCAGGGCGGCCAGTTCCCCGTCGGTCTCGGGGGCGTCGAGTTCGGCGCGCTTGACCGGACGGAAGGGGTCGATGCCCTGCCAGGCGCCCGGGCCGGTGTGGCCGACGGCGTCGAGGAGCCGGCGGTAGAAGTAGCTCTCGGACCACAGCCACGGCACGTCGTACCAGGAACGGCCGATGGCGGCGGGCAGGCCCCAGGCGTCCCAGCGGTCCCGGTCCGGGGCGTCGGCGGGCAGCGGCCCGACCGTGCCCTCGGTGCAGTTCGTCAGCAGCTCGTCCAGCGCCGTGTGCTGCGCGGGACCGTACGGGAAGGCGTCCCGCACCTGCCGGATGATCGCGGGGTGCCGCTCGGCCAGCACGCTGTGCGGGAACGAACCGGGCTCGTCACCGCGGATCACGGGTGCGAAGGGGGTGTCGGGCATGTCCGTCACCGTACCGCCCGGGTCAGGCGGCTCTGGTCTCCCGCTCCAGCTGGGTGGCGAGGGTGACGTAGCGGGGGCGGCGGTGCACGGGGACGAGGCCCCGGATCATCAGGTGCCACATCTCGGCGACCCGGCGCGGCAGCCGTCCGATCGGTTCGAGGGAGCGGCCGGCGACCCGGGTGCCGATGAAGAAGCAGACGAGGGAGTGGGCGACGGCGCCGACGTCGAGTTCGCCGTGCACGTCGGACTCCCGCACGGCTCCGCCGAACTTGCGGGTGGCGTACTCCAGCCATTCGGTGAACGGGTGGCGCAGCGGCGGCCGTACGGCGATGTCCGCGGTGGCGAGGCGGAGTCCGGCGCGTGGCACCGGGTCCTCCACGGCGAGCCGGGCGATGCCGAACGTCGTGCGCATCAGGGACTCCAGGGAGGAGCAGCCGCGGCTCTCCACGTCGGCCACGACCCGTTGGGCGGCCGTGGCCTGGAGTTCCAGGATGGCGTGCGCCAGGTCCTCCTTGGCGGCGAAGTGGAAGTACAGGGCGCCCTTGGTGACCTTCGCGTGTGCGACGATGTCGCTCAGGCTGGTGGTCTCGTAGCCCTGCCGGTCGAACAGGTCGGCGGCGGCCGTGATGATGGTTGCCCGGGTCTGCTCGGCGCGTAACTGCCTTGCCATCGTGGGACCCCTCCTCGCGCTGCGAACGAACGGGACATGCGGTTTGTTTTAACCCCTTGCATACGATAACTCACCGAACGGCAACGGAAGTCCGGCGTCCCGGCCTCTGGACGGGACACGTGTCACCGGCTCCGGGGGTGGCCGGCGCGCCCATGATCACCACCCTACGAGGCGGGTGGCGCGCTCCTCAACGAGATCTCGGAGCAGGCGCGAAACAGCCGGACCGGTCGGTGCTTTCACGCCCCCCTGTCCCGTCCGCGGGCTCCGGTGAACGGGGTGGGCGTCGGCGCCGTACTGGACGCCGCAGCCCCAGATTCCCGTGCCCGCCGAGGAGACCTCCCCGATGACCCGGATGACCGTCCGCCTGAGTGTCAGGGTGGCCGCCACGGCGGCGCCGCTCCTGCTCCTGCCGTGGGCGGCGGGGCCGGCGCGGGCGCACGGCGCGCCCACGGATCCGGTCAGCCGGGTCTACGCGTGCTCCCCGGAGGGCGGCGGTGCCACGCGGTCGGCGGCCTGCCGGGCCGCGGTCGCGGCGAACGGCGCGCCGTTCACCGCGTGGGACAACCTGCGGGTGGCGGGGGTCGCGGGCCGGGACCGGCGGGTGATTCCGGACGGCCGGCTGTGCAGCGGCGACCTGCCGGCGTACCGGGGGCTGGACCTGGCCCGGCCGGACTGGCCGGCGACGCGGCTGACGCCGGGCGCCCGGCTGACACTGACGTACGCGTCGACCATCGCGCACACCGGCACGTTCCGGCTGTATCTGACCCGGCCGGGCTACGACCCCGCGAAGCCGCTGACCTGGTCCGATCTACCGGAGCGGCCCTTCGCCGAGGTCACCGACCCGCCGCTGCGCGACGGCGCGTACCACATCGGCGCGACGCTGCCGGCGGACCGGACGGGCCGGCAGGTCCTCTACACGGTCTGGCAGAACAGCAGCACGCCGGACACGTACTACTCGTGTTCCGACGTGGTGTTCCCGGGGCGCGCGAAGGCCGCCGGCGCGGCCACGGGCACGACACCGGCGGCGACGGCTGGGGCGTCGTCGCGTCCGCGGCCCGCACGGACGGCGGGTTCACCGCCGACGGGCCCGACCGCCGCGCACGGGCGGCGGAACGGACGCCCCGGGGCCGCCGCGGGTGACGGGTCGCCGGTGGTGGACGCCACCCGCGACGGCTCGGGGGTCTCGGCGCCGCTGCTCGCGGGCGGCGCCGCCGCGGTGCTGCTGCTCACCGGGGGCGCCGCCCTCGCTCTGCGGCTGCGACGACGCTGAACGAGGTGCTACGACGCGCTAGTTGACGTAGACCCGCGCGCCCGCGTCGGTGACGGGCGCGTACTTCGCCGTGAAGAAGCCGTTGGCGAAGCAGAGCGACGAGCCGGAGAACTTCGTGAACTGCTGGTTGGTGAAGGTGATGCTGCTGTCGGCGTTGCCGGACTTGCCGGTCAGGCCGGGTGCCCGGTAGACGCAGGTGACGCCGCCCAGCAGGGTGCGCAGCTTGACCGTGGCCTGGATGACGGAGCCGCTCGGGGGCGTGACCGTGAGGGTGCCGTCGGAGGCGACCGTCGCCGCGTAGGGCAGGTTGTCGATGGTGATGCCGTTGACCCCGAGCACACCGGTGACGTTGCTGGTGCAGGTCGAGCTGTCGAAGGTGTGCGCGGTGACGGACTCCGTGGCCGTGCCGGGGGCGGTCGGGTTGCCGGTGACCTTGGCGGTGAACTGGGACCCCGTGCACTTGACGCCGCTGGTGCCGGTCGCACTGGAGTAGAACGTGGCCGACGTGCCGGAGGCCAGGGGCGCCGTGAGGGTGTCGCCGACCGCGACCGCGGTGCCGCCGGCGCTGCCGGTGGTGAGGACCGCGCCGGCCGCGGAGGCCGGGGTGGCCGCCGTGAGGGCGAGTGCGGTGGCGGTGCCGGCGAGTGCGAGGAGGGAGCGCTTGCGCATGCGAGTGCCTCTCTTCAATGAGTGGGGGGACAACTGAGGTGAGGTGGGGGGTGAGCGGTGCTGGGTGCCGCCGGCGCAGGGCCGTTGCGCCTTCTCCGTGCACGACGGACCGGCGACGGCGGCGGACCGGACGCGGCCGGAGGCCTCGGCGGAAGACCTCCGGCCGCGCCGGCGAAAAAGGGGCGGCCGGCACGGAACCACAGGGGGGAACGACCGTGACGGAGCCGCGCTGTGAGTGGATCGGTTGCCGTGACAGGGCCGGGAACGCGGCCGGTCCGCGTGGCGGACGCGGCGGGCACCGCGCCGGGACCCGGCTGGTGCCGCTTGCTGGATCCGGCGCCACGGATCCGTGGAAACAGAGGCAGTTGTAGACCTGATGGTTCGTCAACGTCAAGGCGTAGGGGCGGAGTTGTGCCAGGCGGAAGCGGTCCGCGCACATCCGGCACCCTTTTTTCACATCTCCCTTGACCCTTCAATGTAACCGGCGGTAACTTCCTCGAAAGGCTACTGCCGCGTAACCAGCAAGCCCTTGCCTCCCCCGGGAGACGTGAGGAGGCGTACGCGGTTGCCCCTGTCCGCGCCAGGACACCGCGCCACTGAAGCCCACACCGCATTGATCCATGCCCATGGGAGCAGTTATGGCCTCGTCCCCGGACGTTCCGTCCGCCGGCAACACCCCTGAGAACGCAGCAACCGGTTTCCCCTTCGACATCCCGGGCACCGCCGGGACCGCCACCGGCGGCGAACGGCGGGGCCGCGTCCGGGCCCGCCGGGCGGCGGTGATGGCCGTACCCGCCACGCTGATCGCCGCCGGCCTCGCCGTCCTCACCGCACAGGGTGCGCTCGGTGTGCAGTTCGCGATCTCCGGCATGCCGTTCACGGTCACCGCGACCGAACTGAAAGGCACCGGCTTCGAACAGTTCGGCTCGCTCGACAACATGGCGGACGGCAGCCCCAACGCCGGGGACAGCGGCGGCCAGGTGCTCGTCATCACCTCCGCGATCAAGAACGCCACGCTGACCAAGCTGTGCCAGAGCGTCGACCTCGGCGGCACCAACCTGCTGATCAAGGCGGGCGGCGGAAAGGAGAAGGTCAGCGCGCGCGATCTGACCACCGACTCCACCGAGCTGTCGGGTGACGCCTCGTTCGACAACATCGAGATCGGCAACGACGCCAGCACGCTGACCAAGGCGGGCGTCAAGGGCCCGATCGGGGTCTTCAGCCAGCAGGCCGACACCGTGCGGATCGCCAAACTGCGGCAGACCAACTACGCGACCACCGCGGGAGTGTTCCGGCTGCCGGGTCTGAAGCTGAGCTTCAGCGACTCGGGCTGCTGATCACCGTGCCGGACCGTCCGCGTCTGGGACCGAGGCCCGCCTTCCGCAGGTGGCGGGCCCGCCGGCCGTTCTGGGGCGGGCTGCTGCTCGCCCTGGGCGGCGGCGAGATCCTGCTCACCGAGAAGGCCTCGCTGAAGGTCGTGCTGCACATCGGCATGCAGGGCCTGGCGGGCTACCTGCTGCCCGGACTGATGGTGCTGCTGGGCCTGCTGATCCTCTTCAACCCCTCCCAGCGGCTCTTCTACTCCCTCACCGGCATCCTGCTCTCGCTGGGCACCTGGCTCACCTCCAACCTCGGCGGCTTCTTCCTCGGCCTCCTGCTCGGCGCCACCGGCAGCTGCCTGACCTTCGGCTGGCTCCCCGACCAGCAGCCCCGCGTCAGCCGCCGCGCACGCCGCAGGCAGGCGAGGACGGCGGCACGGGCGCCGGAGGGCGCGGAAGGCACGACCTGAGGGCTGCGGGGCGTCGGGCCACGACCCGGCGGGGTTGTCCCCCGAACAGGTGACCTGGGAACTTCTGCGCCGTGGCCGCGAGTTCACCATGCGCCGGACGGCGGTGGAACGCCGTGCGGACGAGGCGATGAACGAAGGAGCTACGGCATGGTGTTCAAGAGGCTGCTGGGCGCGCTCGGGGTCGGCGGCCCCTCCGTGGACACGGTGCTGGACAGCGACGCGGCCCTGCCCGGCGGCGCGCTGACGGGCCGGGTGCTGGTGCGCGGCGGCGGCGCGTCCGTGGAGGTGGAGCGCGTCGGCCTGGAGCTGCTCGCCCGCGTGGAGGCGGAGCACGCGGAAGGTGAGAGCGAGGGAACGGTCGTCTTCGAACGGTTCCCGGTCGGCGGCGGCTTCCGACTCGGCGAGCAGGAGGTGCGCGAGCTGCCGTTCAGCGTGCCGCTGCCCTGGGAGACGCCGGTGACCGAGCTGCACGGCCGGCCCCTGGGCATCGTCCTCGGCGTGCGCACGGAGGTCGCGGTGGCCGGCGCCCGGGACAGCGGCGACCTGGATCCGCTCGCCGTGCGTCCCCTCCCGGTGCAGGAGGCCGTGCTGGAGGCCCTCGGCCGGCTGGGCTTCGGTTTCCGCTCGGCCGACCTGGAGTACGGCCGCATCGGCGGCACGGGCCAGCGGCTGCCGTTCTACCAGGAGATCGAGCTGACCCCGCCCCCGCGGTACGCGCACGCGGTGAACGAGATCGAGCTGACCTTCCTCGCCTCCCCCACGGGCGTCGAGATCGTGCTGGAGGCCGACAAGCGCAGCGGGCTGCTGTCACCGGGGCACGACGCGCTGACCCGGTTCACGGTGCGTCACGAGGACGCGCCGGCCCTGGACTGGCACGCGGAGGTCAGCGGCTGGATCCACCGGCTCACCGAACACCGCGACGCCTACGACAGCCACGCGGCGTACGGTCACGACGGGACGCCCGGAGCCGGTCACGGCTTCGGCCCTCCCTCGGGCCCGGGCGTGGGGACGGCCGTGGCCATGGGAGCGGCGGGTCTCGCCGCCGGGGTCGTGGGCGGCATGGTGGCCGCGGAGGCCGTGGACGAGATCGGCGACTACTTCGAGGACCAGGGCGACGACCAGGACGACGACCAGGACGACGAGGGCTGGGACGACGAGGGCTAGGAGAGGCGGGCTGGGAGACGCGGGCTGGGAGACGCGGGAGCGCGACGACGCGGGTGCCCCGGCGCTCCGGGGGACCCGCGTCGTCATCGGCCACGGCCGTGGCCGGCGGTGGCCCGTCAGGCGAGACCGGCGGACTTCAGCCAGGCCTTGGCGACGTCCAGCGGGTCCTTCTTCTGCACCTGCGCCTGGGTGTCCAGGTCCAGCAGGGTCGCGGTGTCCAGCTTGGCCGAGACGGCGTTGAGGGCGTCGACACCCTTCTGCGACAGGGAGTTCTTGTGGACGAGCGGCTGGACGTTCTCGAAGCCGAAGAGGTTCTTCGGGTCCCGGAGGACGACGAACTTCTCCTTGGCGATGTTCGGGTCGGTGGTGAAGAGGTCCGCGACCTGCACCGCGTCCTTCGACAGCGCCGCCAGCGTGAGCGGGCCGCCCGCGTCCAGCGCCTTGAAGGACTTGAAGTCCAGGCCGTAGACGGACTTCAGGCCCACCAGGCCCTGCTGCCGGGTCTGGAACTCCGGCGAGCCGCCGATGACCAGGTCCTTGGCGATGTCCTTCAGGTCGGCGACGGAGGACTTCCCGGTGAGGTGGTACTTCTTGGCGGTGGCCGCGTTGACCGTCACCGAGTCCTTGTTCTGGGCCGGCGCCGGGTTCAGCAGCGTCAGCTTCGGGTCCAGCGCGGCCTTGATGGCGGCCGTGGTCTCGTCGGCGGTCCTCGGCGCGGCCTTCTGGTCGAGGTAGGCCAGCAGCGCGCCGTTGTACTCGGGCAGCACGGTCACGGCGCCGTTCTTGAGCAGCCCGTAGGTGGTCTCGCGGCTGCCGATGTTCGGCTTGTACGTGATGCTGAAGCCCTTGGCCCTGAGGGCCTCGCCGTAGATGTCGGCGAGCAGGGTGCTCTCGGGGAAGTTGTTGGAGCCGACGACGACGCTGTCGCCGCTCGCCTTGTCGTCCGTGAGCGGGTTGCCGCCCTTGTCGTCCGTGGAGGAACAGCCCGCCAGCAGAGCCGTCGCCGCCGCGAGGGCGACCACCGCCGCGCTTCGGTTCCTTCGGATGGACCTGCTGAAGTGGGTCGTGTAAGTCACCAGTCGATCCAATCCAGCCGGTTCTCGGTCAGTCAAGTGCCTCCGATCACCGATTGGCCTCGATCTGCGGCCTGTTGTGCCCGCGTCCGTGCCGCGCGGGGTCGCCGACGGGCCCCGGGCCGTCCCGGCTCCCGGGGGACATCGGGTGACTGCGGGTGACAGGGGGGCACCGCCGGGGAGCGCGGGCCGCACCGGACGGTGAGGGCTCAGCCGCTCCTGCGTACGCCCGGGGACACCGTGAGCCGGGCCACCGCCCAGAACAGGCCGAGGGTCGCGAGGGCCAGTCCGGCGACCAGGGTGGCGCCGCCGACGACCTTGTCGTAGTTCCTCTGGTAGAGGCCGTCGATGATGTACCGGCCGAGGCCGCCGAGGCTGACGTACGCGGCGATGGTGGCGGTGGAGACGATCTGGATGGCCGCCGTGCGCAGTCCGCTCAGGACCAGCGGCAGCGCGACCGGCAGCTCGACCTGGAGCAGCACGCGGGTCTCGGACATCCCCATGCCGCGGGCCGCGTCCACCGGGGACGGGTCGACCGAGCGGACCGCCTCGTAGGCGGTGACCAGGATCGGCGGTACGGCGAGCACCACCAGCGGGATCATCACCGGCAGCAGGCCGAAGCCGATCCAGAGGAACATCAGCACGAGCAGGCCGAAGCTGGGAAGGGCGCGCCCGGCGGTGGCGAGGAGGGCGAGCGTGTTGCCGCCGCGCCCGGTGTGGCCGGTGAGCAGGCCGACGGGCAGTCCGATCGCGGCGGCGATCAGGAGCGCTTCCAGCGAGTACCTGAGGTGCTCGGCGAACCGGGTGGGGATGCCGTCGTAGCCGTGCCAGTGGGCGCTGTCGCTGAAGAAGGAGTGCGCGAAGTTCAGGACGTTCACCGGGTGGCACCCTTCCGCGGCATCCAGGGGGTGAGCAGGAGGCGGAGAAGGACCAGCACGCCGTCGGCGAGGATGCCCAGCACCGCGATGGTCACGACCGAGTTCACGGCGAGGGCGGGGCGGTGGTAGGTCTGGGCGTCGTAGAGCATGTTGCCGAGGGCGCCCTGGTTGCCGATGAGCATGCCGACGCTGACCAGGGAGATGCTGGAGACGGTCGCCACCCTGAGGCCGGCGATGATCGCGGGTACGGCGATGGGCAACTGGATCTGGAAGTAGCGCCGTACGGCCCCGAAGCCCATGGCCTGGGCGGCGGCGAGGGTCTCGGGAGGCACCGAGCGGACACCGTCGACGATCGCCGGGACCAGCACGACCAGGCTGTAGAGGGCGAGCGGGACCATCACGGTCGTCTCGCTCTGCCCGAAGTAGTCGATGAGCACGACGAAGAAGGCCAGCGACGGGATGGCGTAGAGGACGGTGGTGATGCCGAGGACGGGCGGGTACATCCAGCGGAACCGTACGCACAGCTGGGCCACGGGCAGCGAGACGAGCAGTCCGGCCAGCACCGGCAGCAGGGCCTCGCGCAGATGCAGCCCGACGAGTCCGAGATAGCTGTGCTGGAGGTCGCTGGGGAGGTCGAAGAAGCCGCTCATCACCCGGCGTTCACCTCGGTCCGCTCCGCCGCGCGGTCGTGGGCGGCGCGGATCGCCTCGCCGATGACCTGCTGGGAGACGACGCCGACGGCGATCCCCTCGCCGTCCACCGCGACCGCCCACCCGGTCGGCGAGAGCACGGCCCCGTCGAGCGCGGTGCGCAGCGAGTCGGTGCCGGGCACGAACGGCCGCCCGTACGGCAGGAGCCGGTCCCGGTCGACGGATCCGGCGGTCAGCCGGTCCGGTTCGCTCCAGCCGAGCGGCCTGCCGTCAGTATCGGTGACGAGGAGCCAGTCGGCCGTGGCCCGGGAGGCGAGCTGCTCGGCGTCGGCGTCGATCGGGACGACGGGCCCGGTCTCCAGCCGCAGTCCCGCGGACGGGAAGAAGGACAGCCGGCGGATGCCGCGGTCGGCGCCGAGGAAGTCCTCCACGAAGGAGTCGGCGGGCGCGCTGAGCAGTTCGGCGGGCGGGGCGAACTGGGCGAGCCGGCCACCGGTGCGCAGCACGGCGACCTTCGTGCCCAGCTTGATCGCCTCGTCGATGTCGTGGGTGACGAAGACGATGGTCTTGCCCAGCTCCTGCTGGATGCGCAGGAGTTCGTCCTGGAGGCCCTTGCGGACGATGGGGTCGACGGCGGAGAACGGTTCGTCCATCAGCAGCACCGGCGGGTCGGCGGCGAGCGCGCGGGCCACGCCGACGCGCTGCTGCTGGCCGCCGGAGAGCTGGTACGGATACCTCTTCGCCAGGGCCGAGTCGAGTCCGACCCGCTCCATCAGCTCGGCGGCCCGGGCTCGTGCCTTCTGCTTGTGCCAGCCGAGCAGGCGGGGCACGGTGGCGATGTTGTCGAGGATGGTGCGGTGCTGGAAGAGCCCGGCGTTCTGGATGACGTAGCCCATGGACCGGCGCAGGGTGTTGACCGGCTGCCGCCTGATGTCCTGGCCGTCGAGGAGGATGCTGCCCTCGCTGGGCTCCACCATCCGGTTGATCATCCGCAGGGTCGTCGTCTTGCCGCAGCCGGAGGGTCCGACGAGGACGGTGATCGCGCGGTCGGGTATCTCCAGTGACAGCCGGTCGACCGCGACCGTGCCGTCCGCGTATCGCTTCGTGACTGAGTCTATCCGTATCAAAACGCCGGACACCCTTCGGATTTGACCTATTTCCGCCCGCTTCCGCCACTTTTCTTCCCCGCGCAGGCCGTTGGGCAGCGAGTCTAGACCGCCTGCGGCGCCGCGGTTCGGCGGCGGCGGGCGGGCGGGCGATACGGCGGCGAGGCGGCCGGGTCGTCCCGGCCGCCGGGCACGTCGGCCGCGTCAGCCCTCGTCGGGGCTCAGCCGCAGGGAGATGGAGTTGATGCAGTAGCGCTGGTCGGTCGGGGTCGGATACCCCTCACCCTCGAAGACGTGCCCGAGGTGCGAACCGCAGCGGGCGCACCGCACCTCGGTGCGGACCATGCCGTGGGAGCGGTCCTGCACCAGCTCCACGGCGTCGGTGTCCTTCGGGTCGTAGAAGGACGGCCAGCCGCAGTGCGACGCGAACTTGGTCCCGGAGGTGAACAGCTCGGCACCGCAGGCCCGGCAGGAGTACACGCCCTCGGTCTTCGTGTCCGTGTACTCACCGGTGAAGGCCGGCTCGGTGCCGGCCTGGCGGAGGACGGCGTACTCGGCCGGGTTCAGCTCCGCGCGCCACTGCTCCTCCGGCTTCTCGACGTCGTACGACATCAGTTCTCAGCCCCTTTTCACTGCGACAGGCGGTCCAGGATCAGCGGGCCCAGGTCGGTCACATCACCCGCGCCCATGGTGAGAACGAGATCACCGGGCTTCGCCATTCCCGCGATCACCGCGGGGATCTCCGTCCTGCCGGACACGGCGGTGACGTCGGCGCCCGCCGCGCGCGCGGCCTCGATGATCAGCTCGCTGGTGACACCGGGGATCGGGTCCTCCCGGGCCGGGTAGATGTCCAGGACCACGGAGGCGTCGGCGAGGGCCAGCGCCTGCCCCATCTCCTTGCCCAGTTCCTGGGTGCGGGAGAACAGGTGCGGCTGGAAGACGACGAGGATGCGGGCGTCACCGGCGGCGGCACGCATGGCCTCCAGGTCGGCGGTCATCTCGGTGGGGTGGTGGGCGTAGGAGTCGATCACCTGCACGCCGGCCGCCTCGCCCTTGAGCTGGAGGCGCCGCTTGACGCCGGTGTAGGCGGCGAGCGCGGGCGCCAGCTCGGCGGCCGGGATGCCGAGGGCGGCGCCGGCGGCGAGCGCGGCGACGGCGTTGAGGGCGTAGTGCCGGCCCGGCACGGAGACGGCGAAGGTCAGCTCCTGCCCGTCCAGCACGGCCGTGACCTCGCTCTTCAGCCCCTGCGGGACGATCCTCAGGACGCGCACGTCGGCGTCCTCGGCCTCGCCGTAGGTGACGGTCCGCACCGCGCGCTCCCGGACGCGCCGGGTCAGCTCGCGGGCGCCCTCGTGGTCGGCGGAGACGACCAGGGTGCCGCCGTCGGTGACACGGTCCACGAACGTCTCGAACGACTCGTAGATCTCGTCCATGGACGCGTAGTTGGCGTGGTGGTCCAGCTCGACGTTGAGGACGATGGCGACCTCGGGGGCGTACTTGTGGAAGCTGCGGTCCGACTCGTCGGCCTCGGCGACGAAGATGTCCCCCTCGCCGTGCAGCGCGTTGGAGCCCGGGGCGTCCAGGTCGCCGCCGATGGCGTACGACGGCCGCAGGCCCAGCTCGGTCAGGCAGACCGCCAGCATCGAGGTGGTGGTCGTCTTGCCGTGGGTACCGGCCACGGCGATCGGGCGCAGCCCCAGCATCAGCGCGGCGAGCGCGTCGGAGCGGTGCACCACCGGGATGCCCAGCTCGGCGGCGCGGGCCAGCTCCGGGTTGTCCGTGCGGATCGCCGACGACACGACGACGCAGCTGGCGTCGTCCGCGAGGTGCCCGGCGGCGTGCCCGATGTGCACGGTGACGCCGAGCGCCCGCAGCGCCTGCGCGGTCGCCGAGTCCTTGGCGTCGCTGCCGGCCACCCGTGCCCCGCGCTGCGCGAGGATCTTGGCGATACCCGACATTCCGGCGCCGCCGATGCCGATGAAGTGCGGTCGGTCCATGGCGGCAGGAAGGCCGGGTGCCATGCGTTTCTCCCCAGAGACGGTACGAGCCAGAGCAGGACCTAGCCTATGCGCTGGCGCACCGGGCGCCGCGCGGGGAGGCGGCCGGGCCTCCCCCGCTCCGCCTACGCCTTGCTGTGCGAGAACAGCTTGAGCACCGGCACGCCCACCTTGTGCCGGGCCCGGGAGGCCCAGTCCCGGTGGAAGAACTCCTCGACGTAGTGCGGGTCGGTCAGCACGATCACCTCGTCGGCGTTCACCTCGGCCACGACCCCCTTCAGCGCCTCCAGCGGATGGTCCTCGACCAGCCGCCCCTGCGCCGTGCCGCCCGCCGAGCGCAGCGCCTGGAGCGACACGTCGAGGGCCTGCTGCCCGACGCTCCTGGCGTCCTGCCCCTCCGGGGTCTCTCTCTCCCGCACCGCCTCGTCGAGTTCGCCGAGCGCGATGTCGTCGATGGCCCGCAGCAGACGGTCCGCCTGGTCGCCGCGCGGCTGGAGCAACACGTGGAAGGAGACGGGCTCGTCTCCGTGCAAGGTGGTGACGAACTCCACGTCGGCGGACGTCAGGGCCTTCTCGATCATCAGAACGCTTGTGAACACCAGGCGCCTCTTTCCTGCGAGGGCCCGCGGGGCCCGCTGTCCTGCGGGGCCCGGCAGGGCCCCTGCGGAAACCATCCTTCCCCGTGATCGCACGGGTACTGCCGACCAAGTCTGCCCGCCGAGCCAATCGGAACAGCAGATTCCGCCGAAGTCGTTGCCGATGTCGATCGTCGGGGGCCGGCGTCAGGGCCGGCGGTAACGGCTGTACAGGAACCCGTCCTCCTCCAGCAGGGACGCGAGGACGAACCGCTGCGGCACGGCGACCGCCGGCCCCCCGGCGATGCGCTGCGCGTCCCCCGCGGTGAGTGTCGGCGACACGGTCAGGCACAGCTCGTCCAGCACCTCGGCGGCGATCAGCTGGCCCAGGAGCCGGGGGCCGCCCTCGGTCAGCAGCCGGGTGTGGCCGAGGCCCGCGAGGGCCCGCACCGCGCGCGCGGGCTCGACGCCCGTGCCGTCCCCGGCGACCAGCACCCGGGCGCCGGCCTTCTCCGCGGCGGCGACCCGGTCGGGGGCCGCCGCGGCCCCGGTCAGAACCAGCGTGGGCACCAGCGGGGAGGTGAACAGCGGGAGCGTGAAGTCCAGTTCCAGGCTCGCGCTGACGATCGCGATCGCCGGGACCGGGTCCTGCCCGGCCGCCGCGCGGGCCCCGGCGAACTCCGCGCGCACGCGAGCCGGGCGGTACCCCTCCTGCCGTACCGTCTCGGCGCCCACGAGGACGACGTCCGCGAGCGCCCGCAGCGTGCCGAAGACCCGCATGTCGGTGGCGCTGGAGATGGGCTGGGAGCGGCCCTCGTGCTGGGCGGCGCCGTCCAGGGAGGAGATCATGTTGGCCCGCAGCCAGGGCCGCGGGGCGCCCGGTCCGGACGCCGGGTAGGCGTACGCGGCGGCCAGCTCGGCGAGGCTCCACTCGCGGTCCACGGCCCCGGCGGCGTCAGGGAGCCCGGCGGCGTCAGGGGCCGTGGCACCGCCCGTACGGGCCGCCCCCCTCTCCCCTTCCGGTCCCCGGCTCGCGGCCTTGGCACCGGTGCCGGGGGCCTGGGCTGCTGTTTCGTCGGTCACAGGGAACAGGCGTCGCATGACGTGCAGTGTGGCACGGCGCTTAGCATGAAGAACTGTGTCGTCCTCCACCACCGCCCCCGGATCCAGCCCTGTGCCGGACGCGGGCCCCGTGTCCCTGTGCGCCCGTGAGCCGCGCGTTCCCGCCGACCGCCTGGTCGCGGAGATGGTGCCGCCCCCGCGTTTCGACTCGGTCCGCTTCGCCACGTACATCCCGGACCCCGGGCAGCCCAGCCAGACGGAGGCCGTCCAGGTGCTGGAGGGCTTCGCGGCCGGGCTCGGCGCCGCGCCCGCCGGCGGCACCGGCCGGCGCGGCTTCTTCGGCCTCGGCCGGGCCAGGGCGCCCAAGGCCCCGGCGGGCCCGCGCGGGGTGTACCTGGACGGCGGCTACGGCGTCGGCAAGACCCATCTGCTCGCCTCCCTGTGGCACGCCGCTCCGGCCGACGCCTCCCGCAAGGCGTTCGGCACCTTCGTGGAGCTGACGAACCTGGTCGGCGCCCTGGGCTTCCAGCAGACCGTGCAGACGCTGTCCGGGCACAGCCTGCTGTGCATCGACGAGTTCGAACTCGACGACCCCGGCGACACGGTTCTCGTCTCCACGCTGCTCGGAAAGCTGGTCGAGGCGGGTGTGGCGCTCGCCGCCACCTCCAACACGCTGCCCGGCAAGCTGGGCGAGGGGCGGTTCGCCGCCGCCGACTTCCTACGCGAGATCCAGGGCCTGTCGGCCCACTTCCGCGCCCTGCGCATCGACGGCGAGGACTACCGTCACCGCGGCCTGCCCGAGGCGCCGGCGCCGTTCTCCGACGAGGAGGTCATGAAGACGGCCTTCGCCACCGAGGGCGCCTCGCTGGACGACTTCACCGGGCTGCTGGAGCACCTGGCGCGGGTGCATCCGAGCCGGTACGGCGCGCTGACCGACGGGCTCCGGGCGGTGTGCCTGACCGGCGTGCGGCCCGTGCCGGACCAGTCGACGGCGCTGCGCCTGGTGGTGCTCGCCGACCGGCTCTACGACCGCGAGGTCCCGGTGCTCGCCTCGGGGCAGCCGTTCGACCGGCTGTTCAGCGAGGAGATGCTGAACGGCGGCTACCGCAAGAAGTACTTCCGCGCGATATCCCGGCTCACCGCGCTGGCCCGGGACGCGAAGGGACTGGTCGGCGGCTAGCCGGCACGCTCACCCCGGCCGGACGGCAGCCGGCCGGACGACCGTGGGGCAGGGGCGGGTTCACGCCACGCCACCTACGGTTTTCACGCTCTCTCGGGCGCGTAACGCGCTGTTAACCCTGCAAAGGGCTTCGCGGGGTTAACGTGTTTCTTGACCATCCGTTGACCAGTACTTGGTCCGGACAAGAGGCGTGACAAAAGCGGAGGGGGGCTCATGTTCCGAGGTACGACCGCCCGGATCCTGCTCGCCCTCCTGGGCGTCACACTGCTCGCCCTCCAGCTCTTCACCCCCGCCGGAACCTTCGCATCCGCGCACACGCACGGTCAGGCACTGGCCAAGAGCAAGACCGGAATCCACCTCTCCGTACCACCGGCGCACGACGGCACGGAGACGGTCCGCACCCCGGACCGCCCGGTCCGTCCCGCGGGTGTCCCGCAGGTGCGCGACCGGCACCGGGGCCCCGCCTCCCCCTGCGCGCAGGAGCACCCCCTCATATCCGGCCGGGCGGCCGGCACGGCCCCGTCCGACCCCTCCGGCGGCCGGCACCGCCACGCACCCGGAGCCTCCGGAGCGCACACCCCGGCCGCCCTCCAGGTCTTCCGCTGCTGAGAGCCGGGCCCCGCCGCTCCCCTCTCCACCCCCACAACCGTCGTTCGAGCCCGACGCGCCAGGCAGGCGCGCCAGGAGGACCACATACATGCAGCCCCTCATCGACAACGCCCGTACCTTCGGACAGCGCCCTGAGGAGTTCGCCGAGCTCGCCGAAGGCCAGTCCCCGCAGGTGCTCTTCATCACCTGCTCCGATTCCCGGGTCGTCCCGGCCCTGATCACGGGCGCCCGCCCCGGCGAGCTGTTCGAGCTGCGCACCGCGGGCAACATCGTCCCGCCGTACGCCTCCGCGCACCCCACCGGCGAGGCCGCCACCATCGAGTACGCCGTGGAGGTGCTCGGCGTCCGCGACATCGTGGTCTGCGGCCACTCGCACTGCGGGGCCGTCGGCGCCCTGGTGCGCGGCGACGACCTGACCGCCGTACCCGCCGTGCGCGACTGGCTGGCGCACGCCACCCCGCGTCCGGCCGGCGCGGCCGAGGACCCGGAGGTCGCCGAGGGTGTGCAGAGCCACGTCCTGACCCAGCTGCTGCGGCTGCGCTCGTACCCCTGTGTCGAGCGGAAGCTGGCGGAGGACCGGCTCGGCCTGCACGCCTGGTACTACGAGGTGCACACCGGCGCCGTACGGACGCACCGCCCGCAGACCGACACCTTCGAGGCCCTGTGAGCACGCCGATGACCGACGACCGCACCCTCATATCCCGTACCTCCCGCCTGGCCCGCGTCTCCCGGCCCCCGCACCTGCGGCAGGACTTCGCCGCCTCGCTCGTCGTCTTCCTGGTCGCGTTACCGCTGTGCGTGGGCGTGGCCGTCGCCTCCGGTGTCCCGGCCGAACTCGGCCTGGTCACCGGCATCGTCGGCGGCCTCGTCACCGGGCTGATGCGCGGCAGCAGCCTTCAGGTGTCGGGCCCGGCGGCCGGCATGACCGTGCTCGTCTTCGAGGCGGTCAAGGAGTTCGGGCTGCCGGTGCTCGGCGTGATCGTGCTCACCGCCGGACTGCTCCAGATGGCCATGGGCCTGCTGCGCCTCGGCCGCTACTTCCGCGCGATCTCGGTCTCCGTCGTGGAGGGCATGCTGGCCGGGATCGGCCTGGTGATCATCGCCGGGCAGCTCTATCCGGCGCTGGCGGCGAAGGCCCCCGACTCCGGCCTGAGCAAGATCACCGGGCTGCCCGGCGCGTTCCTGGACGCCTTCGGCGACAGTGGGGCGCTGGCCTCGCTAGCGGTGTGCGCGGGCACGGTCGCGGTGCTGCTGCTGTGGAAGCACGCCCCCGCGAAGCTGCGCACGGTGCCCGGCGCGCTCGCCGCGGTCGGGCTCGCCACACTGGCCGCGCTCGCGCTGAACCTGCCCGTGGCCACCGTGGAGGTGCGGGGCCTGCTCGGCTCGGTCCAGCCGCCGCCGCTGAGCGCGTTCGGCGAACTGGCCGGGGTGGGACTGCTGGGCACGGTCGTCGCCTTCACCCTCATCGCGTCCGCCGAATCGCTGTTCAGCGCGGCGGCCGTGGACCGGCTGCACTCCGGGCCGCGCACCCAGTACAACCGTGAACTCCTCGCCCAGGGCGCGGGCAACGCGGTGTGCGGCCTCCTCGGCGCCCTGCCGATGACCGCGGTGATCGTGCGCAGCGCGGCCAACGTCCAGGCCGGGGCCCGTACCAAGGCCTCCCGGGTGCTGCACGGCGTCTGGCTGCTGCTGTTCGCGGCCCTGCTGCCGGGCGTGCTCGCCTACATCCCCGTCCCGGCCCTCGCGGGCATCCTCGTCCACGCGGGCGCCAAGCTGATCCCCGTCCGGGCGCTGGCCGGGCTGTGGCGCGAGCACCGCGGAGAGGCGCTGGTCCTCGCCGTCACGGCGGTCGCCATCGTGACGGTCAGCATGTTCGAGGGCGTGCTCATCGGTCTCGCCCTTGCGGTGGTGAAGACCGCCTGGGAGGCCTCGCACATCCGGCTGGAGGTCACCGACGAGGGTGCGGGCCCCGTCGAGGGACATCTGTCGGGCAACGCGACCTTCCTGCGGCTGCCGAAGATCCTGGACACCCTGGAGTCGCTCCCCCAGGACCGCCCGGTCCGGCTCGACCTGTCGGGGCTGCACCACCTGGACCACGCCTGCCGCACGGCCCTGGAGAACTGGGCCGCACGGCACAGCGCGGCCGGCACGGAGCCGGTGAAGCTGGTCACGGCGGCGTGAGGGGCCGCCCGTGGGGCCGGGATGCCGGAATCTCTCGGCATCCCGGCCTTACGGGCCTATCGTGGCAACAGCAGACAAACCCGACCTCTGGGCGAGGAGGCTCACCATGGTCGAGGTGCTTGTGGTGGCCGTGGTGGTGGCATGCGCCGCCGCACTGGTCTACCTGGCGATGGCAGCGCGGGTGGTCAAACAGTACGAGCGGGGTGTGCTCTTCCGGCTCGGCCAGGTCGCGGAGGAGGTACGGGCACCGGGCCTGAACCTGATCATCCCCTTCGTGGACCGGCTTCAGAAGGTCAACATGCAGATCGTGACGATGCCGGTGCCGGCCCAGGAGGGCATCACCCGTGACAACGTCACCGTCCGGGTGGACGCGGTGGTCTACTTCCGGGTGGTCGACGCGGTGAGCGCCCTGGTGAAGGTCGAGGACTACAGGTTCGCGGTGTCCCAGATGGCGCAGACCTCCCTGCGGTCGATCATCGGCAAGAGCGAGCTGGACGACCTGCTCGCCGACCGCGAGAAACTCAACCAGGGCCTGGAGCTGATGATCGACAGCCCGGCCGTGGGCTGGGGCGTCCAGGTCGACCGGGTCGAGATCAAGGACGTCTCCCTGCCGGACACGATGAAGCGGTCCATGGCCCGCCAGGCGGAGGCGGACCGCGAGCGCCGGGCCCGGATCATCAACGCCGACGCCGAACTCCAGGCGTCCCGCAAGCTCGCCGAGGCCGCCCAGCAGATGGCCGACACCCCGACCGCGCTCCAGCTGCGGCTGCTCCAGACGGTGATGGCGGTGGCGGCCGAGAAGAACTCCACGCTGGTCCTGCCCATCCCGGTGGAGCTGCTGCACTTCCTGGAGCGGGCCGGACAGCCGCAGCAGACGCAACAGGTACCGCAGCAGATCCCGCAGACGGCTCCGCAGCACACACCGGAGACGGCCCCGCAGCAGATCCCGCAGCACACACCGGAGACGGCGGCGCAGCAGGTCCCGGAGACCGTACCGCCGGTGTCCGCGTCCGGTCCCGACGGCGGGCCCCACACCGACGGCGAGCCGTACCCCGGCTAGCACCCACGTCCCGTGCCCGGGGCCGGCCGCGCCCCGGGCAGCACGTGCGCCGTACCCTTGACGCCACGTCCGCACCCCCCGACGGAAGGACCGGCCACCTGTGCCGAAGCGCCCGACCAGGAAGAAGGACGAGCCCCTCCGCGACCTGCTGCGCCTCCCGCCGGGTGAGCGCGTCGACCTGGCCGGGTACGACACCCGGGCCACCCCCGGCGCCCCGGGCGGCAAGCAGGCGGGGCTCGCCGACACCGCCCGGACCGGCCGGCGCCTGGCCCGGCTCCAGGAACGGCTGTGGGCGGCGGGCACGGCGGGCGACCGCCGTCGCGTGCTGCTGGTGCTCCAGGGCATGGACACCAGCGGCAAGGGCGGCACGGTCAAGCACGTCATCGGCGAGCTGAACCCGACGGGCTGCCGGATCAAGGCGTTCAGGGCACCCACCGAGGAGGAGCGGCGGCACGACTTCCTGTGGCGGGTGCGGCGCGCGCTGCCCGAGCCCGGCGAGATCGGCATCTTCGACCGCTCGCACTACGAGGACGTGCTCATCGCCCGCGTCCGGCACCTCGCCCGGCCCGCCGAGGTCGGCAGCCGCTACGGTCTGATCAACGACTTCGAACGCTCCCTCGCCGAGGACGGCGTCACCCTCGTCAAATGCTTCCTGCACCTCTCCCCCGAGGAGCAGAAACGCCGGCTGCTGCGCCGTCTGGACCGCCCCGACAAGCACTGGAAGTTCGACCCCGCCGACATCGACGAGCGTGCCCTGTGGCCCGCCTACCAGGAGGCGTACGAGCTGGCCCTGGCGCACTGCTCGGCGCCGTACGCGCCCTGGTACCTGGTCCCGGCGGACCGCAGGTGGTACCGCAACTGGGCGATCAGCCGGCTGCTCCTGGAACATCTGCGGGAGCTGGATCCGCGGTATCCGCAGGGGGAGTTCGACGTGGCGGAGTGCCGGGAGCGGCTGCTGAAGCAGACGTGAGCCGGGCGGGCCGGGGTACCCGCCGGGCATGCACGAGCAGCGAAAGGTCACCGATTCGTACTGGCTGCGGACCGCCCCCGGGCCGGACCACCCCGCCCTGACCCGGGACCTCGACGTCGACGTGGCCGTCGTCGGCGCGGGGATCGCCGGGCTGAGCACCGCCCACGAGCTGGCCCGGGCCGGGCTGCGGGTGGCGGTGCTGGAGGCCGGGCGGGCCGCGGCCGGCGTCACCGGTCACACCACCGCCAAGCTGACCGCCCAGCACACCCTCGTCTACGACCGGCTCCGGCGCACCCGGGGCCCCGAGGGAGCCCGGCTGTACGCCCACTCGCAGACCGAGGCGATCGAGCACGCGGCGGCGCTGGTGGCCGAACTGGGCATCGAGTGCGAGTGGGAGACCAGGGACGCGTACACCTACGTCCGGGACCCGTCGCGGGCGGACGAGGTGCGCGCGGAGGCGGAGGCCGCCCGGGAGGCGGGCCTGCCGGCCGCCTTCACCACGGAGACCGGGCTGCCGTTCCCGGTGGCGGGCGCCGTCCGGGTGAGCGGACAGGCGCAGTTCCACCCGGTCAAGTACCTCCGGGCGATCACCGCCGACCTGCTCGCGCACGGCGGCCAGGTGTACGAGCACACCCGGGTCACCGGCCTGACGGAGGGCGAGCCGTGCCGGCTGACGACCGAGGGAGGCGCCGTCGTGACCGCCCGGGACGTCGTGGTCGCCACCCATTACCCGGTGTTCGACCGGGCCCTGCTGTTCAGCCGGCTGTCCCCGCGCCGGGAACTGGTCGTCGCCGGCCCGCTGGGTTCCGGCCCCGACCCGGACGGCATGTACATCACGCCGGACGAGAACACCCGCTCGGTACGCACGGCGCCCCACGGCCCGGACGGGCAGCGGATGCTCATCGTCACCGGTGAGCACTTCACGCCCGGCACCGGTGACCCGGAGGCCGGGTTCGCACGGCTCGCCGCCTGGGCGGAGGAGCACTTCCCCGGGGTGAGCCTCGACCACGCCTGGGCCACGCAGGACAACGAGTCCACCGACACGGTCCCGCTCGTCGGCCCCTTCCACCCGGGCGCCCGGCACACGTACGTCGCCACCGGGTTCGGCGGCTGGGGCCTGAGCGGCGGCATCATGGCCGGACTGCTGCTGACCGCCCTGATCACCGGCCGGGACTGCGCCTGGCGGGAGCTGTACGACCCGCGCCGGCTGAAGTCGGTGGTCCGCGAGACGCCGTCGCTGCTGAAGACGCAGGCGGAGGTGGCCCGGCACTTCGTCGGCGACCGGCTGAAACCGCCGGCCTCGGTGGACGAGCTGGCCCCCGGCGACGGCGCGCTGGTCCGGTCCGGCGGCGAACGGGTCGCCGTGCACCGCGACGAGGCGGGCACCCTGCACGCCGTGTCGGCCCGCTGCACCCACATGGGCTGCCTGGTCTCCTTCAACCGTGCCGAACGCGCCTGGGAGTGCCCCTGCCACGGGTCCCGCTTCGACGTGGACGGCTCGGTCATCGAGGGCCCGGCGGTCAAGCCACTGGAACGCCGCGACCTGGACGGCTCCCCGACGGGCAGGGACCGGCCGACGGACAAGGACTGACCGACGTCGCCCTGGACGGAGCGCGACCGGCCGGGGCGTCGGACCGACCGAGGCTGACGAACGTGCACAGGGGCTGCCCGCCGCCGCGCGGGTGACCGCACCGTCGCGCCACGAGTCATATCACCGTACAAACGAATATTGCGCCCTACGTTCGTACGGTGATCCCACACGTACGTCGCTTCACCGCCGTCTGTGCCGCCCTGGGCGCGACGCTCACCGCCTGCGGCACCGCGGGCGGTGGGCGCCCCGCCCCGGCCGCCTCCTCCGTCTCCGCGTCCCCCTCCTCCACCCGGCCGCCCGTGCTCGCGCCGGGCCCCGGCGGACTGACCCCGGTCTTCCAGCACGGTCCGCGCACCCGGGGCAAGACGGTGGCGTTCACCTTCGACGCCGACATGACCGCCGACCAGGGCCCCCGCGCAGCCTCCGGTGAGCACTTCGACAACCCGGGCCTGATCAGCGCCCTGCGTGCGCTGAAGGTGCCGGCGACCGTCTTCATGACCGGCCGGTGGGCGGACCAGTACCCGGCCGAGGCCCGCGATCTCGGCACCGACCCGCAGTTCGAGGTCGCCAACCACTCCTGGAGCCACTACGCGTTCACGGCCGACTGCTACGGCCTGCCCACCGTCGACTCCGGCCGGATGCGGGCGGACGTCGAACGGGCGTACACCTCGCTGCACGCGGCCGGCGTGCCGCACCCGATGCCGTACTTCCGCTTCCCCGGCGGCTGTTACGACCAGCAGGCCCTGCGGGCGCTGAACGGGCTCGGGGTGACCGCGGTGCAGTGGGACGTGGTGAGCGGCGACGCGTTCGCCACGGACGCCGACGCGGTGACCCGGCAGGTGCTCGACGGGGTCAAACCGGGCTCGGTGGTCGTCATGCACTGCACCCGCAGCGCCGCCCCGACCACCGAGCAGGTCGTCCGCGCGGCCGTACCGGAACTGCGCCGGCGCGGCTACCGGTTCGTGAAGGTCTCCGAGCTGATCGGCCAGAGCGGCGGACACCGCTGACCGTCCTACGCTGAAGGCATGAACCACGAGAACCTCTGCTCGGGCGCCGACACGACACGGCCCGCGAAGGCCGACGGCCCGCCGTACGCGGAGTGCGTGCTGTGCCGGGAACCGACGGAATACCCGGAGTCGTACAAAGGCATCACCCTGTGCCCCGTCTGCACCTGGCAGGAGGCCCAGCGCACCGCGTGCTCCGGGTGACGGGCGCGGGGCCGGCTCCCGCTCCCGGATCACTGCCGCCGGGGCACGCGCGTTGATCCGCCCGCTCACGGCTTCGTAGGCTGGTCCGTCGTGAGCCATGTATCCGCCCCCAGTGCCGACAGCCCCTCCGACTCCCCGCGCGATCCCCGCGACCAGGCCCCCCAGTTCGTCCTGCCGCTCGTCGTACGGATCGAACGCGACGCGCCGCCCGCCCGCACCGACGCGCTGGAGACGGCCGCCCGGGCCGTGCTCGTCCTGCTCGGCGACGACCGGGCACAGGGCGACGGCGAATGGGCCGAGGCCGTCCGGAACTGGGAGGACGCCCGCATCCGGAAGGTGGTCCGGCGGGCCCGGGGCGCCGAGTGGCGGCGCGCCGGGACCCTGCCCGGGACCACGGTGACCGGCAGGTCCGCCGAGGTCCGGGTCTTCCCGCCGATCCCGCTGGACGGCTGGCCCAAGGATCTGGCGAAGCTCCAGGTGTCGGGCACGGAACTGGACGACCCGGAGCCGCCCGCCGCCGCCGACCCGGCACAGCCCGTGCTGTGGCTGAACCCCCACCTGGAGATGTCGGCCGGCAAGGCGATGGCCCAGGCGGGCCACGGCGCCCAGCTGGCCTGGTGGGCGCTGTCCGAAGCGGACCGCACGGCGTGGCGGGACGCCGGCTTCCCCCTGACCGTCCGCACGGCCGCCCCCGCCGACTGGCCCCGCCTGACCACGAGCGGCCTCCCCCTGGTCCGGGATGCCGGCTTCACGGAGATCGCCCCCGGGCTGACCGTCGCGGTGGAGGGCGCGGACCGCGTCGGCTGACTTCGTCGCGTCGAGCGCCCCTGACCGGCGCACCGGGAGGCACCGTCCGTCTGCCACGGGGCGGACGGACGGTGCCGGTCCGGCGTCCGGCTCCCGCCGGCCTGGGGAAGCTTCGCGGCGGTCGACGGGAAACGGCATGTCGTCGGTGACGGCCTCGACCACGGTGAGCGCCGCATCCCTCCGCCGTCAGCGACGGACGTGAACCGTCACCCGCGTGCCACCGCTGCCGGCGACAGCAGCACCCACCGAGGCCACCGCCACGGCCGCCTCGGCATGGCCGCCCACGGCTAAGACGACCGAGACGACGATCGCCAGCAGGCCCACGCAAGCCGTGAACCAGGCCAGAGCACGGCTGCCGCGCCGGGGGTCGGCTGGGATACCTTCGAAAGGCGTCAAGGGAACCACTCTCCTCGCAACAGGATGAGGACCCGTCGGTGCGCGAGGGAGATCCGGGGAGGCCGGCCGCCAAGCAAGGGCCTCGCCGGGTCTCCCGGCGCCACTCCAAGGGTCATCGGACGCGCTTCGCATCCGCACCAGGGATTCTCGCCCGGTGCGAAAAGCGACCGGGATTCTTCCGGCCGCGTGATTCGAGGTGCAACGCGGCCTGCGCGCTGGGGATTCGGGATCGTGCGACCAGCGCGCGAGCGAGCCTACCGCTCACCACCCCGGAGACGTCATGAGCCGCATGTGTACAAGAAGACGCCCCGGAATTCGACTCCCTGTACAGGGACCACACCCTCTGCTTGGACATGCCGTCACTTGCCGTCCCACGGAGGGTGGGCATCCGGCCGGGCGGCGGAACGCCGGCCGGTGCGGGACCGAAGCTCAAATGTTGCTCTGAACGCGGCAGGCAGGGGGTTCGGGGCCCGCCGGCGGGGCCATATCCCCCTCGCTCGACGCACGAACGCGGGCCGGAGGGGGAACGCAGCATGGGGCGACTGGGGACCGGGATCGGATGGCGGCCGGAGATCGCGGAGGCCGTGGAGGGGATGCCGGGCATCGACTGGGTGGAGGTCGTGGCGGAGAACGTCTGCCCCGGCCATCTCCCGCAGTCGCTGCTGCGGCTGCGCCGGCGCGGTGTGACGGTGATCCCGCACGGTGTCTCCCTCGGCCTCGGTGGCGCGGACCGTCCCGACGAGGCGCGGCTGGCGGCGCTCGCCGAGCGGGCGGAGGCACTGGGGGCGCCGCTGGTCACCGAGCACATCGCCTTCGTCCGGGCGGGCGGGGCGCTCACCGCGTCCCCGCCGCTGGAGGCCGGGCACCTGCTGCCCGTGCCGCGCACCCGGGACGCCCTCGACGTGCTGTGCGAGAACGTCCGCATCGCCCAGGACGCGCTGCCGGTGCCGCTGGCTCTGGAGAACATCGCCGCGCTGTTCTCCTGGCCGGGCGAGGAGCTGACCGAGGGGCAGTTCCTGTCCGAGCTGGTCGAGCGGACCGGCGTACGTCTGCTCATCGACGTGGCCAACCTGCACACCAACCACGTCAACCGGGGCGAGGACCCGGCCGAGGCGCTGGCCGCGCTGCCGTCGGAGGCGATCGCCTACGTCCATGTCGCGGGCGGCTTCGAGCGCGACGGCGTCTGGCACGACAGCCACGCGCACCCCGTGCCACGCCCGGTGCTCGACATCCTGACCGCCCTCGCCTCCCGCGTCGCGCCGCCCGGGGTACTCCTGGAGCGGGACGACAACTTTCCCGAACCAGCCGACCTGGTGCGGGAGTTGGACGCCGTAAGGGAGGCGGTGGCGGCCGGGCGGTCCCGTGCGGCGGACGGTACGGCGGCGACGGGTACGGCGACCGGGGGTGCCGTGGGCACGGGGGCCGGGGGTGTCGGTGTGCTGGCGCCGCCCGTGACCGGGGCCCGCGAGCGGCTCGGGGTGGCCCAGACCGCCGTCCTGTCCTCACTGGTGGCGGGGACGCCGGTGCCGGAGGGGTTCGACCGGGCGCGGATGCGGGTGCAGGCGCGGGCCCTGGCGGCGAAGCGGGCGGACGTGGTGGCGAAGGTGGCACCCGAGCTGCCGGTGATCCTCGGGGCGGAGTACCGGGAGGCGTTCCTGGCGTACGCGCGGCAGCGGCCGATGACCGCGGGGTACCGGCGGGACGCGCTGGATTTCGCGGAGCATCTGCTGAAGCTGGGGCGCCCGGGGAACGCGGGGGCGCGGCGCGGGCTGCGGGAGTGGTGGCTGGACCGAGCAGGACCGGCACCGCGGCGGGTCTCGCCGACGGCACGGGCGATACGGGGACTGCTGCGGCGCGGAGCGTGACGCGGGCGGCGGGGTCACCGGGGTAACCGTGGGCGGGCGGGTGGCGCCGTTGCGGGCGGGGCGGGTGGTCGGGTGCGGGTGGGGGGTGGCTGGTCGCGCAGTTCACCGCGCCCCTGGAGGGTCGGTGGTCAGGTCGGTCGGGAGGTGCTCGGGGGGCCGCCCGCGCCGCCGCTGCGAACGACCGCGCGCCCCCGTCGCCGCCCGGGTCCTCACCGGCGCTGCGGACGGCTTCGCTCCGCCTCGCAGTAATATGCCAAGCCCGCAGCCACCCCAAGCACACCACGGCGTGCGGTGCAGGAGGCAGCATGCGACCGCGACCCCCGATCCAGGGCCGAGGCATATTCAGCGGTACCGGACTCATCGTCGCCGCCCTGGCGGCGACGGCCGTCGCGCTGGTCGTTCCGCTCTGGTCGTACGCCGGCCGGCAGGACCCGGCGGGCGCGAACGTGCTCAGCGCGGCGACGGTGACCACCCCGTACGGTCCGCTGTCCGCGCAGGACCGGGACTTCGTCACCAAGGTGCGGCTGGCCGGGCTGTGGGAGCTGCCCGCCGGGGAGCTGGCGCGGCACAAGGGCACCACGGCGGCCGTCCGCACGGCGGGACAGCACCTCGTCGACGGCCACACCTCGCTGGACGCGCACGTACGGACCGTCGCCACCCAGCTCGGTGTGGCCCTGCCCAACGAACCCAACGCGCAGCAGAAGCAGTGGCTGGCCATCCTGGACGCGGCGCGGGGCCAGGACTTCGACCGGCAGTTCGCCGGTCTGCTGCGGCTCGCGCACGGCCGGGTGTTCTCCCTGGTCGCCGAGGTGCGGGCCGGAACCCAGAACTCCCTGGTCCGTGATCTGGCCGACGACGCGAACACGACCGTGCTGGACCACATCAGGGTCCTGGAGGCGACGGGGTACGTCGACTTCGCCGCGCTGGCCCGGGACCTGACGGCCCCGGCGTCCCCGGTGCCGACGCCGCCGGAGGCCGACCCCGGTGCCGCGGTACCGGTCACGCCGTCGCCGTCGCCGGGCGAGACGTACGCCCTGCCGCCGGCCACCGCCGGCCCGCCACCGGCGACCGGCGGTCCCTGACGGCCACGGCCACGCCCGGGAACGGAACGTCACATACCGGCCACACTCTGTCCGGATCGTGAACAGGGCATGGCGTCCGACCGGGCCCCTGGCATAGAAACACGTCATGTTCTGGGTCCTTCTTCTGCTCCTGGCCTGGGCTTTCGCCGGTACGTCCAGTGCCCTGCTGTGCCTGGCGGCCGTCCGTGCGGCGGCCGCCGAAGCGCGTGACACGCCGGCGGACCGGGAGCGCGGTCTGACGCTGTACGAGGCGGCCTTCCTGTCCGGCGGCCCCGCGCGGGTCGCCGATGTGACCCTGGTGTCCATGGCCCGCCAGCGCCGGCTGCTGCTCGCGCACACCGGCTGGGCGACGGTGGTCGACCCGCGGGGCCGCGACGAGATGGAGCGGTCCGTCATAGGGGCCATAGGGCCCGAGGGCCAGTCGCGGATCGCGCCGGTGCGGGCGCGGGCGGCCGGCGCCGAGGCGGTGGGCCGGCTGGCCGACGGGCTGGTGCGCGCGGGGCTCGCGGTGCCGGAGGGCGCGGGGGTCACCGTGGAGGCCGCCGTCCGCCGGGTGCGGGCCGCCGCGGTGGCCGTGGTGGCGCTGGGCGTGACCGCGCTGCTGCTGCCCGTCCCGACCGGGACGCCCCGCCCGCTGGTGGGCCTGTGGTTCGCCCTGCCCCTCACGCTGTCGCTGAGCTGCCTGGCCATCGCCCGGTTCGAGGTGCACCCGTACTCGCGCTGGGCCTGCCCGGCCGGGCAGCGGCTGCTGGGCGCGCTGGCCGGCAGGCCGGCCGGTGACGAGCAGTCGTTCCTCACGTCCGTCGCCGTACGCGGCGTCCGCGCGATCGGCGAACCGGAGCTGCGCGCGGCCTTCACCCACCGCGACCAGCCGCCCTGGCGGGAATGAGGTCGCCCTTTCCGGTGTGGCTCCTCCAACTTTCCGGTGTGGCTCTTCCAAGAGCGCGCGCGAGGCACTCGGAGCCGCTCGCGGCCCTCACCCACCGCGACCGATCCCGGCGGGAGTGAACCGTCCTTCCCGGAGTGAAGGCTCCAACCGGGGGCGCACGGGGGCATTGCCGCCGACACCGGCCGGGCGGTGCTTGCCTTCGCCGGCAGCCGGCCGAAGCATCCCTTGTGACGTCGCCGGGCCGTGGCAGCCGTGCCATCGCCGCCGCGCACCGAAGGGACACGCGATGAAAGCTGCCGCCCTCTACTCGGCCGCCGGCTCCTTGCTGCTGACCAGCCTGGCCACGGCCCCGGCGGGCGGCGCACCCGGCAGCCCGGGCGCGGCCGAGCTGCGCGGGACCGCGGTGACGGTGGCCCGGGCCCGGGCGGCCGGCATCGACTTCGGCCCGTGCCCGGCAGCCGAGGTACCGCAGGCCCCGGCCGCGATGCGGTGCGGCACGGTGACCGTCCCGCTGGACTACGCCCACCCCGACGGCAAGAAGATCAGACTGACGGTCAGCCGGACCCGGGCCACGCAGCGGGATCCGCACAACAGCAAGCGGAAGGTCCCCCGGCAGGGCGCCCTCGTCTACAACCCGGGCGGTCCGGGCGCCTCCAGCATGTACTTCCCGATGATCGGCATGATCCCGCAGTGGAAGCGGACCGCCGCCGCGTACGACCTGGTCGGCTACGCCCCGCGCGGGGTGGGCCGTTCGGCGCCGCTGTCCTGCGCGGACCCGAAGCACTTCTTCAAGGCGCCCACCGCGTCACCGGCCCACCCGTCGCAGGCGTACAAGCGGCAGCGCATCGCACAGGCGAAGGCGTACGCGCGCGGCTGCGCCCGGCGGTCCGGGAGCAGGCTGCGGTACTACACCTCCCTCGCCAACGCCCGGGACCTGGACGTCCTGCGGGCCGCGCTGGGCGAGGACCGGCTGACGTTCATGGGGGCGTCGTACGGCACCTACTTCGGCGCGCTGTACGCGGCGATGTTCCCCTCGCACGTGCGGCGCATGGTGCTGGACTCGGCGGTGAACCCGGACCCGGAGAAGGTCTGGTACCGCAACAACCTCGACCAGTCGGCCGCCTTCGAGGAGCGCTGGGCGGACTTCCGCGACTGGATCGCCCGGCACCACGACGTGTACGGGCTCGGTGACACGCCCGGGAAGGTGCAGCGCTCCTACGACACCGCGCGTGAGCGGCTGGCCGGGAAGCCGGCGGACGGCAGGGTCGGCCCGGGCCAGCTACAGAACGCGTTCCTGACGGCCGGGTACTACGACGACTTCTGGCCGAGCCGCGCCGAGGCCCTCGCGGCGTATCTGCACGGCGATCCGGAGCCGCTGGTGCGGCTGGCCGCGCCGAGCCCGGACACGGCCGTGGAGGCGGAGAACAGCAGCGCGGTGTACACGGCCGTCGAGTGCAACGACGCGCCGTGGCCGACGCGGTGGCAGGTGTGGGACCGGGACAACACACGGCTCGCCCGGGTGGCGCCCTTCGAGACCTGGGACAACGCGTGGATGAACCTGCCGTGCGCCTACTGGCCGGCGCCCCGGCAGCGTCCGCTGGACGTGCGGACCGCTCCGGGCGAGCTGCCGCCGGTGCTGATCCTGGCGGCCGAACGGGACGCGGCGGCGCCCTACCAGGGGGCCCTGGAGACGAACCGGCGGCTGGCCGGCTCGGTGCTGGTGACCGAGCGGGACGCGGGCACGCACGGCGTCGCCGGCGGCCCCAACCCGTGCGTCAACGCGTACCTGGACGCGTATCTGCTGGAGGGCCGCCTCCCGGCGCGGCACGCGTCCTGCGCAGCGCGCCCGGAACCCGAGCCGGACACCCCGGCCGCCCCGGGCCCCGACTCGTCCTCGCGGGACGCCCTGAAGGGCAGGGCCGCCCGGCGCTAGGCGTTCCGGGTGCGCCCGTCCGGCCCGTCAGGCCAGCCCGGCGACCAGGTCGGCGACGTCCTTGCGGCGGCCCGTGTAGAACGGCACCTCCTCGCGGACGTGCCTGCGGGCCTCGGAGGCGCGCAGGTGGCGCATGAGGTCGACGATGCGGTAGAGCTCGTCGGCCTCGAAGGCCAGGATCCACTCGTAGTCGCCGAGGGAGAAGGAGGCGACGGTGTTGGCGCGCACGTCGGGGTAGCCGCGGGCCATCTTGCCGTGGTCGGCGAGCATGCGCCGGCGGTCCTCGTCGGGCAGCAGGTACCAGTCGTAGGAGCGCACGAACGGGTAGACGCTCACGTAGTCGCGGGGCGTCTCGTCGGCGAGGAACGCCGGGATGTGCGAGCGGTTGAACTCGGCGGGGCGGTGCAGCGCCATGTTGGACCACACCGGCTCCAGCGCGCGGCCCAGCCGGGTGCGGCGGAAGAGGTTGTACGCCTCCTGGAGCTGGTCGCTGGTCTCGGCGTGCCACCAGATCATGACGTCGGCGTCGGCGCGCAGGCCGGAGACGTCGTAGGTGCCGCGGACCGTGACGTCCTTGGCGGCGAGCTGGTCGAACAGCTCCTGGACCTCGTCGGCGTATCCCGTGCGGTTCTCCGGCAGCACGTCCTTCAGCCTGAACACCGACCAGAGGGTGTAGCGGATGACCTCGTTGAGGTCCTTGGCCAGCTTGCCCTTGTTCGGGATCCTGCCGGGCTCGGTGGTGGGGGCGTCGTCACTCATGGTCCCTATTCTCCCGCTCCGCCGTGCAGGCTCTGCACCGGGTTGGCGGTCAGCTCCGCCACGCCGCCCGGGTCGCCGTCCAGCTGGTCGACCGCGGCGTACGCGCTCGCGATGCACGCGGGGATGCCGACCCCGTCGTACTGGGCGCCGCACACCGCGAGGCCCGGGAGCCGGGCGACGTGTTCGCGGATGCGGGCTACGCGCGCGTGGTGCCCGACGGGATACTGCGGCAGGCCGTCGGTCCAGCGGGTGACGCGGGTCTCGAGGGGCTCGGCGTCCAGGCCGGTCGCCTCGCGCAGGTCGTGCCGGGAGATCTCCACGAGGCCGGCGTCGTCCCGGCCGAGCACCCGCGTCTCGCCGTGGCGGCCCACGGAGGTGCGCAGCACGACCACGTCCGGGTCCTGCTCGGCGATCCATCCCCACTTCTGGGAGGCGAACGTGGATGCCTTGATGGTGCGGCCGTCCACGGGCGGCACGAGGAAGCCGCTGCCCTCGGACAGGCGCAGTCCGGCGCGCCGGTAGGCGAGGGTCACGAGGGCCATCGAGGCGTACTCCACGGCGGCCAGTTCGGCGGCGGCCCCCGGCGACTCGGCGCGCAGCAGGTCGGCGGCCGGGCGGGCGGGGACGGCGAGGACGACGGCGTCCGCGTGCAGCACCCGGTCTCCGGCCACGACGCGCCAGACGCCGTGTCCCACGGCTCCGTCTCCCGTGGCCGCGCGGGCCTGCGCCGCGCCGGCCCGCGCCTCGTCGGCGGCGCCCGGCCGGGCCGGGCCGCCGCGGCGCAGCTCCCGCACCGGGGTCCCGGTCAGGATCTCGCCTCCGCGGGCCCGCACCGAGTCGGCGACCGCGAGCGGCAGCGAGCCCACGCCGCCCTCGATGCCGAGGAACACCGGTCCGGTCTGCCGGGCCGCGGCCGCCCTCGCCTGGATCGCGCGGACGGCCTCCGTCAGGGAGTCGTGGGTCTGGGCGGCCTGGAAGAGCTGCGGGACGGCCGAGCGCAGGGAGATGCGGTACGCGTCGCCCGCGTAGACCCCGCCGAGGAGGGGCTCCACCAGGCGGTCCACGACCTCGCGGCCGAGCCGGGCCGCCACGTACTCCCCCACGGCGATGTCGTCGCCGGTCTCCGTGCGGGGCAGGTCGGTGTCCCGCCCGATGCGGGCCAGGCCCTCGTCGGACAGGACCCCCGCGAGCGCGGCGGCGGTGCCGGGGACGCCCATGACATGGCCCTTGGGCATGGGCCGCAGGGCGCCGCGGGTCCAGATCGCGGCGGTCGCCGTGGCCGGCGGCCGGAGCCGGTCGCCGAGGCCGGCCTCGCGCGCGAGCGTCACCGCCTCGGGGCGGCGGGCGAGCATGGATTCGGCACCCAGGTCGACGCGTACGCCGGCGATCTCGCCGGGCAGCAGCTTGCCGCCGACCCGGTCGCCGGCCTCCAGTACGGTGACGCGCGCGCCGCGGTCCAGCAGCCGGTGCGCGGCGGCCAGCCCGGCGACACCGGCCCCGATGACGACGACGTGCCCCAGGCCCCTGCCCGTCGCACCGTTACCCGTTGTGCTCATGCCTCCCACTCTCTCAGACCCCGCCGGTGCTCCCGCCGGGCCCCGGTGTCCGGCCCGAGTCCGGACCGTGACCGCACCGGGACCGGCGGCGCCGAACGTTCGCGCGGAACCCGCCGTCGAAGGAACGCCATAGTCCACAGCCACGGGAGCACCGCCGATGCGCACACCACACGTCACCCGTTCCGTCCGGCCCGCGCGGGCCCTGGCCGGGACGCTGCTCGCCGCCTCCCTCGCGCTCGCCGGGTGCGGCGCCGACGACACGGGCGGCGGCTCGGCGAAGTCCGCCGGGGACGCCGCGGTGCGGCCGACGGGCGCCGCCGGCGGCCGGGCGGACGGCGCGAAGGCCGTCCCGGGCACGCCCCGGCTCGCCCCGGACGCGATCATCCGCACCGCGTCCCTCACCGTGGAGGTCAAGGACGTGTCCAAGGCCCTGGCGGCGGCCCGTACGGCCGCCGGCGACGCGGGCGGCTACGTCGGCACGGAGAGCACCAGCCGGGACCGCGACGGCCACGAGCACACCCGGGTCGTGCTGCGCGTGCCCACCGAGAAGTACGACGAGGTCCTCGCCGGCCTCCAGGGCACGGGCCGGGTGGTCCACCGCACGGCCAGGGCCGTCGACGTCACCGACCAGGTCGTGGACGTCAACAGCCGGATCACCTCGCAGCGGGCCAGCGTGGCACGGATCCGCGCGCTGATGGACAGGGCGGGCAAGCTGAGCGATGTCGTCACCCTGGAGGGTGAGCTGAGCAGCCGTCAGGCCGATCTGGAGGCGCTGCTCGCCCGGCAGGCGTCCCTCAAGGACCGCACGAGCCTGGCCACCATCACCCTGTCGTTGTCGCGGACGCCGGTGCGGGAGGCGTCCGGTGACGGCTCGCCGGGCTTCGCCGACGCGCTGGCGGGCGGCTGGCACGCGTTCGTGACCGTGCTGCGCTGGATCGCCCTCGCGCTCGGCGCCGTCCTGCCGTTCGCGGCGCTCGCCGCGCTGCTCACGCTGTTGTGGCTGCGCGTCGCACGCCCCCGGCTGCCGCGCCGTGCGGGGCCCGCGCCGGCGACGGCCACGCCCGGCCCACTGCCGTCGGCCCGCCCGGTGGAGCCCGGGGAGGCCGGGCGGAAGTGAAGTCCCCGTGCCCCGTAGCGTGTTTCTCATGAGCATGAGCGAGGGGCGCGGTGGCAGTGGTGGCGACGGCGGCAGGGAACGGCTGGTCGTGATCGGCGGCGACGCGGCGGGCATGTCCGCGGCGTCGCAGGCGCGGCGGCTGCGGGGTCCGGACGAGCTGGACATCGTGGCCTTCGAACGCGGCCACTTCACCTCGTACTCGGCGTGCGGCATCCCGTACTGGGTGGGCGGCGACGTCCCCGAGCGCGATCGGCTCGTCGCCCGTACGCCCGGGGAGCACCGGGAGCGGGGGATCGACCTGCGGCTGCGTACGGAGGTCACGGAGATCGACGTGGCCGGACAGCGGGTACGCGCGCGTGACGTCGATTCCGGGGCCGAGTCCTGGACGCCGTACGACAAGCTGGTCATCGCCACCGGGGCCCGCCCGGTCCGCCCGGACCTGCCCGGCGCCGACGCCCGCGGTGTGCACGGCGTGCAGACCCTGGACGACGGCCAGGCCCTGCTGGACACGCTGGCACGCGTGCGTGGCCGCCGCGCGGTCGTCGTGGGCGCCGGCTACATCGGCGTGGAGATGGCCGAGGCGCTGATCAACCGGGGCTTCGAGGTGACGGTCGTCAACCGCGGCAAGGAGCCCATGTCGACACTCGACCCGGACATGGGCCGGCTGGTGCACCGCGCCATGGAGGGACTCGGTATCGCCATGGTGAACGACACCGAGGTCACCGGGCTGCTCACCGGCCCGGACGGCCGGGTGCGGGCGGTGACGACGCGGGACGCCGAGTACCCCGCGGACCTGGTGGTCCTCGGTATCGGCGTCCGCCCGGAGACCGGCCTCGCCCGGGCGGCCGGCCTCCCGCTCGGCGCGCACGGCGGTCTGCTCACCGACCTCGCGATGCGGGTGCGCGGCCACGCGAACATCTGGGCGGGCGGCGACTGCGTGGAGGTGCTGAACCTGGTGTCGGGACAGGAGCAGTACGTCCCGCTCGGCACGCACGCCAACAAGCACGGCCAGATCATCGGCACCAACGCCGGCGGCGGCTACGCCACCTTCCCCGGTGTCGTGGGCACGGCGGTCAGCAAGGTGTGCGACCTGGAGATCGCCCGTACCGGGCTGCGCGAGAAGGACGCGCGCCGGGTGGGCCTGCGGTTCGAGACCGTCACCATCGAGTCGACCAGCCGCGCCGGCTACTACCCCGGCGCCGCCCTCATGACGGTGAAGATGATCGCGGAACACCGTACGGGCCGGCTGCTCGGCGTGCAGATCGTCGGCCGGGAGGGCGCCGCCAAGCGGGTCGACATCGCGGCGGTGGCGCTGACCGCGCGGATGACGGTGGAGCAGATGACGGCCCTGGACCTCGGCTACGCCCCGCCGTTCTCGCCGGTGTGGGACCCCGTGCTGGTGGCGGCGAGAAAGGCGACGGCGAAGGTGAGGGCAGCGGCTTAGGCCTCCCGGGCAGCGGCTTAGGCCTCCCGGGCAGCGCCTCAGGCCCTCCCGGGCAGCGGCTCAGGCCGTTCCGCTGATGCGGGGCAGGGAGGTGACGGCCGAACTGGGTGTCATGGCCGTGGGCTGCTCGCCGGCGGGCTTGGCGTGGGTCGCCGGCGGTCGGGTGGACCGCAGCCGGTAGCTCACCGCCTCGTCCAGGGTGACCGGCCGCTGCATCTGCGAGGCGAGCCGCCCGGCCTCCTGGCCGAGCCGCGCCACGTCCTCCCACGGAAGCCGTAGCACCAAGGACAGCTCGGCCTCGCCGTCGGGCAGCGCATGCATCACCGGTACCTGCGGAGCGTTCGCACTCATCGCCTGATCCTCACGTCGGTTGTGAGGGGATACGCACGCGCGCCCGGCGGTGTTCACCGGTTCACCGGCCGCATCGCGGGCACTGTTCCTGTGTGGTCATACCCGTCCATGACGTGAATCCCGTGCGCGGTACCCCCTGGGTGACGTATGCGCTCATCGCCGCCAACGTGCTGGTGTTCCTCACCACGCCCGGCATCGCCGGTGCCGTGGCGGGCGGCAGCGATCTGGTGCAGCTGTGTCATCTCCATGCCTTCATGGATCACTACGCGGCCGTTCCCCGGGAACTCATCCACCAGCAGATGCCCCGGGTCGTGCCGACCGGGAGCGTCGGTGTGGGCCCGCACGGCCCCGGCTGCGTCGTGGCACCGCCCGGTTACGACAAGTCCCCGGCCCTGTCGGTCTTCACGGCGATGTTCGTGCACGGCGGCTGGCTGCACCTGCTCGGCAACATGCTCTTCCTGCTGATCTTCGGCAACAACGTCGAGGACCGGATGGGCCACATCCGTTACTTCCTCTTCTACGTCGTCTGCGGCTACGCGGCCGGCTACGGCTTCGCCCTGCTCAACGCCGGCTCCACCGACCCGCTGATCGGGGCGTCGGGCGCGATCGCCGGCGTCCTCGGCGCCTATCTGGTGCTGTACCCGAAGGCCAGGGTGTGGGTGCTGGTGCCGTTCCTGGTCTTCCTGCCGCTGCGGCTGCCCGCCTGGCTGGTGCTGGGCTTCTGGTTCGCGCTCCAGGCGGCGTACTCCTCCGGGCACGGCATGTCCGGCGCCGGCACGGTGGCGTACGCGGCGCACGTGGTCGGCTTCGTGGCGGGCATGCTGCTCGCCTGGCCGCTCAAGCCCGGCACGCCGCCCCCGCCGGAGCCGCCCGGCCTGCTGTTCGGCAGGCGGGCCCGGCCCCATTACTCCTGGTGAGTCAGTGCGCGGTCGCGGTGTGCACGTACTCCACGAGCCGGGTGAGCGCGTCCGGGTCGGCGTTCGGCGGGACGCCGTGGCCGAGGTTGAAGACGTGCCCCTCCAGGCCGGCGGCGGCGTCGAGCACCTCGCGGGCCTTGGTGGCGACGGTGTCCTTGTCGGTGAACAGGACCGTCGGGTCGAGGTTGCCCTGGAGGGCCTTGCCGGGGCCGACCCGGCGCGCTGCCTCGTCCAGCGGGACGCGCCAGTCGACGCCGACGACGTCCGCGCCGGCCTCGCCCATGAGTCGCAGCAGCTCGCCGGTGCCGACGCCGAAGTGGATGCGCGGGACGCCGTACCCGGCGACGGCGTCGAAAACCTTCGCGGAGGCCGGCATGACCGACGTCCGGTAGTCCGCGGGGGCCAGGGCGCCGGCCCAGGAGTCGAAGAGCTGGACGGCACTGGCGCCGGCCTCGATCTGGACCTTCAGGAAGGCGGCCGTGATGTCGGCGAGGCGGTCGAGCAGGTCGGCCCAGAGTTCGGGGTCGCCGTACATCATCGCCTTGGCGTTCTCGTACGTGCGGGACGGGCCGCCCTCGACCAGGTAGCTCGCGAGGGTGAAGGGCGCGCCCGCGAAGCCGATCAGCGGGGTGCCGCCCAGTTCGCCGGTGAGCTGCCCGATGGCCTCGGTGACGTACGGGACGTCCTCGGGGGTGAGGTCGCGCAGCCGGGCCAGGTCGGCGCGGGTGCGGACGGGCTGCTCGACGACCGGGCCGACGCCGGGCTTGATGTCGAGGTCGATGCCGATGGCCTTCAGCGGGACGACGATGTCGCTGAAGTAGATCGCCGCGTCGACGTCGTGCCGGCGCACCGGCTGGAGGGTGATCTCGGTGACCAGTTCGGGCCGCATGCAGGACTCCAGCATGGGCACACCCTCGCGCACCTTGCGGTACTCGGGCAGGGAGCGGCCGGCCTGGCGCATGAACCACACGGGGGTGTGCGGCACGGGCTCGCGCCTGCACGCCCGGAGGAAGGCGCTGTCGTACGTCGCTGCGGGCTGCCGGCCCGTGAGGATGTCGTTGGCGGTCACGGGGCAAGTCTCGCATGACATCGGTGACCGGCGGCGCGGGGTGTCTTGCCCCGCACCGGGCCCCGCTTCCCCTTACTCTTCCCCGCATGGCTGCGGCTCAGGGACGACTGTCGGACGGCGCTGACGGAATGGACGACGCGGAGGACACCGCGCAGGAGCGGGCGGGCAGCGGGCTGCCCCCGGCGTTCCGGTCCGCTGTCGACGCGCTGCGCACGGCGCGGGTACGGCCGCAGGTCGAGGTGGAGCCGACGCCCGCCCCGCAGCGGCTCGCCCCGCACGCGTACGCGCTGGAGGCCGTGGTGGCCGACGGCGAGCAGGAGCTGGCCGACGGGCGGCTGGTGCTGCTCCACGATCCGGCCGGGCACGAGGCCTGGCAGGGCACCTTCCGGCTGGTGACGCTGGTGCGCGCGGAGCTGGAGCCGGAGATGGCGGCCGATCCGCTGCTGCCCGAGGTGTGCTGGTCGTGGCTGACGGGGGCGCTCCAGGCCCGCGGGCTCGGGTACGGCGAGCCGAGCGGCACGATCACGCGGGCCGGCTCGCACTACTTCGGCGGGCTGGCCGAACGGCCGGCCGCCTCGCAGATCGAGATCCGGGCGTCGTGGACGCCCCGCGAGGGTCTCGGCGGGGTGCCGGACACCGCCGCTCACCTGGCGGCCTGGTGCGATCTGCTGGCGCAGGTCGCGGGCCTGCCGCCGGCCGGCCCGGGCGACGCGTCGGTGGTGACGCTGCCGCAGCGCCGGGGGCCGCAGTCCCGGTGACGTGACGCCGCTGTACGGACCGCATCACCCGTGTGGGCGTCCGATTGACCATCTCTTTGTCGATACGGCCACTTTCTGTACTCGAATCGCACTCGCTCGAACCGACTCGATCTTCGGATGATCGATCGCGTGTCCGAATTGCACGGATTGTTACTCACTAGATCGTGATCATTCTCTAAAGGCGGACAGGTTTGCTGCCGAAGACGACTGTGACCTTGAAA
The DNA here is from genome assembly GCF_040637655.1 of Streptomyces sp. NPDC028722. Taxonomy (NCBI): domain Bacteria; kingdom Bacillati; phylum Actinomycetota; class Actinomycetes; order Kitasatosporales; family Streptomycetaceae; genus Streptomyces; species Streptomyces sp. NPDC028722. The sequence continues at coordinate 99,235 of NZ_JBEZWU010000016.1, forward strand.
GCACGGTTCGTCCCCGGCTTCCTCCCCACAAGCCGGCCCCGTCCCCCACCCAGGAGGCCTGGTGTCCGTTCTCCTCGAGCAACCCGCAAGCCTGGTCGCCTACCGCCCGAACAAGCCGACCGCCATGGTGGTCGTGGCCGACCCCCGCGTCCGCTCCACCGTCACCCGCCACCTGTGGGCCCTCGGTGTGCGCGACGTCATCGAAGCCTCGTCCATCGCGGAGGCTCGTCCCCGCATCGGCAACCCCCGCGACATCTGCGTCGCCGACGTCCACCTCCCCGACGGCTCCGGCCTCACCCTGCTGTCCGAGACCCGCGCCGCGGGCTGGCCCAACGGACTCGCGCTCTCCGCCGCCGACGACATCGGTGCCGTCCGCAACGCGCTGGCGGGCGGCGTCAAGGGCTACGTCGTCACCGGCACCCGCACCAACATCGGACTCCCCTCCCGGCCCGGCGCCACCCCCCTCGGTGCCGCCGCCCGGATGCACCGCCGCCCCCCGGGTGCCCCGAGCCACCCGGGCGGCTACCGCGAGCTGTCCGGACGCGAGGTCGAGGTGCTGAGACTGGTCGCGGAGGGCCAGTCGAACAAGGCGATCGGCGTCTCCATGGGCCTGTCCGCCCTCACCGTCAAGAGCCACCTCGCCCGCATCGCCCGCAAGCTGGGCACCGGTGACCGGGCCGGCATGGTGGCCGTGGCCCTGCGCACCGGGATCATTCACTGACCCCTCCGATACTCCCTCCGGAGCAGTCACCGTTCACCCTGGCGAACCCCCGTGCCGCCCCAGGGTGACTGGTTTACGCCCCTTCAGCGTCCGTCGGCGGAACGTTCCGTCGACGGGCGCCGTCCACACACGGATACCCTTGACAGGTGACCGACGCCCAAGACACCGCAGCAGACGGCTCCCTGCGCATCACCGGAGTCACGCCTCCGGACGACGCCGGATCTTCTGTGACGGAGGCGCCGACCCCGCTGCTCGAACCCCGCGAGGGCATTCCGCCCGTGATCACCGACGAGACCGCCCTCGCCGAGGTGACCGCCGCCTTCGCCGCCGGCTCCGGGCCGGTCGCCGTGGACGCCGAGCGCGCCTCCGGCTACCGCTACGGACAGCGCGCCTACCTGGTGCAGCTGCGCCGCGAGGGCGCCGGCAGCGCACTGATCGACCCCGTCGCCTGCCCGGACCTGTCCGGCCTCGGCGAGGCCCTGTCCGGCGTCGAGTGGGTGCTGCACGCGGCCACCCAGGACCTGCCCTGCCTGCGCGAGATAGGCATGGTGCCGACCCGCCTGTTCGACACCGAGCTGGCCGGCCGGCTCGCCGGGTTCCCCCGGGTCGGCCTCGGCGCGATGGTGGAGGGCGTCCTCGGGTACGTCCTGGAGAAGGGCCACTCCGCCGTCGACTGGTCGACCCGGCCGCTGCCCGAGCCCTGGCTCCGGTACGCCGCGCTGGACGTGGAACTGCTCGTCGACCTGCGGGACGCCCTGGAGAAGGAGCTGGACCGGCAGGGCAAGCTGGACTGGGCGCACCAGGAGTTCGGCGCCATCGCCGCCGCGCCCCCGGCCGAGCCCCGCAAGGACCCCTGGCGCCGCACGTCCGGGATGCACAAGGTGCGCCGGCGCCGGCAGCTGGCCGTCGTACGGGAGCTGTGGGAGACCCGGGACCGGATCGCGCAGCGGCGCGACGTGTCACCGGGCAAGGTGCTGAGCGACGCGGCCATCGTGGAGGCGGCGCTCGCCGTGCCGGCCAACGTCCACGCGCTCGCCGCGCTGAACGGGTTCGGGCACCGGACGGGCCGCCGGCAGCTGGAGCAGTGGCAGGCGGCCGTGGACCGGGCCAAGGCCCTGCCGGAGAGCGCGCTGCCGCAGCCGGGCCAGCCGGTGACCGGCCCGCCGCCGCCCCGGGCGTGGGCCGACAAGGACCCGGTCGCCGCGGCCCGGCTGTCCGCGGCGCGGGCGGCGGTGTCCGCGCTGGCCGAGCGGGTCACGATGCCGCAGGAGAACGTGATCTCCCCGGACACCGTGCGGCGGATCTGCTGGGAGCCGCCGCAGACCGTGGACCCCGAGTCGGTGGCGACCGCGCTGGCCGGATACGGCGCGCGTCCGTGGCAGGTCGAGCTGGTGACACCGGTACTGGTGGACGCCCTGTCGACCCAGGGCGCGTAGGGCACCCGCCCGCCGGATCCCGCCGAGGCCGGGCGTACCGCCCGCACGTCCGCGACTCGGCGGCCGGCCACCGAAACTCGCGGGAGTCGGGAGCCTCGCACGCACGCCCCCGGCCCAGGAGCCGTCATCCGGAACGCGCGGAGGACGGTCCCGTCCGCACGTCCGCAACGTCGTCGTCGGTCGCCGCCGCGGCGTCTGCCGTGCCGCGGCGGGGCCGTCCGCGGCCCGGTCGCGCGGCTGCCCGCGAGAAGCCGCCGTACGCGAGAAGCCGCGGCGAACGACGAGATCGCGCCAAGATCCTGGGGCCGTGCGGCGCTGCCGGGCCGGCCGGCGGGTGTGACGTTCACCGCTTGGACCGGCAGGACTGTGCAGCTACGTTACTCATAAGTAGCATGGGTTCTGAGCGCGCGCTCAGCGCATCGCAGCAGTGCCATCCCGCACCCTGGAGGAGAGCCAATCGTGCCTCGTACCGTCAGGGATGTCGTCTTCGTCGACGGCGTCCGCACCCCGTTCGGCAAGGCGGGCCCGAAGGGCATCTACCACGAGACCCGGGCCGACGACCTCGTCGTGAAGGCGATCCGGGAGCTGCTGCGCCGCAACCCCGGTCTGGACCCGAAGAAGATCGACGAGGTCGCCATCGCCGCGACCACGCAGATCGGTGACCAGGGCCTGACCCTCGGCCGCACCGCCGGCATCCTCGCGGGCCTGCCGCAGTCCGTCCCCGGTTACTCGATCGACCGCATGTGCGCCGGCGCCCTGACGGCCGTGACCACCACCGCCGGTTCGATCGCCTTCGGCGCCTACGACGCCGTCATCGCCGGTGGCGTCGAGCACATGGGCCGCCACCCGATGGGCGAGGGCGTGGACCCGAACCCGCGGTTCGTCTCCGAGAAGCTGGTCGACGAGTCGGCCCTGTTCATGGGCATGACCGCGGAGAACCTGCACGACCGCTACCCGCACATCACCAAGCTGCGCACCGACGAGTACGCGGTGCGCTCGCAGGAGAAGGCCGCCAAGGCGTACGCCAACGGCAAGATCCAGCAGGACCTGGTGCCGATCTCGGTGCGCCGGACCAGCCCCGAGGGCGGCGAGACGGGCTGGGGCCTGGTCACCGCCGACGAGCCGATGCGCCCGGGCACCACGCTGGAGAACCTGGCGGGCCTGAAGACGCCGTTCCGTGTGCACGGCCGGGTCACCGCCGGTAACGCGGCCGGTCTGAACGACGGCGCCACCGCGTCGATCATCGCGAGCGAGGACTTCGCCCGCGAGAACAACCTGCCGGTGAAGATGCGCCTCGTCTCGTACGCCTTCGCGGGCGTCGAGCCGGAGGTCATGGGCTACGGCCCGATCCCGGCCACGGAGAAGGCCCTCGCCAAGGCGAGCCTGTCCATCTCCGACATCGGCCTGTTCGAGATCAACGAGGCCTTCGCCATCCAGGTCCTGGCCTTCCTCGACCACTACGGCATCGCTGACGACGACGAGCGCGTCAACCAGTACGGCGGCGCCATCGCCTACGGCCACCCGCTGGCCTCCTCCGGCGTCCGTCTGATGACGCAGCTGGCCCGCCAGTTCGAGGAGCAGCCGCACGTCCGCTACGGCCTGACCACCATGTGCGTCGGCTTCGGCATGGGCGCGACGGTCGTCTGGGAGAACCCGCACTTCGAGGGGGACAAGTGAGCACCACCACCGAGCTTCTGAAGCAGGCTTCGGAGCTGTTTCCCGACGAGGTCGTCACCAGTGCGCACGTGCGCCACTTCGACCTGCCGTTCGGCGCCGGCCGCTTCGCGCTGATCACGCTGGACAACGGCCTGGACCACACCAAGCCGACCACCTTCGGGCCCGCCTCCCTCGCGAACCTCGACACCGCGATCGACCAGGTGGAGAAGGAGGCCGCCGACGGCGAGATCGTCGGTGCCGGCATCACCGGCAAGCCGTTCATCTTCGCGGTCGGCGCCGACCTCAAGGGCGTCGAGCTGCTGAAGGAGCACGAGCACGCGCTCGCCATCGGCAAGGGCGGCCACGAGGTGTTCAAGCGCCTGTCGAAGCTGGCCGTCCCGACGTTCGCCTACTACAACGGCGCGGCGATGGGCGGTGGTGTCGAGGTCGGCCTGCACTGCACCTACCGCACCGTCTCCAAGGCGATCCCGGCGTTCTCCCTGCCCGAGGTCTTCCTCGGCCTGGTCCCCGGCTGGGGCGGCTGCACGCTGCTGCCCAACCTGATCGGCGCCGACAAGGCCGTCTCGGTCGTCATCGAGAACTCGCTCAACCAGAACAAGCAGCTCAAGGGCGCGCAGGTCTTCGAACTGGGCATCGCCGACGCCCTGTTCGAGGGCGCCGACTTCCTGGAGCAGTCGCTGCTGTGGACCGCCCAGGTCCTCAAGGGCGACGTCACGGTCGAGCGCCCGGCGATCGACCGCGGCGAGGCCTGGGACCAGGCGGTCGCGCGCGGCCGGTTCATCGCCGACTCCAAGGTGCACGGCGCGGCCCCGGCCGCCTACCGCGCCCTGGACATCATCGCCGCCGCGAAGAACGGCGATCTCCAGCAGGGGTACGACGCCGAGGACCAGGCCCTCGCCGACCTGATCATGGGCGGTGAACTCCGCTCCGGCATCTACGCGTTCAACCTCGTGCAGAAGCGCGGCAAGCGTCCCGCCGGCGCCCCGGACAAGAGCCTCGCGCGGCCGGTCACCAAGGTCGGTGTCGTCGGCGCCGGTCTGATGGCCTCCCAGCTCGCCCTGCTGTTCCTGCGCCGCCTGGAGGTGCCGGTCGTCCTGACCGACATCGACCAGGAGCGCGTCGACAAGGGTGTGGGCTACGTCCACGCCGAGATCGACAAGCTGCTCGGCAAGGGCCGCGTCAACCAGGACAAGGCCAACCGCCTCAAGGGCCTGGTCACCGGTGTGCTGGACAAGGCCGAGGGCTTCGCGGACGCGGACTTCGTCATCGAGGCCGTGTTCGAGGAGATCGGGGTCAAGCAGCAGGTGTTCGCGGAGGTCGAGGCGGTCGCCCCGGCGCACGCGATCCTCGCCACCAACACCTCGTCCCTGTCGGTGACGGAGATGGCGTCGAAGCTCAAGAACCCCGAGCGGGTCGTGGGCTTCCACTTCTTCAACCCGGTCGCGGTCCTGCCGCTGCTGGAGATCGTCCGCGGCGAGCAGACGGACGACGCCTCGCTGGCGACCGCCTTCGCGGTGGCCAAGAAGCTGAAGAAGACCGCGGTGCTGGTCAAGGACGCCCCGGCGTTCGTCGTGAACCGCATCCTGACCCGCTTCATGGGCGAGATCCAGAACGTCATCGACGAGGGCACCCCGGTCGAGGTCGCCGAGAAGGCCGTCGAGCCGCTCGGTCTGCCGATGTCCCCGCTGGTGCTGCTGGAGCTGGTCGGCCCCGCGATCGGCCTGCACGTCTCGGAGACCCTCAACCGGGCCTTCCCGGACCGCTTCACCGTCTCCCCGAACCTGAAGGCGGTCGTCGAGGCCGGCAAGCGCGGGTTCTACGTCTACGACAGCGGCAAGCCGGAGCTGGACCCCGAGGTCGCCGCGCTGCTGAAGCAGGGCGACACCGTCCTCACCGAGGAGCAGGTGCGGGCCCGGGTGCTGGACGCGGTGGCGCAGGAGATCGGGCTCATGCTCGACGAGGGCGTCGTCGCCGAGGCCCAGGACATCGACCTGTGCCTGATCACCGGCGCCGGCTGGCCCTTCCACCTGGGCGGCGTCACGCCGTACCTGGACCGTGAGGGTGTCTCGGAGCGCGTGAACGGCAAGAAGTTCCTGGCGCCGGGCGTGGCGAGCGTGCCCGCGTAACGCCTGTCCGGTCGGACACCGGGTGCCCGCGCTCCTCCGGGAGTGCGGGCACCCGGCGTTTTCCCGGCCGTTGCCCGCCGGTCGGCGCGCCGGGCGGGATCACGTCTCCTGCCATGCGTCCAGCGCGAGCCCCGGCTCGTCCTTGCGCCGGGTCAGCAGGAGCCGTCCGGTCGACGGGGACCACGTCGCCGCCACCACCCGGTCCTCCTCGTCCGTCGCGAGGCACACCAGCGCGTCCAGCGGGAGCTGCGGGCCCGATTCGGTCCACCAGGCGCCCGCCGGCTCCACCTCGGTCGGGTACGCGGCGAAGGCGACGCGTCCGCTCGCCGACCGCTGGGCCAGCAGGGTGCAGTCGTAGCCGTCCAGCGCGCAGCGGACCGCCGTGACCGGGCCGGGGCCCGCCGCCGGCAGCAGGGTGGCCGGCTCGTCGCCGGGGCGCCAGGCGCACAGGTCGCCGGAGGTGTCGGTGTAGAAGACGGTCGTCCGGTCGGGTGAGGTGGCGAGGGCGCGCAGGGTGCCCGGTCGGACCGGGGTCCCCAGGGTCTCCTGGAGCACGGGCTGGGCGCCCGGCTCCTCCTGGCGCCAGTGCAACAGGCCCTGCGGCGCCGCCGCGTACAGCTCGACCCTGCCCGACTCCCCCGTGACCGCGGCCAGTCCGTCGGTCACCTCGTCGCCCTTCAGGTCCCGCCAGGGTTCCCAGCCGCCCTTCTCCTTCTGCGCGAGCAGGCTGACCCCGCCGGCGCCGTCGGGCACGAAGAGATGGGCGCGGCCCTGGGCGTCGACGGCGACCGCGGGGGTGCCGGTCCGGCCGCCCTTCTTGTGCGGGTGGCCGACCGGGTTCCAGTCCAGGGCGGCCAGGTGCGGGCGGAAGTGCGTGGAGTGCACGAGCCCGGACTCGCCCTTGACGGTGGGCCGCCAGGAGACCAGGTGGGCGTAGCCGTCGGCGCCCTGGCCGACCGCGAGGACGGGGTGCAGCCGCTGGTCGCCGCCCACCCGGCGCGGGGCGGACCAGGGGCCGCCGGGGCCGCGCTCCGCCCGGCACAGGACGGCGTCGCCCGACTGCTGGTAGACACTGAGCCGGCCGTCTCGGCCGCGGAGGAGCCAGTCGCCGTTCACCGGTTCACTTTAAGCCGCTCGGCAGCGGCCCCGGGGCCCGGCCCCCGCCCGCCGCCGTGACACCCTGGCCGTATGACCGAGCCCCTGGACGCCCCGCCTCCCCCGGCCCCGCTGCTGGTGATCGTGGACGGCGCGAACGTCGTCGGTTCGCGCCCCGACGGCTGGTGGCGGGACCGTGAGGGGGCGGCCGAGCGGCTGCGGGACCGGCTGGCGGACCAGGGCCTGCCCGGGCGTACGGAACCGGTGGAGATCGTGCTCGTGGTCGAGGGCGCGGCCCGCGGGGTGACGTCGGTGCCGGGCGTGCGGGTGGAGGCGGCGCCGGGCAGCGGCGACGACCGGATCGTGGAGCTGGTCGCGGCGAGCGCCGGCCGGGCCCGCCTGGTGATCACCGCCGACCGTGAGCTGCGGCGCCGGGTGGCGGAGCTGGGCGCGGAGGTGGCCGGTCCGCGTACGGTCCCGGGCTGAGCCGCGCCCGCGGTGCCCCCGGCACCGGGGCGTACAGCAGCGCGCCGTCCACCCGGCCCGCCCGCGTGTACCCCGCGGCCAGCAGCCGGCGCAGGGTGGGGACGCGGTCGGGGGCGTACGGCCCGCCCCGGGAGTCGTCCACGACCAGCGCCGGGGCGTGCGCGGCCAGTTCCCGGCGGAAGACCGGCCAGGTGCCGGCGACGGCGTACTCCTCGCCGACCCGGAGGCCGTCGCGGCCACCGCTGTAGTTCGTGAGCAGACCCGCGGTGAGGTAACGGGTGGCGGGGGTGCGGCCGGCCAGCCAGTACGTCTCCGGATGTATGCCCCACACGAGGACCCGGTCGGCGGGCCCGGTGCGGTGGGCGAGGGCCGCCGCGAGCCGTTCGGCGTGCCGGAGTTCGGGGCGCGGGGCGAGCAGACCCCAGGCGACGAAGAGGGCGCAGCAGCAGGCGGAGATCCGGACGGCGGCCCGGTGCCGGTCCCGGGGCGGGGCCTGGAGCGCGGCGGTCGCCAGGAGGGCCAGCGGCGGGGTGAGTTGGAGGTAGTAGTGGCCGAAGAAGTGGAAGCCGAGGGTGACGGCGGCGGCCGAGGAGGCCAGCCACAGCCACAGCTCGGGCGCCGGGGAGCGGGCGGTGCGCACGGCCCGTACGACGGGCGGGAGCAGGCCCGCCGACGCCCCGGCCAGGAGCGCGGTGTTGGCCGACGCGCGGGCCAGGACATGGAGTCCGGAGCCGGTGAGGGAGGCGTAGGCGGCGGAACCGGTCACCGTCCAGAACAGGAAGCCGGCCGGGCCGGTGAGCAGGGCCGCGGCGGTCACCGGCACGGCGCAGCCGGCCGCGAGCCGTGCCACGTCCGCGCGCGGGGCGCCCCGGCTGTGCAGCAGCCAGGCCACCGGCAGCAGGACCGCTCCCCCGGTCTGCTTGGTCAGGAACGCGGCGGCGACGGCGGCGCCGGCCGCGCCCCAGCGCCCCCGGTCGGCGCACCACAGGGCCGCGGCGGTGGCGGGCAGCATGAACACCTCGAAGGTGGCGGCCTGCGCGTCCTCGGGGTTGAGGCCGACGGATACCAGCAGGTACAGCACTCCGGCGGTGCGGCCCGCGCGGTCGCCCCAGCGGCGGCGGGCGAGGGAGGCCAGAGCCACGGCGGTGAGCAGCTGGGCGAGGACGGCGAGCACCCGCAGCGGGGTCAGGGAGCCGGATCCGCAGACCGCGAACGCGGCCTGGTACAGCCAGGGCAGCAGCGGCGGTTTGCGGTCCACCACCGTGTCGTACAGCCGGCCGCCCTGGAGCAGCAGCCCGGCCTGTACGGCGAGATAACCCTCGTCGGGGTTCCACAGCGGCCGGACGAAGGACGGGATCCGGGTGGCGCAGGCCAGGGCCGCCAGGAGGGGCAGCAGCCGCGGCCAGTACGCCGTCCGGGTGGCCGCGGTCCGTACGGGGGCGAGCGGGGCGGCGAGCATGGTCAGCACGCTATCCGGCCCCGCGGTCCGCACCGCGGCGGACATACGGGGCCGGTGCCGGAACGCGTCCGGTTACGCGGTGTCCCCGCTCGGCGGCGGTGCGGCCCGGCCGGCCGTGGCGCTCTCCCGCCGGCCGAGGCGGCTGTGCGAGCGGCCGTAGAGGAAGTAGACGACGAAGCCGAGGACCATCCAGATCGCGAAGCGCAGCCATGTCTCGGCGGGCAGGTTCAGCATCAGCCACAGCGAGGCGCACACCGACAGGATCGGGACGAACGGGACCCACGGGGTGCGGAACGCGCGGGGCAGGTCGGGGCGGGTCCGGCGCAGGAGGACGACGCTGATCGCGACGACGATGAACGCGAACAGCGTGCCGATGTTGACCAGTTCGCCGAGGGTTTGCAGGCTGGTGAAGCCCGCGACCACCGCGATGATGACGCCGAGCAGGATCGTCGGCCGGTACGGGGTGCGGAAGCGCGGGTGGGTGCGCGAGAAGAACCGCGGCAGCAGCCCGTCGCGGCTCATCGCGAAGAACACCCGGGTCTGGCCGAGCAGCAGGATCATGCAGACGGTGATGAGGCCGATGGTGGCGCCGAAGCTGATCACGCCCGCGTACCAGGGGTGTCCCGTGGCTTTGAAGGCCTCCGCGAGCGGGGCCTCCACGGACAGCTTCGTGTACTTCTCCATGCCGGTGACGACGATCGACACCGCGACGTAGAGCAGCGTGCAGATGACGAGGGAGCCGATGATGCCGCGGGGCATGTCGCGCTGCGGGTTGCGGGTCTCCTCGGCGGCCGTGGCCACCACGTCGAAGCCGATGAAGGCGAAGAACACAATCGAGGCCCCGGTGAAGATGCCCATCACACCGAAGTTGGACGGTGCCCAGCCGAACATCAGCTGGATCAGCGGGGCCTTGAGGTTGCTGCCGGCCGCCGCGGGCTGCGCCGGGGGGATGTACGGGTGGTAGTTGGCCGTGTTGACGATGAACGAGCCCGCGATGATGACGATGAGCACGACGGTCACCTTGACCGCCACGACCACCTGGGTGACGCGCGCGGACAGTTTCATGCCGACGACGAGCACGGCCGTGAGGACCAGCACCAGCAGGGCGGCGAAGATGTCGAACCCGAAGCCGTGGGCGCCGTCGCGTCCGCCGAATGCGGCGGGGACGTGCCAGCCGATGTTGGTGCCGAGGAACGACCGGAAGTAGCCCGACCAGCCGACGGCGACCACCGCCGTGCCCAGCGCGAACTCCAGGACCAGGTCCCAGCCGATGATCCAGGCGGGCAGCTCGCCGATCGAGGCGTACGAGAAGGTGTACGCGGACCCGGCCACCGGGACGCTTGAGGCGAACTCGGCGTAGCACAGGGCGGCGAGGGCGCAGGCGACGCCCGCGGCGACGAAGGACAGGGAGATCGCGGGGCCCGCGGTCGTCTTGGCGACCGACCCGGTGTAGACGAAGATGCCGGTGCCGATGATCACGCCGACACCGAACACGGTCAGGTCCAGCGCGGACAGGGACTTCTTGAGCGCGTGCTCCGGCTCCTCGGTGTCGAGGATGGACTGCTCGACCTTCTTCGTCCGGAAGAGGGTACTGCTCACGGGCGTACCTCCCACGCGCTTGTCGTCCTCGACATGATTCGAGAGGGCTGGGGACGCGTATGCCCCGGCACAGGCAGGTTCACGCAAAAACGCCGGCTCCGCCACCCGGAGTGGCGGAGCCGGCGCCCGTGAGCGTGCGGTTTCAGTCGCGCGCGGGCTCCACGGAGTCCACCGCGTCGGACGCGCGGTCGAACCGGCCGTCGAGCTTGGAGACCAGCCCGGTGACCTGGCGGGCGATGTCGGGCGCGGTCAGCCCGATCTCGGTGAGCACCTCGGCGCGGGAGGCGTGGTCGAGGAAGCGCGGCGGGATGCCGAAGTCGCGCAGCGGCACGTCCACGCCCGCGTCGCGCAGCGCCTGGGCGATCGTGGAGCCGACACCGCCGACGCGGCTGTTGTCCTCGACGGTGACGACGACCCGGTGCCGCTCGGCGAGCGGGGCCATGGCCTCGTCGACGGGCTTGACCCAGCGCGGGTCGACCACGGTGGTGGAGATCCCCTGCCGGTCCAGCAGGGCGGCGATCTCCAGGCACATCGGGGCGAGGGCGCCCACGGAGACCAGCAGCACGTCCGGGCTGTCGGTGCCGGGCTCGCGGAGCACGTCCATGCCGCCGACCCGGCCCACGGCCGGTACGGCGGGGCCGACGGCGCCCTTGGAGAAGCGCACCACGGTCGGCGCGTCCTCGACGGCGACGGCCTCGCGCAGCTGGGCGCGGACCTGGTCGGCGTCGCGCGGCGCGGCGAGCCGCAGCCCCGGCACGACCTGGAGGAGGGACATGTCCCACATGCCGTTGTGCGAGGCGCCGTCGGTGCCCGTGACACCGGCCCGGTCGAGCACGAAGGTCACCCCGCACCGGTGCAGGGCGACGTCCATGAGGACCTGGTCGAAGGCGCGGTTGAGGAAGGTGGCGTACACCGCGAAGACGGGGTGCAGGCCGCCGTGCGCGAGGCCCGCCGCGGAGACGGCGCCGTGCTGCTCGGCGATCCCGACGTCGTACACCCGCTCGGGGAAGCGCTTGGCGAACTTGTCCAGGCCGACGGGCTGGAGCATGGCCGCGGTGATCGCGACGATGTCCTCGCGCTCCTCGCCGAGCCGCACCATCTCCTCGCCGAACACGGAGGTCCAGTCGGCGCCGGAGGAGGCGATCGGCAGCCCGGTGTCGGGGTGGATCTTGCCGACGGCGTGGAAGCGGTCGGCCTCGTCCTGGAGGGCGGGCTGGTAGCCGCGGCCCTTCTCGGTCAGGCAGTGCACGATCACCGGGCCGCCGAACCGCTTGGCCCGGGCCAGCGCCGACTCCAGGGCCTCGATGTCGTGCCCGTCGATCGGGCCGACGTACTTCAGTCCCAGGTCCTCGAACATGCCCTGCGGGGCGATGAAGTCCTTGAGCCCCTTCTTGGCGCCGTGCAGCGTCTCGTACAGCGGCCGTCCGACGACCGGGGTGCGGTCGAGGATGTCCTTCGTCCGGGCCAGGAAGCGCTCGTAGCCCTCGGTGGTGCGCAGCGTCGCCAGATGGTTGGCGAGCCCGCCGATGGTCGGGGCGTAGGAGCGCTCGTTGTCGTTGACGACGATGACGAGCGGGCGGTCCTTGGCCTCGGCGATGTTGTTCAGCGCCTCCCAGGCCATGCCGCCGGTCAGCGCGCCGTCACCGATGACGGCGACGACGTGGCTGTCCCGCTCGCGCAGCTGGTTGGCCTTGGCGATGCCGTCGGCCCAGCCGAGGACCGTGGAGGCGTGGCTGTTCTCGATGACGTCGTGCTCGGACTCCGCCTGCGAGGGGTAGCCGGACAGGCCGCCCTTCATCTTCAGCCGGGAGAAGTCCTGCCGGCCGGTGAGCAGCTTGTGCACGTAGGACTGGTGGCCGGTGTCCCACAGCACCTTGTCCTTCGGCGATTCGAAGACCCGGTGCAGGGCGATGGTCAGCTCCACCACACCGAGGTTCGGGCCGAGGTGGCCGCCGGTCTTGGAAACCGCGTCGACGAGGAAGGTCCGGATCTCCCCTGCCAGCTGATCCAGCTCCTCCAGGCTGAGCCGGTCCAGATCGCGCGGTCCCGTGATACGGGTCAGCAGCGGCACCCGTGCCTCCTTGCAGTAGAGCTGATCGAGCTTTGCCGGGCTTGACGAGTCTAATGTTCCGGCTTCGCGGGTGGTGCCCGGGTGCAAGACACGGGAGTGCCCGGCGCCGCGAGGGCGCCGGGCACGGGGACCGTCCGGGTGTTACGCCCGCCCGGCCGACTTCTGGGTCTTGCGGGTCACCGCGTCGATGACGACGGTGGCCAGCAGGACGCCGCCGGTGATCATGTACTGGACCGGGGAGGCGATGCCCTGGAGGGCGAGGCCGTACTGGATCGAGACGATCACCAGCACGCCGAGGAGCGCGTTCCAGGTCCGGCCCCGGCCGCCGAACAGGGACGTGCCGCCGATCACGGCCGCCGCGATCGCGTTCATCAGCAGGTCACCGCCACCGGCACCCTGGTTGGCCGAGGTGATCTTGGAGGCGATGAACAGACCGCCGATGGCGGCGAAGGTGCCGGAGATCGCGTAGACCGAGATCCGGACCGCCGCCACGTTGATGCCGGCCCGGCGGGACGCCTCGATGCTGCCGCCGAGCGCGAAGATCTTGCGGCCGTACGCCGTGCGGCGCAGCACGAAGTCGGTGATCACCAGGACCGCCAGGAACAGCACCACGGCCAGCGGCAGGCCCTTGTACTGGTTGAAGACGGCGGCGGCGGCGAAGGCCACGACGGCGAGGAGCACCGTGCGGACGATGATCTCGCTCAGCGGACGGGACGGCACACCCGCGGCCTCACGGCGGCGGTTGTCGAAGAACGCGGTGAGGAAGAACACGACGACGGCGACGACGGCGAGGCCGTAGGCGGCCGCCACGTCGCTGAAGTAGTAGCCGCTCAGCTTGGCGACCAGACCGCTGTCGTCCAGGTTGATCGTGCCGTTGCTGCCGAGGATCTGGAGCATGAAGCCGTTCCAGAACAGCAGGCCGGCCAGGGTGACGGCGAAGGCCGGGACACCGACCCGGGCGAAGAAGAAGCCGTGGATCGCGCCGGCGACCGCGCCGGTGAGGATGGCGAGGATCAGCGCCAGCCACTCGGCCATGCCGTGCGTGATGTTGAGGACGGCGAAGGTGGCGCCCGCGACACCGCTGACCGAACCGACCGACAGGTCGATCTCGCCGAGCAGCAGGACGAAGACGATGCCGACGGCGATCATGCCCGTGCCGACCATGGCCACGGAGATGTCGGACAGGTTGCCCGCGGTGAGGAAGTTGGAGTTCAGGCTGGCGAAGATCGCCCAGATCACGATCAGGCCGACGACGACCGGGATCGAGCCGAGGTCACCGGCGCGGATCTTGCGCTTGAACTCGCCGACGTAGCCCGCGAAGCCCTGCTCGCGCACGAGCAGCCGGGGGTCGACGGCCACGTCGGAACCGGCGGCGGCCTCCGGATTCTCCACGGTGGGAGAGCCGGCAGGGGCGGAGGTCTTGTCGATGCTCACTTCTGAGCCTCCCCGTTGCGCGCCGCACGGCGGGTCACGGCGTTGTCCGTGGCACCGGTGATGGCGGAGATGATCTCTTCCTGCGAGGTGGACTTGACCTCGAACACGCCGTTGTTGCGCCCCAGGCGCAGCACGGCGACCTTGTCCGCCACGGCCTTCACATCGGCCATGTTGTGGCTGATGAGGATCACGGCGTGGCCACGCTCGCGCAGCCGCTCCACGAGGTCGAGGACCTGCGCGGTCTGCTCGACACCGAGGGCCGCGGTGGGCTCGTCGAGGATGACCAGCTTGGGCTCGCCGAGCATGGAGCGGGCGATCGCCACGGTCTGGCGCTGACCGCCGGAGAGCGAGGCGATCGGGATGCGCACGCTGGGGATGCGGATCGACAGCGTGGTGAGCAGCTCACGGGAGCGGCGCTCCATCTCCACCTCGTCCAGGACGCCGCGCTTGCGCAGCTCCCGGCCCAGGTAGAGGTTGCCGACGACGTCGATGTTGTCGCACAGCGCGAGGTCCTGGTAGACGGTCGCGATGCCCAGGTTCTGGGCGTCGTGCGGCTTGCTGATCTGTACGGCCTTGCCGTCCCACTCGATGACGCCCTCATCGATGGGATGCACGCCGGCGATCGTCTTGACCAGCGTGGACTTTCCGGCGCCGTTGTCGCCCACCAGGGCGACCACTTCACCGGCGTGGACCTCAAGCTCGACGTCGGTGAGCGCCTGGACGGCACCGAACCGCTTGGAGACCCCGCGCAACGCCAGCACGGGCGTAGCGGACACGTGAACCATCTCCTTCGCCGCCTGACCCGGCGGGAGGTTGTGCAGAAGTGTGGAAAGGGGGGTCCGTCCGGCGCCCCGCCCTAGCTTTGCGGGGCTGGTGGATGCGGGGCGCCGGAGGGGTTTGTCACCGCGCGCGTCCGCCGGGGGATTCCTCCGGGGACCTCGCGCGGGGTAAGCGTCGTGCGGCTGCTTACTTCAGACCGATCTTGTCGCAGGCCGACTTGTACTTGTCGGTGCAGATGTCGCTGATCGTGTAGAAGCCGTCCTTGATGACGGTCTCCTTGATGTTGTCCTTGGTCAGCGAGATGACCGGGACGATGACCGAGGGGACCTGCTTCGTGGTCGGGCTGTCGACCTTGCTCGTGGCGATGGAGTCGAGCTTCTCGCCCTTGCCGAGCGCGACGGCCATCTTAGCGGCCACGGCGGCCTCCTGCGGGTAGGACTTGTACACGCTCATGTACTGGTCGCCCGTCACGATGCGCTGCACACCGGCGAGCTCGGCGTCCTGGCCGGTCACCGGGACGTTGATGCCCGCGGCCTTGAGCGCGGTGATGATACCGCCGGCCATGCCGTCGTTGGCGGAGTAGACGCCCACGATGTTCTTCTTGCCGAGGGCGGAGATGGCGCCCTCCATGTTGGCGTTGGCGTTCTCCGGCTTCCACTCCTTGGTGTCGTACGACTTGGCGATGTCGACCTTGCCCTTGAGCTCCGCCAGCGCGCCCTTCTTGAAGAAGGCGGCGTTCGGGTCGGTGATCGCGCCGTTCATCATGACGATCTTGGCGGAGGGCTTGGCCTTGGCGCCCAGCGCCTTCAGCAGGGCCTTGCCCTGGGTGTGGCCGACCGCTTCGTTGTCGAAGGAGGTGTAGGCGTCGATCGGGCCCTCGGCCAGGCGGTCGTAGGCGACGACCGGGATGCCGGCGTCCTTGGCCTTCTTGACCGAGCTGGCGATGGCCTTGGAGTCCACCGCGTCCACGATCAGCACGTCGACCTTGTTGGTCACCATCGTGTCGACCTGCTGGTTCTGCGTCGTGGCGTCCTGCTTGGCGTTCGCGTAGACGACCTTGCCCTTGCCGTTCGTCAGGTCCTTGACCTGCTTCTCGATGATGGGCTTGTCGAACTTCTCGTACCGCGCGGTCTGGTTCTCCGGAAGGAGCAGGCCCACCGTGATGGCGTCGCCCTTCTTCTTCCCGGAGCTGGCGTGGTCGCTGCCACCCTTGGATTCCTTGGCACTGCCACAGGCGGCCAACGAGACGGCCATGGCACCGGCGGCGACGGCAACGGCGGCACGACGCATACGTGCGTTCACTTGAGAAACCTCCCTGACGAGGCCGCGTCGTTGCGGCCGAGGTGGCTGGAAGTCAACTCGGCCACACGTGCGACGTCAAGAAGTAAATCCTTAACGAGATGGCAACGGTGCCATCCGTTCTCTAAGTGAAGGCAGGGGTCGCCACGGGGAGCGCCCCCTCCAAAAGGGTCGAATCGCCCATCTCGCTGAGGGCGAGGGCGAGCGCCCCCAGCACCTCCGCGCGACCGCCAAGTGCCCCGGGACGCACGGACAGTTGGCGCGCCGCGCTGGGGATGGCGTAGCGGCCGACCGACTCCCTGATGGGCCCGAGGACCAGTTCACCGGCCTCGGCGAGATCACCGCCGAGGACCACCCGGCTCGGGTTGAGCAGGTTGCAGAGATTGGCCACTCCGCTGCCGATGTGGCGGCCGACGTCGGCGACCACCCGGCGGCAGCCCGGGTCACCGTCCCTGGCCAGCCGTACGACGCCCTCCATGGTCAGCTCGCTGCCGTGACTCGGCTGGAGCAGCGGGAGGACGTAGCGTGCCGCCGCGAAGGTCTCCAGGCAGCCGCGGTTGCCGCAGCGGCAGACCGGGCCGGACTCGTCGAGGGTGATGTGCCCGATCTCGCCGGCCGTACCGCCAGGGCCCCGGTAGATCTTCCCGTCGATCACCAGACCGGCGCCGACACCGCTCGCGACCTTGATGTACGCCAGGTCGCGCACGCCCTTGCCGCTGCCCCAGACCAGCTCGCCGAGGGCGCCGAGGTTGGCGTCGTTGTCCACGTGCACGGGCACGCCGAGCCGTTCGCGCAGCTCCTCGGCGGGTCTGGTGCCGCCCCAGCCCGGCAGGATCGCGGTGGACCCCAGCGTGCCGGACTCCACATCGATGGGACCCGGCACGCCGAGTCCCACGCCGGCCACCTTGGACCGGTCCACCCCGGTGGCCGCGATCAGCCGGCTGACCAGCTGTTCGGCCCGGTCGAAGCCCTGGTCGGCGGAGGCGTCGACGTCCAGCGGCTCGGCCTCCTCGGCCAGCACCTGGTGGGCGAGGTTCCCGATCGCGACGCGCAGATGGGTGTGCCCGAAGTCGACGCCGATCACGATGCCGGCGTCCCCGCTCAGGCTGACGCTGCGGGCCCGCCGCCCGCCCGCCGACGTGGGCGTGACCTCGACGGTTCCGCCGTCCTTCAGTTCCCGCACGATGTTGGAGACGGTCGCGGCCGACAGACCGGTCGTCCGCGCGATCTCCGCCTGCGTGAGGGACCCGGCCAGGCGCACGGCCCGGACGACCCGCTCCAGGTTGGCTCGGTGCAGTGATGACTGCGACCCTGGAGTCTCCACGACGACCTCCTGAGCGCGGGGCCGCTTCGGCGAGGCCCCGTGTATGTCCAACTAGTGAACTCTAAGCTGAGCCGTTCGGGGTGACTCCCGTCAAGAGGTTGAACCGTTTCCGGGTATCCGGACACCCGCGCGCGCACCGTCCCCGGAGCCGGGAGCGGCGTGCGCGCGGACGGTCGCGGCGTGCGGTTACTTGAGGGTCGCCGAGGTCAGCCCCGCCTGCACCTGGCGCTGGAAGGACAGGTAGACCACCAGCATCGGAATCATGGCAATGGTCACACCCGCGAACAGAACCGGCAGGTCGGCGGCGTATCCCTGCTGCTGGTTCAGCTGGATCAGGCCCTGGGTGAGGACGTAGCGTTCGGGGTCGGAACCGCTCTGCGGCTGCATGAGGACCGTGGGCAGGATGAACTGGTTCCACTGCCCCAGCGTGTTGAAGATCCCCACGCTGACCAGTCCCGGCTTGGCCATGGGCAGCATCACCTGGAAGAACGTCCGGGTGTGCGAGGCGCCGTCCAGCACGGCCGCCTCGAAGACCGCGGTGGGCAGGGTCCGGAAGAAGGCGTGCATGAAGAACACCGTGAACGGCATCGAGTAGGCGATGTAGACCAGGACCAGCCCCTGGTAGGTGTTCAGCATGTCCAGCCGTTTGACCATGAAGAACAGCGGGACCAGGGCCAGGAACACCGGGAACATCGCGCCGGCGACGAAGAAGTAGTACAGCAGCCGGTTGCCCGGGAACGGGTAGCGGGCCAGGACGTAGGCGGCCATCGACCCGAAGAGCATGGTCAGCGGCACGGAGAAGACCAGGACGATCACGGTGTTCAGGAAGTAGTCGCCGATGCCCTTGTCCCAGGCGCGGGCGAAGACGTCCAGGGACCAGTGCCGGGGCCAGCCGAAGGCCGAGCCGCCGATCTGGGTGTCGGTCTTGAAGGAGCTGAGCACCAGCCACAGCAGCGGCAGCACGATCAGCAGGGCCCACAGGGCGAGAAAGCCGTGGGAGAAGGCGTTCAGGACCACGCCCTCGCCGCGCCGGCCGCCGGCCCGCAGGGGGGTCCTGGCGACGGGCCGTCCGGCCGGCGCGGGGGCGGTTTCCTTGATGGGTGTGCTCATCGTCGTCTCTCCCGCTCAGAACTCGATGCGCTCGCGGCGGGTGGCGCGCAGCGTGACCACGGACAGGACCAGCGTGAGCAGCAGCATGACGACGCCCATGGCGCAGGCGTAACCGCTCTTGCCGTAGTAGAGGAAGTTGCGCATCATCACCGTCGACATCACGTCGCTGTGGTGGTCGGGGCCGCCGCCGTACGCGCCCATGTTCTGGGTCATGGCCGACACCAGGACGAACATGTCCATGGCGACGATGCCGAGGTAGACCCAGGCGGTCTGCACCGAGTCCCACAGCAGGGGCAGGGTGATGCGGAAGAAGGACTGGTTGCGGCTCGCTCCGTCGATCAGGGCGGCCTCGTAGATGTCCCGCGGGACGGACTGCATGGCGGCGGAGAACAGCACCAGGTAGAAGCCGACGCCGTGCCAGACCACGACCACCATCAGCGCCCAGAGCACCATGTTCGGCTCGTTGAGCCATTCCACGGGGTTGTCGGCGTCGACCAGCCCGGTCTTGATCAGCAGGCCGTTGAGCAGGCCGCCGCCGTCGCTGCGGTACACGGCGTTGAAGAGCACCGCGAGGATCGCCAGTGACAGCACCTGCGGGAAGAAGTAGAGGATCTTGTAGAACGTCGCTCCGGCGACTCCCCGCACCCCGCCGGCCCGGCTGCGCCCGCCCGCGTTCAGCATGAAGGCGAAGAACAGGGCGAGCAGAATCGTGATCACCGGGATGAAGACCAGGAAGAGGATGTTGTGCCAGACGGCCTCCAGGAAGATGTCGTCCTGGAACAGCGCCCGGTAATTGGCCAGACCGACGAAGCGGAAGGTCTGTGACTCCCCCCTCCAGTCGGTCAGTGAATAGCCGATCGTCTGGATGTACGGCCAGATCACGAAGATCAGATAAAGCGCCACGGGGACGAGGAGAAACCCCGTGACGAACCGGTACTGCCCTTTGCGCATACCTGCCCCTGACATTCGGGCCCGTACCGGCGCCCCGGGGGAGCCCGGGGAACTGCGCGACACGCCGCGACGGGCCGGCGTCCGCAGTCACCCCCGCGCCCCCGGGGCGGCCCGGCGGACCTAGTCCCGGTGGTTCTTCTTCGACGCGGGGTCCTTGGCCTGCTTGTCCACCGCGGCCTGACACCGCTTCAGCCACTCCTTCGGCTGGATGCGCCGGGCCATCAGCTCGTTGGACGCGGCCTCGATGGCGGTGCCCATCTCGCCGTACCACTCGGTGTACAGGTAGCGGAAGGTGTGGTCACCGGCCGCCTTGGACGCCTCGACCGTGGACTGGGTGCCCGGGCGCAGCCGCACGTCCGGGTCGACGCCGTCCTTGAGGATGGTGAGCGAGTTGGCCTGCTTGGCGAAGAGCGTCGACCACTCCTTGGAGAGCATGCGCCGCATGAACTCCTTGGCGGCCGGCAGGTTCCCGGCCTTCGACGGGATGACGAAGGGCTCGCCCGAGCCGGCCCGGATCGCCTCGAACGGCAGGGCGCTGCCGGACAGCAGCGGCATGGGCAGGAACTTCATGTCGAAGTCCGTCGGCGTCTGCTTGAGCTGCTCGTTCTCCAGCCAGGAGCCGCAGGTGATGAACGCGGCCTTGTACTGGTTCCAGCGGGTCTGCGACTCGGTGTGGGTCAGGCCGTTCGTGCCGGGCATCAGATAGCCCTTCTCGACGACCTCGTAGACGGCCTCGACGGCGGCCTGCGCGGCGTCGGAGCCGACGAACGCCTTGGGGTCCAGGTTGTCGATGGCCTTCATCGCGTCCAGACCGCCCTTCTTGGCGATCAGGTCCATGAGGGCGACGTTGATGTAGTACGGGTACTTGCCCTGGTGGGCGAGGCCGCCGATGCCCTGCGACTTCGCGTCCTTGCAGATGGCGAGGAAGTCGTCCCAGGTCTTCGGCGCCTGCCAGCCCTTCTCCTTGAAGAGCTTGCCGGAGTACCACAGGCCCCAGACCGTGTAGATGTAGTTCAGCGCGACGATCTTGCCCTCCTGCATGCCCGGGTCGAGCGTGCCGGGGATCAGGGTGTCGCGGACCTTGCGGGCCGGGTCGTCGAGCGAGGGCGCGTCCAGGACCTCGGCGAGGTCGAGGAGCTGGCCGTTCTTGTACAGGACATCGATGTTGATCTTCTGGGCGCCCGAATCGTCCACGATGTCCGGCGGGTTGCCCGCGTTGAAGCGCGGCTGGAGCTTGCCGGTGATCTCCTGGGTGCCGGTGTGGCTGGAGGTGACGCCGAGCTTCTTGGCGAAGTCGGCCTCCCACGCCTTGGCGTAGTCGTCGCCGTACCCGCCCTTGAAGACGACGACGTCGAGTTTGCTGCCCTTCTTGGCGCCGAAGGGGTTGTCCTTCGACGTCTTCCCCTTGGCCGTGCCGTCGCCGTCGCCTCCGCCACCGCCACCGCTGGCGCACGCGGACAGGAAGCTCATCGCCGGGACACTGACCAGGCCGAGTGCGGCGGACCGCTTGATCAGTGCGCGGCGGCCGACACCTGCGCGGCCGTGGTCCCCTTCGGAAGTGGATCCCATGCTCAAGTCCTCGCCTTCTCCAGGACTCAGGCGGTGAACCGGATCCTGCCCGGCACCGCGGTCGGGTCAAGCTGGGTGGTGCAGGAAGTGCGGAGTAGGTGTGCTGCCGGGAGTGCGAATCTGTACCGGGCGCCGACAGGTATAGTCCACTTCCCGTCGGCGGAGCAAGATCGAACGCAAGGTTGGCCATGGGTCTTTTCCGAGTTGAGACCTCGCGGAAATATCCGGAGCCGATGCGTGCCATGCCAGGAAAAGCAGCGGCATAACGCCCTGAATGCCACAGCCAACACCCTTGACATCCCCGGCCACTTGACCACCTACTGGTTTCTGCGCCCCGTAACTGACAACGTTGTCCGAAGAGGGTGCAGGAGGGGAATTCCGTAGATGCAACGGAGAACTCGGCACAGCTGGGGCCCGGCGGCCGTCCTCACGGCCGCCTTTGTCATGGCCGTCGGCGCGCAGGGCGCGGCGGTCGCCCTGCCGGCCAGGGCCGCGGCGGCCGACCAGGAGTTCGCGTCCTCGTTCGAGGCGGGGGATCCGGCGCCGGACTGGCTGAACACCGTCGACACCGGGCCGGACGGCGGCAAGCGCGCCTCGGGCGTCGACGGCGGGTACAGCACCGGCATCCCGGGCAATGTGACCGACCATGTCACCGGGGTCGACGCGAGCGGCGAGAACCCGGGCGCGGGCGAGGTGAAGGAGAACCTCGTCGACGGCGAGCCCGGTACCAAGTGGCTGACCTTCGAGCCCACCGGCTGGGTGGAGTTCGACCTGGACAAACCCATCCGGATAACGACGTACGCCCTCACCTCGGCCAACGACTACGCCGAACGGGACCCCGCGGACTGGACCCTGCGGGGCTCCACCGACGGCAAGGACTGGAAGACGGTCGACACCCGCTCGGGCGAGGCGTTCTCCGAACGGTTCCAGACCAAGTCCTACGACCTCGCCGAACCGGCCGAGTACCGGCACTTCCGGCTGGAGGTGTCCCGGAACAACGGTGCCCCGGACCTCCTCCAGCTCGCCGACGTCCAGTTCTCCACCGGCGGCGGGGGCGGACCGGTACCGCAGGACATGCTGACCCTGACCGACCGGGGACCGAACGGCTCGCCGACCGCCAAGGCGCGGGCCGGTTTCACCGGGAAGCGGGCCCTGCGCTACGCCGGACGGCACACGGCGGCCGGCCGGGCGTACTCGTACAACAAGGTCTTCGACGTGAACGTGAAGGTCGGCCGCGACACCCTGCTGTCGTACCGCCTCTTCCCCTCGATGGCCGACGGCGACCGTGACTACGACGCCACCTTCGTCTCCCTCGACCTGGCCTTCACCGACGGCAGCTATCTGAGCGATCTGAAAGCGCTGGACCAGCACGGCTTCCCGCTCTCGCCGCGCGGACAGGGCGCGTCGAAGGCGTTGTACGTCAACCAGTGGAACAACGTGAGCGCGCGGATCGGCGCGGTGGCGGCGGGCCGGACGGTCGACCGGATCCTGGTGGCGTACGACTCCCCCGCCGGTCCGGCGAAGTTCCGCGGCTGGATCGACGACGTGTCCCTGAGACCCGTGGCACCGGAGCGGCCGAAGGCGCATCTGTCGGACTACGCCCTGACCACCCGCGGCACCAACTCCAGCGGCAGCTTCTCGCGCGGCAACGACTTCCCGGCGACGGCCCTGCCGCACGGCTTCAACTTCTGGACGCCGGTCACCAACGCGTCCTCGCTGAGCTGGCTGTACGAGTACGCACGTGCGAACAATGCCGACAACCTGCCGACGATCCAGGCGTTCAGCGCGAGTCACGAGCCGAGCCCGTGGATGGGCGACCGGCAGACCTTCCAGCTGATGCCGTCGGCCGCGTCCGGCACCCCGGACACCGGGCGCGAGGCGCGGGCACTGCCCTTCCGGCACGAGAACGAGACCGCGCGGCCCTACTACTACGGCGTCCGGTTCGACAACGGCCTCAAGGCCGAGATGACCCCGACCGACCATGCGGCCGTCCTCCGCTTCACCTACCCCGGTGACGACGCGAGCGTGCTGTTCGACAACGTCACCGAGCAGGCCGGTCTGACGCTCGACAAGGAGCACGGCACCCTCACCGGTTACTCGGACGTGAAGTCGGGGCTCTCCGCGGGGGCGACCCGGCTGTTCGTGTACGGCGAGTTCGACAAGCCGGTGACGGACGGCGGCGCGAGCGGGGTGAAGGGCTTCCTGCGCTTCGACGCGGGCGCCGACCGCACCGTCACCCTGCGGATCGCGACCTCGCTCATCGGCATCGACCAGGCGAAGGACAACCTGCGCCAGGAGGTACCGGACGGCGCGTCCTTCGACACGGTCAGGGCACACGCCCAGCGCGTCTGGGACAAGCTGCTGGGCAGGGTCGAGGTGGCGGGCGCGACCCCGGACCAGCTGACCACGCTGTACTCCGGGCTGTACCGGCTGTACCTCTACCCCAACTCCGGCTTCGAGAAGGCCGGCGGGAAGAACCGGTACGCCTCCCCGTTCTCCCCCATGCCGGGCCCGGACACCCCGACACACACCGGCGCGAAGATCGTCGACGGCACGGTGTACGTCAACAACGGCTTCTGGGACACCTATCGCACCACCTGGCCGGCGTACTCGTTCCTGACGCCCTCCCAGGCGGGGCGGATGGTCGACGGGTTCGTGCAGCAGTACAAGGACGGCGGCTGGACCTCCCGCTGGTCCTCCCCCGGCTACGCGGACCTGATGACCGGCACCTCCTCGGACGTGGCGTTCGCCGACGCCTACGTCAAGGGCGTGAAGTTCGACGCGGGAGCGGCGTACGACGCGGCCGTGAAGAACGCCACCGTCGTCCCGCCGATGCCGGGCGTGGGCCGCAAGGGCATGAGCACGTCGCCCTTCCTCGGCTACACCAGCACCGACACGCACGAGGGCCTGTCCTGGGCGATGGAGGGCTACGTCAACGACTACGGCATCGCGAAGATGGGCGAGGCGCTCTACCGGAAGACGGGCGAGAAACGCTACCGGGAGGAGTCGCAGTACTTCCTCAACCGGGCCCGTGACTACGTGAAGCTGTTCGACGCCAGGGCCGGCTTCTTCCAGGGCCGGGACGCCGGGGGCGACTGGCGCGTGAAGTCCTCGGAGTACGACCCGCGCGTATGGGGCTACGACTACACGGAGACCAACGGCTGGGGCTACGCCTTCACCGCCCCGCAGGACAGCCGCGGCCTGGCCAACCTCTACGGCGGCCGGGACGGGCTCGCGGACAAGCTCGACACGTACTTCGCCACCCCGGAGACGGCCTCCCCGGACTACGTCGGCTCCTACGGCGGAGTCATCCACGAGATGACCGAGGCCCGGGACGTCCGCATGGGCATGTACGGCCACTCCAACCAGGTCGCGCACCACGTGCTCTACATGTACGACGCGGCCGGCCAGCCCTGGAAGACGCAGGCCCGCGTGCGCGAGGCGCTCTCCCGGCTCTACACCGGCAGTGAGATAGGGCAGGGCTACCACGGCGACGAGGACAACGGCGAGCAGTCGGCCTGGTACCTCTTCTCCGCGCTCGGCTTCTACCCGCTGGTCATGGGCAGTGGCGAGTACTCCATCGGCTCCCCGCTGTTCAAGCAGGTCACCGTGCACCTGGAGAACGGCCGGGACCTGGTGGTCCGGGCGCCGCACAACAGCGCCAGGAACGTCTACGTCCAGGGCGTCAGGTTCGACGGCCGCCCCTGGACGTCGACCTCGCTCCCTCACTCCCTGCTGTCCCAGGGCGGGGTGCTGGACTTCTCCATGGGCGCCGAACCGTCGACGTGGGGCACGGGGAAGAACGCGGCGCCGGTCTCCGTCACCCGGGACGACAAGGTCCCGGCACCCCGGTCGGACGTCCTGAAGGGCGAGGGCCCGCTCTTCGACGACACCTCGGCGACGAGCGCGACGCTCACCTCGGCGGACCTGCCGGTCCCGGGCGCCGTGAAGCCGGTGCAGTACACGCTGACCTCGTCGGCGGACCACACCAGGGCGCCGGCCGGCTGGACCCTCCAGGGCTCGGCCGACGGCACGGCCTGGCGGACCCTGGACCACCGCTCCGGTGAGACGTTCGCCTGGGACCGGCAGACCCGTGCCTTCACCATCGCCGCGCCCGGCACGTACACGAGGTACCGCCTGGTCCTGGACGGCGCCTCGGATCTGGCGGAGGTGGAATTGCTGGCCTGACCGTCCGGCGCGTACGGCGGCCGGCCGCGCGCGCCGGACGGCGCGCGGACGGCAGTGGAAGCGGCCCGCTCCCGGTTCCGGGAGCGGGCCGCTTCGGTGTGCGGGGCTCAGCCCGTCGCGAGGGTGAACACGTGCAGGCCGCCGTCGCGCGGGAGCGTGACACTCCGGATCGCCCTGCCCGCCGGGGCCCGGTACGGCCGGGTGGCGAACACGTACGTCGCGACCGGGTCCTTGTCCGCGCCCGCGACATTGCGGTACGCGGTCCTGGCGACGACCTCGTTGCCGTACTGCACGGTGCCGCCTCCGCCGCCCATGGTCCAGTCGGTGAAGGAGAGGTCGACGGTGCCGGTGGTGCCGTCGGTGTACGTGACGGTGGCCTCGGAGCGGCGGTCGCCGTCGACCGCGCTGCCGACGAAGGCCAGCCGGTCCGCGGGGGCCGGCAGCCGGACGGTCTGCCCGGCCGCGGAGGCGTTGTCGGGGCGGCCGTCGGGTGAGGCGGGCCAGGTGAACACCAGCCCGTCGACGGTGCCCCGGGCGCCCCCCGTGAGCCCGGCGGCGGCGAGCGCCTGGCGTGAGTAGCTCCAGCCGCCGCCGTCGAAGTCGGCCTCGTCGTGGTCGCCGGAGTCGTCGGAGACGCCCGTGTTGTCGTAGGCGGCGAGGAGCGTGCCCGGGGCGGCCACGGTGAGGGTCACGGGCTGCCGGTAGGAGGTGCCGCCCGAGGTCACCGTGACCTTGACGTCGGCGAAGCCCTGTTCCGCGTCCCGGGCCGCGGTGAGGGTGATCTCCCGGGCGCCGCCGGTGACCGTGCCCTCGGCGGGCGTGGCGGTGATCCCGGCCGGGGTCTCCACCCGGAAACGCACCCGCGGGCCGGTGCCGCCGGTCAGGGACAGCGCGCGGACGCCGACCGTGGTGCTGTCGCCGGGTGCGAGGGTGGCGGCGGTGGGCCCGACCCCGATCTGGTACGGCTGCTCGCCCTGCCGGAAGGACGGCGGCGGGCTGTCCGCGCCCCAGGCGTGGTTGGCGGTGCGGCCCAGGGTGTAGTCGAGCCGGCCGCCGTCGCGGACGAAGGAGGCGGGCAGCCAGGGGCGGTCGCCGGGGCGCCCGTCGACCCGCAGGGACTGGACGTAGGGCGCGTCGGCCGCCGCTCCCGGCGCGTGGACGGAGATGTCGTTGCCGTGCGGCCGGCTGATCTCGACGCGCTCGAACAGCGGGGAGGCGAGGACCAGTTCGGCCCGGGACGGCACCTGCGGATACATGCCGAGGGCCGAGAAGACGTACCAGGCCGACATCGCGCCGAGGTCGTCGTTGCCCGGGATGCCGCCGGGCCGGTCGGACCAGAGCTGCCGCATCACCGCGCGGACGGTCTCCTGCGTCCGGTAGGGGGCGCCCGCGTAGTCGTACAGGTACGGGACGTTGATCGACGGCTCGTTGTCCAGTTCCGCCTCGGTGCCGTCGCCACCGGTGAACGCCCAGCCGCCGCCGGCGTCGTGGAAGAAGTCGTCCAGCCGGGCCAGGGCCCGGTCCCGGCCGCCGAGCGCGGCGAAGAGGCCCGCCGGGTCGTGCGGGACCATCCAGGTGTACTGGGCGGCCGTGCCCTCCACGAAGCCGTGTCCGGTGTCCGGGGCGAAGCCGGTCACCCAGCTGCCGTCGGCCCTGCGGTCGGCCATGTAGGCGCCGGAGGGGGCGGCGGCGATGTCGAGGTTGTTCTGCCACCACTGCGCGCGGCGGGCGAAGCGGGCCTGTATGCCCTTCTCCCCCGCCGCCCGGGCGAGCTGGGAGACGGCGAAGTCCGCGGTGGACATCTCCAGGGTCTCCGCGGCGCCGCCCCAGGCGTTGGACACGCTGGGCATGTAGTGCAGTTTCAGGTACTTGTCGAGCGAGGGCCGCTGGCCGGCGGACAGCACCGGCTTGCCGGCCGCCGACAGGTCCTGCGGGGTGGGCACGGTCGCCGCCCTGACCAGCGAGCGCAGGGCGCCCTTCAGGTCGAAGCCGGTGCCGCCGAAGGCGTGGATGCCGGCCAGCGCGGTCGGCGCGGGGTCGCCGTTCATGACGTGGGTGCCGCTCGCGCCGTGCAGCCAGCGGTCCCAGACGCCGTTGTTCTGGCGGGCCAGGGTGTAGAGCGACCGGGCGATGTCGGAGCCGGTGTCCGGGTCGAGGAGGGTGAGGAGCTGGAGCTGGTCGCGGTAGACGTCCCAGCCGGAGAAGGTGCCGTACTGGGCGTGCGGGCGGCGCCCGGCGGGGCCCCGCCGGGCGTCCCCGCCGGGGGGTGCGCCGCCGGCGGTGTGCACCCGTCCGTCGGCTCCCCGGTACCCGCCGTCGGCGTCGCTGATGACGTTGGGGTGCAGCAGCGCGTGGTACAGCGCGGTGTAGAAGGTGGTGCGCTCGGCCTCGGTGCCGCCGCCGACCCGGACGGCGCCCAGCCGCTCCCGCCAGGCGCGCCGGGCCGCGTCGCGGACGGCGTCGAAGGTGCGGCCCGGCGGGTTCTCGGCGGCGAGGTTGGCCTCGGCCGCCGCCCGGCTGACGTAGGAGATGCCGACCTCGGCGTTCACCGGTCCGGCGCCGGGCGCGAACTCCACGTATCCGCCGGCGCCCCTGCCCGCGACGGGCCGGCCGCCGTGCGAGAAGCCGCCGGTGCCGCCGGACGCCTGCCGGGACCCGGGCCGGAGCGTGTCGTCGTGCCAGGTGCCGGTGGCCTCGAAGGCGCGGTCGAAGCGGGCGGTGAAGTGCAGGGTGTAGTAGGCGCGCCGCCCTTCGGGGTCGAGGTGGCCGCAGAAGTTCCCGGAGGTGACCGAGCCGGAGACGGTGCGGGTGTCCGGGTCGATCGAGACCGCCGAGTCCTCGGAGCCCACCTCGGAGTCGGAGGTGCGCACGAGCAGGGAGGCGGGTGCCCCGGCGGGGAACGTGAAGCGGGCGGAGCCGGTGCGGGCGGTGGCGGTGAGGTCGGCGGTGACGCCGGAGGCGAGGGCGACCTTGTAGTGGCCGGGTTCGGCGGTCTCGTCGGCGTGGGTGAACCCGGACGCGTAGACGGTGTTGCCCGTGTCGCTCGCCGGGGAGGAGGTGACCTCGCCGGCGTACGGGAAGAACGGGATGTCGCCGCTGCCGCCGGCGCAGCCGGTGCCGGACATGTGGGTGAGGCTGAAGCCCCGGATGCGGGTGGCGTCGTACCGGTAGCCGCCCGGGGCGGCCGTTCTCGTCGCGTCGCCGCGGGTGTTCTCCGGGCTCCAGGAGAGCATGCCGAACGGCACGACGGCGCCCGGGAACACGTTGCCGCCGTTGCTGGTGCCGATCAGCGGATCGACATACGGCGTGGGGTCCTGGACGAGGCGGGGTGGCGCGGCGGGCGCCGCGAGGGCGGGGGGCACGAGGGCGGGGGTTGCGGTGCCGGCGGTCGCCAGGAGCGCGGCCAGCAGCAGGGACGGGGGTCGTAAACGCATGACGCGGCCCTTCCTCCTTACGGACGGGTCGCGCACCACGGGTCGCACAAGCCGCAGGGACAGTAGCGTGCGTCACCGGTACCACGGAAGACCGCCCGCGCCCGGGCAGGCGCGCGCCCGCCTCACCCGGCAGGAACGGTCAAGTGGGTTGACATCGTTGTCGGTTGCGGCGGTAGAGTCAGGTACGAACCTTTTGACAACGATGTCTCGCGTCCCACGCCGGCGCACAAGCCACGCGGCGCCCGCCCCCCGGGCAGGTCGCCGCCCCCCTCCACCCGCCCCGTCCCGCCGGTGACCGTTTGAATGCCGGGCGCGGCGGGTGGATGCTGGACAGCAGGTGCCGTCCCGGGTCAGAAATCCCGGGACGGCATACGGACCGTCCATCTCGTGGACGGACCATAGCCAGCCGGAATTCACCAGTGCTACAAATGCCGCATGTCAGACGCACCTGCCCGATTCCGGCGCCTCGCATGGCGCACTGTGATCGGCAAAAGCCCCCGCAGCGTCGCCGGGCAGGTCTTCCTGCTCCAGGTGGCGCTGGTGGTGCTGCTCGTGCTCTGCGCCGTCCTCGCCCTCGTCCTCCAGTCGCGGCGGGACACCACCACGGAGGCCAGACGCCGGTCCGTCGCCGTCGCCGAGACCTTCGCCCACTCCCCGGGCCTGCGACAAGCCCTGCAACGCCCTGATCCGTCCAAGGTCCTCCAGCCGCTCACCGAGGCGGCGCGCGGGCCCGCCGGTGTCGACTTCATCGTGGTCATGGACACGCACGGCATCCGGTACACCCATCCGATACCCAGCCGGATCGGCAAGCGGTTCGTGGGCAACATCGGACCCTCCCTGGCCGGGAAGGTCTACACCGAGAGCGTCCACGGTCCGCTGGGCCACGAGGTGCAGGCCACCGTGCCCGTCGAGAACCCCCGTGGCAAGGTGATCGCGCTGGTCTCCGCCGGACTGAAGGTCAGGAACGTCACCAGCGAGCTGGACCGGCAGCTGCCGATCATCCTGGGCGCGGGGGCCGGCGCCCTCGTGGTGTCGACGAGCGGTACGGCGCTGGTGGGCCGCAGGCTGCGGCGCCAGACCCACAGCCTGGCTCCGGACGAGATGACCCGCATGTACGAGCACCACGACACGGTCCTGCACTCGGTGCGCGAGGGCGTGCTCATCGTGGGCCCCGACGGCCGGCTGCTGCTCGTCAACGACGAGGCCAGACGTCTGCTGGAGCTGCCCGCCGACAGCGAGGGACGCACGGTGCGGGAACTGCCGGACCTCGAACCCGCGACGGTGGAGCTGCTCGCCTCCGGACGCGAGGCCAGCGACGAGGTGCACTTCGCCAAGGGCCGTCTGCTCGCGGTCAACCAGCGGCCCACGGACCGGGCGGGCGGCCCCGGCGGGACCGTCGTGACGCTGCGCGACTCCACCGAGCTCCAGGCGGTGTCGGGCCGCGCCGAGGCCGCCAGGGAGCGCCTGGAGCTGCTGTACGACGCGGGCCTGTGCATCGGCAGCAGCCTGGACGTGGTCCGCACGGCCGACGAGCTGGCGCGGGTCGCCGTGCCCCGCTTCGCCGACTTCGTCACCGTCGACCTGGCCGACGCCGTACTGCACGGGGACGAACCCGCCCCGGTGCGGGACACGATGCCGGCGGCGACGGACATGCGGCGGGTCGCGGTGAGCGGCATCCGGGACGACCACCCGCTCTACGAGGAGGGCCGGCTGATCGACTTCCTGCCGTCCACCCCGCAGGCCCGCGGTTACGGCGCCGGACGCTCCGAGCTGGTGACGGACCTGTCGTCGGCCGACGGCTGGCAAGCGCAGGACCCGGAGCGCACCCGGCAGATCCTGGACTACGGCATCCACTCGCTGATCGCCGCTCCGATCCAGGCGCGCGGGGTCGTGCTGGGCATGGCCAACTTCTGGCGTGCCAAGCGGGAGGCCTTCGACGCGGAGGAGGTGTCCCTGGCGGACGAACTGGTGGCCCGGGCCGCGGTCAGCATCGACAACGCCCGCCGCTTCACCCGCGAGCACGCCCTCGCGGTCACGCTCCAGCGCAGTCTGCTGCCGCGGGCCCTGCCCGAGCAGAGCGCGCTCGACGTCGCCTACCGCTATCTGCCGGCGCAGTCCGGGGTGAGCGGTGACTGGTTCGACGTGATCCCGCTGCCGGGCGGCCGGGTGGCGCTGGCCGTCGGTGACGTGGTCGGACACGGTCTGCACGCCGCCGCGACGATGGGCCGGCTGCGGACGGCGGTGCACAACTTCTCCACCCTCGACCTGCCGCCCGACGAGCTGCTCCATCACTTGGACGACCTGGTCGGCCGCATCGACCAGGACGAGGCCGGCGCGGACCGGGCCGGGGAGATCGTGGGCGCCACCTGTCTCTACGCGATCTACGATCCCGTGACGCGGCACTGCGCCATGGCCCGGGCCGGGCATCTGGCGCCCGCGCTGGTCCACCCCGACGGCAGCGTCGTCTTCCCCGACGTGCCGGCCGGCCCGCCGCTGGGCCTGGGCGGCCTGCCGTTCCAGACGGCCGAGCTGGAGCTGGCCGAGGGCAGCCAGCTCGTCCTGTACACCGACGGCCTGGTCGAGGACCGCTCGCGCGATCTGGACGTGGGCCTGGAGATGCTGCGCCGGGCACTGGCCGGCCACCCCGACCGGTCGCCGGAGGAGAGCTGCCGGGCGGTGCTGGAGGAGCTGCTGCCCGAGCGCCCCAAGGACGACGTGGCCCTGCTGGTCGCCCGCACCCGGGCGCTGCCGCCCGGGCAGGTCGCCGACTGGGACGTGCCGCGCGACCCGGCCGCCGTGTCGAGGATGCGCGGTGCCGTCTCCGACCGGCTGGAGGAGTGGGGGCTGTCGGAACTGGGCTTCGGGATGGAACTCGTGCTGAGCGAGCTGATCACCAACGCCATCCGGTACGGCTCCGATCCCGTCCATGTGCGGCTGATCCGGGACCGCACGCTGATCTGCGAGGTGGCCGACGGCAGCAGCACCTCGCCGCATCTGCGGTACGCCGCGACGACCGACGAGGGAGGCCGGGGGCTGTTCCTGGTCTCCCAGCTGGCCGAGCGCTGGGGCACCCGGTACACCCCGCACGGCAAGGTGATCTGGGCCGAACTGACGCTGCCGGACCTCTCGGCGTTCCTCGCGGACTGAGGGGCTCGGGGCGGGCGGCGGGGGTACGGCGAGGGCCGCACCCCCGGGGTCGGGGATGCGGCCCTGGACCGCCCTGCCGTGCCGCTTACTTGCGGATCAGGCTGCGCAGCACGTACTGCATGATGCCGCCGTTGCGGTAGTAGTCGGCCTCACCGGGGGTGTCGATGCGGACGACCGCGTCGAACTCGACACCGGTGTCGGTGGTGACCTTGACCGTGCGCGGCGTGGTGCCGTCGTTCAGCTCGGTCACACCGGAGATGGAGAAGGACTCCTCGCCGGTCAGGCCGAGGGACTCGGCGTTCCGGCCCTCCGGGAACTGGAGCGGCAGGACGCCCATGCCGATGAGGTTCGAGCGGTGGATGCGCTCGTACGACTCGGCGATGACGGCCTTCACACCGAGCAGCGCGGTGCCCTTGGCCGCCCAGTCGCGGGACGAGCCGGAGCCGTACTCCTTGCCCGCGAGGACGACCAGCGGGATGCCCTGCTCGATGTAGTTGCGCGAGGCGTCGTAGATGAACGACACCGGGGCGTCCGCCTGGGTGAAGTCGCGGGTGTAGCCGCCCTCGGTGCCCGGCGCGATCTGGTTGCGCAGGCGGATGTTGGCGAACGTACCGCGGATCATGACCTCGTGGTTGCCGCGGCGGGAGCCGTAGCTGTTGAAGTCGCGGCGCTCCACACCGTGCTCGGTGAGGTACTTGCCGGCCGGGGTGTCGGCCTTGATGGCACCGGCCGGGGAGATGTGGTCGGTGGTGACCGAGTCGCCCAGCTTGGCCAGGACGCGGGCGTCCGTGATGTCGGAGACCGGGGTGGTCTCCATGGTCATGCCCTCGAAGTACGGGGGCTTGCGGACGTACGTCGACTGCGGGTCCCACTCGAAGGTGTTGCCGGTCGGGATCGGCAGCGCCTGCCACTGGGCGTCGCCCGCGAAGACGTCCTGGTAGGACTTGTTGAACATGTCCTCGCCGATGGCGTTGGCGACGACCTCGTTGACCTCGGCCTCGGAGGGCCAGATGTCCTTCAGGAAGACCGGGTTGCCGTCCTGGTCGGTGCCCAGGGCGTCCTTGGTGATGTCCACCTTCATGGAGCCCGCGAGGGCGTACGCGACGACCAGCGGCGGGGACGCCAGGTAGTTCATCTTGACGTCGGGGTTGATGCGGCCCTCGAAGTTCCGGTTGCCGGAGAGGACCGACGTGACCGCGAGGTCGTGGTCGTTGACGGCCTTGGAGACCTCCTCCGGCAGCGGGCCGGAGTTGCCGATGCAGGTGGTGCAGCCGTAGCCGACGAGGTTGAAGCCGACCTTGTCCAGGTACGGGGTCAGGCCCGCCTTCTCGAAGTAGTCGGTGACGACCTTCGAGCCCGGGGCGAGGGTGGTCTTGACCCACGGCTTGCGGGTCAGGCCCTTCTCGACCGCCTTCTTGGCCACCAGGGCGGCGGCGACCATGACGTACGGGTTGGAGGTGTTGGTGCAGGAGGTGATGGCCGCGACCGTCACCGCACCGTGGTCCAGCTCGTAGGTGGTGCCGTCGGGGGCGGTCACCTGCACCGGGTGGGACGGGACGGCACCGGTGCCCTCGCCGTGCCGCGGCGCGCCGGCGCCGTTCTCCTGGTGGCCGTAGGCCGGGGCGTCGGAGGCCGGGAAGGACTCGGCGCTGGCCTCGTCGACCGGGGAGTCGGAGGCGGCCGGCGTCTGCCCGACGGGCGCCTCGACGTAGTTCAGGACGTCCTTGGCGAACTGCTGGGCGGCCTCGGCGAGGACGATGCGGTCCTGCGGGCGCTTCGGGCCGGCGATGGACGGCACGACCGTGGACAGGTCCAGCTCGAGCTTCTCGGAGAAGTCCGGCTCGGCCTGCGGGTCCAGCCAGAGGCCCTGCTCCTTGGCGTAGGCCTCCACCAGGGCGACCTGCTGCGTGGAGCGGCCGGTCAGGCGCAGGTAGTTCAGGGTCTCGTCGTCGATCGGGAAGATCGCGGCGGTGGAGCCGAACTCCGGCGACATGTTGCCGATGGTGGCGCGGTTGGCCAGGGAGGTGGCGGCGACGCCCTCGCCGTAGAACTCGACGAACTTGCCGACCACACCGTGCTTGCGGAGCATCTCGGTGATGGTGAGGACGAGGTCGGTGGCGGTGGTGCCGGCGGGCAGCTCACCGGTCAGCTTGAAGCCGACGACGCGCGGGATCAGCATGGAGACCGGCTGGCCGAGCATCGCGGCCTCGGCCTCGATGCCGCCGACGCCCCAGCCGAGGACACCGAGACCGTTGACCATGGTGGTGTGCGAGTCGGTGCCGACGAGGGTGTCGGGGTACGCCTGGCCGCCCCGGACCATGACCGTGCGGGCCAGGTGCTCGATGTTCACCTGGTGGACGATGCCGGTGCCCGGCGGTACGACCTTGAACTCGTCGAACGCGGTCTGGCCCCAGCGCAGGAACTGGTAGCGCTCCTTGTTGCGGCCGTACTCCAGCTCGACGTTCTGCTTGAAGGCGTCGTTCGTGCCGAACTTGTCGGCGATGACGGAGTGGTCGATGACCAGCTCGGCCGGCGCCAGCGGGTTGATCTTGGCCGGGTCGCCGCCCAGCTCCTTGACGGCCTCACGCATCGTGGCGAGGTCCACCACGCAGGGAACGCCGGTGAAGTCCTGCATGATCACGCGGGCCGGCGTGAACTGGATCTCCTGGGAGGGCTGGGCCTGGGAGTCCCAGTTGGCGAGTGCGCGGATGTGGTCGGCGGTGATGTTCGCGCCGTCCTCCGTGCGGAGCAGGTTCTCCAGCAGGACCTTGAGGCTGTACGGCAGGCGGGCCGAGCCCTCCACCTTGTCCAGCCGGAAGATCTCGTACGACTCGTCGCCCACCGGCAGCGTGCTGCGGGCGTCGAAGCTGTTCGCCGACACGACAGTCTCCTTCATTGATGTGCGCGTACCACCGTCAATCCTGCCGCCACGCCGGCTGGGCCGATCCGCTAAGGTAAGGCTAAGTTAGGTGGCCCTTACTGGCGTGGCGGCTGCGGTGCGCCTCGGCAGATATCTCGATGTCGAGATAACTCTAGTACATGGGCGTCGGATGGTCATGCCCAACCCGGCCCGGCACGCATTCCGGGCCGGCGCGCGCGGCGGCCACCACCCCCGAAGGGGGGCGCACGGGGAGATCGGGATGCGGCAGCTCCCCCGCTGCCGTACGGACAGGACTTCCGGGCACACCGGGCGAGACAGCCCGATCGGCCACCATTTTCCCCAACATCAGCCGATTCGCCCCTGACTATCCCTTAAGTTCTGAATGCCGCGTGAGGGCGTGAGGCTGAGCAGGGGCGTTGACGGGCCGTCACCACGGTCACCCGAAGGGGCGTCACCCGAATGGACCCCCCAACGGGCGCCATCTCATATCTGAGATAGCCTCAACCTCATGGCAGACGACTACCTCGTACGCATCGGCAAGCTCATCCGTGACGCTCGGCAGCACCGAGGCTGGACCCAGTCGCAGCTCGCGGAGGCGCTCGGCACCAGCCAGAGCGCGGTCAACCGCATCGAGCGCGGCAACCAGAACATCAGCCTTGAGATGATCGCCCGCATCGGCGAGGCCCTCGACAGTGAGATCGTGTCGCTCGGTTACGCGGGTCCGATGCATCTGCGCGTGGTCGGCGGTCGCCGGCTGTCCGGCGCCATCGACGTCAAGACCAGCAAGAACGCGTGCGTGGCCCTGCTGTGCGCCACACTGCTGAACAAGGGGCGCACGGTGCTGCGCCGGGTGGCGCGGATCGAGGAGGTGTACCGCCTCCTGGAGGTCCTCAACTCCATCGGTGTGCGCACCCGCTGGATCAACGACGGCGTCGACCTGGAACTCGCCCCGCCCGCCGAGCTGGAGATGGCGGCGATCGACGCGGAGGCCGCCGTCCGCACCCGCTCGATCATCATGTTCCTCGGCCCGCTGCTGCACCGCGTGGACCACTTCAAGCTGCCCTACGCCGGCGGCTGCGACCTGGGCACGCGCACCATCGAGCCGCACATGATCGCGCTGCGCCGGTTCGGTCTGGACATCGCGGCCACCGAGGGCCAGTACCACGCGCAGGTGGACCGCACTGTCCGCCCCGACCGGCCGATCGTGCTGACCGAGCGCGGCGACACCGTGACCGAGAACGCGCTGCTGGCCGCCGCCCGGCACGACGGCGTCACCGTCATCCGCAACGCCTCCTCCAACTACATGGTCCAGGACCTGTGTTTCTTCCTGGAGGCGCTGGGCGTCAAGGTCGAGGGCATCGGCACCACCACGCTCACCGTGCACGGCGTGCCGAACATCGACACCGATGTCGACTACTCCCCCTCCGAGGACCCGGTCGAGGCGATGAGCCTGCTCGCCGCCGCCGTGGTGACCGAGTCGGAGCTGACGGTGCGCCGCGTGCCGATCGAGTTCCTGGAGATCGAGCTGGCGGTCCTGGAGGAGATGGGCCTCGACCACGACCGCAGCCCCGAGTACTTCGCGGACAACGGCCGCACCCGGTTGGTCGACCTCACGGTCCGTCCCTCCAAGCTCGAAGCCCCGATCGACAAGATCCACCCCATGCCGTTCCCGGGCCTGAACATCGACAACGTCCCGTTCTTCGCGGCCATCGCGGCGGTCGCGTCGGGCCAGACCCTCATCCACGACTGGGTCTACGACAACCGCGCGATCTACCTCACCGACCTCAACCGCCTCGGTGGCCGGCTCCAACTCCTGGACCCCCACCGGGTACTGGTCGAGGGCCCGACCCGCTGGCGCGCCGCCGAGATGATGTGCCCGCCCGCACTGCGCCCCGCCGTGGTCGTCCTGCTGGCGATGATGGCGGCCGAGGGCACGTCGGTGCTGCGCAACGTGTACGTCATCAACCGGGGTTACGAGGACCTCGCCGAACGCCTGAACTCGATCGGGGCGCAGATCGAGATCTTCCGGGACATCTGACGGGCGGGGTGTTGTGCCCCTTGAGCCCAGGGGGCACAACACCGCAGCATGCCATCTGACCTGCGAATACTTACCTTCACGGCCCTTCACTGATCACTGTTGCTTTTCAGCACCTTGTGCAACGCACGTGCAA
This sequence comes from Streptomyces sp. NPDC028722, assembly GCF_040637655.1. Classification (NCBI taxonomy): domain Bacteria; kingdom Bacillati; phylum Actinomycetota; class Actinomycetes; order Kitasatosporales; family Streptomycetaceae; genus Streptomyces; species Streptomyces sp. NPDC028722. The sequence goes on from NZ_JBEZWU010000016.1 coordinate 136,193, forward strand.
GATGATCTTGAATGACTGACTGGAGGTCAGGAAAAGCTGAGTAACCGTCAGCCTTTACGGAGGGTTGTCGCCGAAATGGCCTCGCAACATCCGATGTCGGTCGGGTCACGCCGACCGCGTCTGGGCGAGGAGGTGAACCACCACCTGCCATGACGTCTCCGGCCTCGCGACGCAGCCTGGGGTCCGACCGCGCATCCAAGTCCTCCGGCTGATCACTTCACGCAGAAGAGGACCCGCACCACGCGGGCGCGTCCTCTGTCGTAGACGGGCGCCGTGTCACGGGCTGAGCCTGCGCCCACCTCGTGGGAGCACCCGCTGCGACGTTCGGACCGGCGGGGTGTCGAGCCGCCCTACGACGACCAGCGTGACAAGTCTCCGCGCCCCAGGCTCCGGCACTGCACCGGCATGGCGTGAACCGTCGTCTCGTCCTGGTCCTGCGCACGCGGCTCGTTCAGTGGGCGGTACTCGGCGGAAGCGTCTCGACCGCCAGATTTGCACGCCCCACCTGGAGGCAGGCGCCTCGTGAGGGCGATCGGGAGTATTGGTCACGGGGCCGGGCTCAAAGGGTGGCGGACGCGCCGAAGCGGAGGACGGTCCGGGGGCCTTCTACGGGGTCCATGCGCCGCCAAACAGTGCCAATTCCAGTAGGTCGGGAGCGAGCGGCCAGTGCGTGGACCCGGCCAGCTGGTCGGTAACGCCGCGTGCCCATCTCAGGTACACGTCGTAGCGGTGCGGGGTCCACCCGCCGTCGCTCCACAGCCAGGCAGCGAGCTTCGCGGGTTCCTGAAGCCCGATCCCCTCCCCCAGTCGTGTCGTGTACGCGCGCAGGACACGAGCTATGCGCTGGTCGAGGATGAGCGGGCGCGGCCCCGGCGCATCCACTACGGCGCCGCCGGCAAAGTAGAGGAACTTGGTAAAGAACGCAGGTCCAAGGCCTGCGATCGCGCCGCTCAACCTGCGGTAGCCCGCCACGGCGCCATCGGTGGCCAGCATTGCAATAGCCTGTGCCAGCACCGCCTCGACCGGGCCTGCGCGCAGGATCTCACCCAGCCGGTAGGCCCCGTACCCGTTGTCACCTTGCCCCCAGACGTAGCTGGCGATGAGTGTCTCGGTCCAGCTAGCCGTTGCTACCCCAGTCCGGGCCACCGCTAACACCTGCGCTCGGCTCAGCAAAGTTGGCTTACGTCCGCCCTGCTCAGCCAACCCCGAGGGCCACGGCCGGATGCCGGCCCAGGACCTCGGGATGTAGCGAACTGCGTGCGCGCCGGTCCCGTCCGCGTACGGCGCCCCGTCGTCGGCCAACCAGGCTCCCAGCTTTCCCACTGCATCGGAAGGAAGCGGACGCTCGAGCATCCGCGCGTCCAGTTCCACGGCGCCCTCTTGCCACCCCATCCGAACCCTCTCCTATGGTTCCAACAGTTCGCCGCGACAGCAGGCAACACCAGTTCGAGACAGATTCCGTCCCGAGGATGTGCACGCCCGCACGAGTGCGGGACGGTTCAGCTGGTCTTGCGGGCGGAAAGTGGGCTGGAACCAGGTACGGCCCGGATGCTGGGAACGTTGTCGGCGCGAAGTCTGGCGGCCACAGCGCCAGGGCTGATCTCCCCGGCCTGGTACTGGCTCGTGGGGACCGCCGCTATCTGCGACACCGTCAGAACGCTTCCGACCGGCAGCCCGGCAAAGGCCTCTCGCATGTGGCGTGCGACATCGCGACGGGACCGGGGCATCTGAACCGTCGCCGGCCTACCGACGGGGGTAGCCTCCCGCGCCCCCAGCCGGGGTGCCGGGAAGCCTGCGACCGAGGAGGTGGGCGCGCCTCCATCCGGGCGTTGCCAGCGCCGTGAGAACGCCTCGGACAGATGGTCAGCCCGGGCCAGGATGCTCTCCTCGTCCCACTGAGCAGGCAGGGAACGGTTCAACGAAAGTGCACTGTGCACGAGGATGTCGTTCCTCTTGCGCTCCCAGGGACCATTGGAAACCGATGTGTTCAGTCTGCCGGTGAGCAGAGTCAGATTTCCCACGGTGTGGAGGAGGGACTGCCTGCGCTCATGAACCTCGACGCTTCCGCCGCCTCCGCCCTCGGGAAGCGGCCAGTGCTCCTCCCAGGCCTGGGGCAGTAGGTGCTCGATCGTCAACTCCCCGTTGTGAACCTGTCGCTCGGTCTTGCCCGAATACAGGGAGTCCTCCAACTCGGCCAGCAGCAGCCGCATCCGGGTCCGCGTGAGCTGCTTGTACAACGGCTGGGACCGAAATACATCTCGGATATCGCGATCGTGGGGCCAGAACCCGGAGTCGGTTTCCTGTCGGAGCAGAAAGTCCGCCACGACCGACGGGTCGTCCTTCGCCTTCAGCTCCTTGAGCAGTTCCAGGAAGAGCCGGTTGTAGTTCTTCGTCGTCAGGCGGCAGACAGTGCGTCGCACCAGGTAAGAGTCCAGGGTGGCCACCGCGCCGGCCCGGTCGTCCTCGTCGAAACGGCTCACCAGCCACAGAAGCACGGGCATCACGGTGTTGGCGTCCAGAACACCAACAGTGCGCAGAAAGCGGCCTTCCGGTGTCAGCGGCTGTTCCTCGGCCGTCAGCTGTCGGTAGACACCTGCCCGCTCCACCAAGCGCCTCATCAGATTGACCAGGCCCATATCAGCGGCCTTAACGTACCTGCGAAAGGTCAGGAAGAGCTCTGGGGCCATCACCTCCTCGGCAAGTTCACCCGTCAGGTACTGCATGAGGAAGACGTCAAGGCGAGGCCGCTTCAGCCTTCCCTGCCGCACCTCCTTGCGCCAGTCAGGCGTCTCCAGCTGCGCCCACAAGTCCCTGTACAGCTCCTCCACCGGAAGTCCTTGCTCCTCCGCCTGCTGGAAGACTAGGTTCTTGACCAGGTCGGATGCCTGCAACGGGGTGCCTCGGTCGTTAAGAGCCTCGAAGATGACCTGGGCGTTGTCCTCGGGCTTGAGATCGATAACGACCAACTCGAACTTGTCGCGAAGCACGCGCACCAAGGCATCAAAGCCCTTGTCCAGCCTGCTTTCATAGTTCAGCTCTTGTGCCCACTCGACCGTGCGGTTGCGAAAGAACCAGTACGCCTGGACGATCGCCGAGGCGTCTGGAGCGACGGGGAATGCGACGTCGGCGGGCCGCCGGAGCCGACCGTCCATGACCATGCGGAACGAGTCACGGTCAATGTTGGTAGGCCACACCTTGTAGGCGGCGTGCGGGTCGTCGGTCATGTCGTCGTCGTTGGCGGTCAGTTTGACGAGCGCACGTACGTACCTGTCCTGGACATCGAGCTCCCGTGCGACATCACGGACCGCGGCAAGCAGAACCTGAAGTGTTGTCAGCCTCTGCTGTCCGTCGATGACCTGTCTGGCGGGCATCGACCCCGTGAGTGTCAGCAGCTGATCCAGCACGACCGCGCCAAGAAAGTGCGGATGAACTTCCTCATCCGCCATTCTTTGGTGAACCAGAGCGGTGACGTCCTCCCACAGCGGTCGCCAGTTCCGGTCCTCCGTCCAGACGTACGGCCTCTGGAAGACCGGCACGACGAGTCGCCGGTCCGGCCCGAACAGATCGCGCAGGGTCATCGATTTCGCTTCCACACTGTCCTCCGATAACGGCGATCTGTACGAGCTGAGTTCCTGAATGGGGCACCTATGCGCCACCGACTGCGGTCTATTCAAGAGCTGACGCCAGGATCCCGCAATCAGCGGTGAGACCGAAGCAAGGTCGGACAGAGACCCCCTGTCTTACGCCGCAGGGCCGGGCCCCCCCACCCTGGATGCCTTGCACAGGGCCGAGATCCGAGCCGTACTCGAATGGTTCCCGTACACCATCGCGCGCTCGTCAGCCCGTTCGACATAGCCGTAAGGTCCGACCGAGGATGCGTCACGAGTGGGCCCCGCTGCCCCGAAGGCGGCGGCCTGCAGCACGAAGAGGGAGAAGCTCAGTTCGCCCGGCCTGGCTTCGCCCACGCGCGTACGGGCCGGGCGTCGGGGCCCATGGGGTGGGTGAAGGGGCGCAGGGGGTCTACCTCCGCCCACGGGGTGAGGGCAGCCGCGGGATCGCCACGTTCAGGAAGCCAGCCGGCAAGCCGCTGCCACACTTCACCCGCGTGTGCGGGGCGGGCACGGGGGTCCTTGGCGAGCAGCTGGAGGATCAACTCCTCCAAGTCGCCGGGGATTTCCGGGCGCAGCTCGCGCAGAGGTGTCGGCGGGTGGTCGAGGATGAGGCCGGGAAGCATCAGGTCGGAGTCGTGCGCGAAGACGGGTTCGCTGGTGAGCATCTTGTGCAGCAGACAGCCAAGGGCGTACAGGTCGGTGCGCTGGTCGACCTGCTTGCCCTTGATCTGTTCGGGGGCCATGCACTCCAGACTTCCCACCTGCTCACCCGTGGCGGTGAGCTTGACGACGTCAGGGGAGAGGAAAGCGGCGACACCGAAGTCGAGGACCTTCACCACTCCGTCGGTACGGATGATGACATTGCTGCCCTTCAGGTCACGGTGGACGATGTCGCGGACGTGTACGGATCCGAGAACCGCGGCGATCTGGACGCCGATCGAGGCGGCCTCCAAGAGCGACAGCGGCCCCTGTTCAGCAACTCGGTCGTCGAGATCGATGCCGGTGACGTACTGCATGACGAGGTAGCGGGTGCCCTTCTCCTCGCCGAGGTCGTAGACAGTCGCGATACCGGCGTGGTCGAGGCGGGCGGCGGCCTGGGCCTCGCGCCGGAAGCGTTCGGATTCCCGAGCCAACTGTTCCTCGGTGAGGCCTGGCGGCGGGTTCATGGTCTTGAGCGCGACATCGCGCCCCAGGTGCTCGTCGTGGGCGAGCCAGACGATCCCCATTCCGCCCCGGCCGATCCTGTGCTTGATGCGGTACCGCTCGGCGATCGGCTGTTCGATGTCCATACGCGGTGCGACCCCGTCCGTATCCCGATGAGCCCGTCCCCGGGCGTCCCGGGAAGAGTCTGGCATGAGCATGGGCCGTTAGGGCTCCCCTGGTGGACTATGTGTGCGTTGACTAAGTTCACATGTCCGTGATGTTATATGAGTCGTGCGATCCAGGGGAGTAGCGCACGGCGAAGGTCGCGGGTAGCTAGCGTGGCGTGCGGACCGCGTCGGGAACGAGTGAGGATTACGTGGACGTCTTCGAAGTACACCGGCGGCTCATCCGGGACTACAAGGAGTACACCTCCGGATCGGTGGTGATCGACGACCCGCGCATCGAGGAGAAGGTGTCGAAGTCGCTGGCCGACGGCGACCAGTGGCCCGACCCCTACCTCTCGCTCAACCCGAGTTTCGAGTCCGGCGGTTGCGTCGACGACCTCGCGGTCGAGGGAGGACTACTGCACCCGGAGTGTGCCCGCATCTTCCGTACGGGCAAAGCCAAGCGGGGCGCCACCGTGCGGCCCGTCACCTTCCACCGCCACCAGCGCGACGCGATCGAGGCGGCGGCTTCGCGCTCCAGCTTCGTCCTGACCACGGGCACCGGTTCGGGCAAGAGTCTCGGCTACATCGTTCCCATCGTCGACCGGGTGCTGCGGGAAAAGGAAGAGGGTGCCGCCCCTGGCATCAAGGCGATCATCGTCTATCCCATGAACGCTTTGGCCAACAGTCAGATGGGCGAGCTGGAGAAGTTCCTCACCGCCGGCTACGGCAAGAAGAATGAGCCGGTCTCCTACGCCCGTTACACCGGCCAGGAGAGCAAGGAGGAGAAGGCCGCCGTCCTCAATGACCGGCCGGACATCCTGCTCACCAACTACGTGATGCTGGAGCTGATGCTGACCCGTCCCGAGGAGCGCAAGCAGCTCATCGGCAACGCCAAGGGGCTCCGCTTCCTCGTCCTCGACGAGCTGCACACCTACCGGGGGCGTCAGGGCGCCGACGTCGCGATGCTGGTACGCCGGGTTCGTGAGGCCTGCGAGTCGCCCGCCCTGCAGTGCGTGGGCACCTCCGCCACCATGGCCACGGGCGGCACCCCCTCCGTCCGCCGCCGCGAGGTCGCCCGGGTCGCCTCGACCCTTTTCGACACCGAGATCGACCCCAAGCGAGTCGTCGGCGAAACCCTGGTCCGAGCAACCGGAGCGGATGTTCCGACGCCAGCCGAACTCGCCGCTTGCGTGCGGGAGAACAACCCGTCCAAGGAGTACGAGCAGCTCGCCGCCGACCCACTGGCCCGCTGGATCGAGACGACCTTCGGCCTCGTCCGCACCAAGGACGAGGACGGCAGTACGCCGCTGGTGCGCGCCGAACCTGTCACCGTGGAGAAGGCGGCCGCACTCCTGCGCGCCGAAGCCTTCGACGTCGCGGTGGAACATCCCGAGGACGAACTGTTCGCCGAGTGCGCGGAGGCCATCCGGACCACCCTCCAGGCGGGTTCGCAGACCCGACCGCCGGACGGCGACCGTCCGCTGTTCGCCTTCAGGCTGCACCAGTTCCTCTCCAAGGGCGGCTCCGCCCATGTGTCCTTGGAGCCGGAGGGGGAGCGCCACATCACCCGCACCTACCAGCAACGCGTCCCCGGCGCCCCCGACAAGCTGCTGCTTCCGCTGTCCTTCTGCCGGGAATGCGGCCAGGAGTACCTGACGGTGGCCCGTGAGCAGCGTGACGACGGCTCGGTCCACTTCCGCACCCGAGAGGACGAGGACGACGAGCAGGGATATCTCTACGTCTCCTCCGTCAGCCCCTGGCCCGAGCACCTCGGGGAGGCCATCGAGCAGCGCCGTTTCCCCGACAGCTGGCTCACCTTCGACGAGAAGAAGGGCGCCCCGGTCCTCACTCCGAGCCGCAAGAAGCGGGCTCCGCAGCCGGTGTGGGTGCGTCCCGACGGCAGCTCGGCGGGCAAGGACCGCGACGGACTGTACGCCGCCTACCTCCCGGCGCCCTTCCTCTTCTGCCTGGAGTGCGGCGTGGGCTACGAGAGTGTCAGGGAGCGGGACTTCGCCAAACTGATGACGCTGGACCAGGAGGGACGGTCGACGGCCACCTCCGTCGTCAGTGCCTCGATCGTGCGCCACCTCAAGAGCGTGCCGGAAGAGGATCTCGGTCCGGACGCGCGCAAGTTGCTCACCTTCGTCGACAACCGGCAGGACGCCAGCCTTCAGGCGGGGCACTTCAACGACTTCGTCATGGTCACCCAGCTGCGCGGAGCCCTCTACCGCGCCATGGTCGAAGCGGGTGAAAACGGACTGCGCTGGAAGCGGCTCGGCGAGGAGGTCGTGGCGGCCATGGGCCTGTCGCGTCATGAGTACGCCGCCAACCCCACCGAGGTGGAGCCGCTGGCCGAAGTCACCCTGGAGGCGCTCGCCGCCGTCGCCGAGTACCGGCTCTTCACGGACCTGGAGCGCGGCTGGCGCGTCACCATGCCCAACCTGGAACAGACCGGGTTGCTCGGCCTGGAGTACGCGGGCCTGGCCGAGATCGCCGGTGACGAGGAGCGGTGGAAGGAATCCGCGGATCCGCTGCGGACCGCGACTCCCGACGTACGGGCGAACCTCGCGAAGGTCCTGATGGACGAGTTGCGCCGGCAGCGGGCCGTGGACACCCCGTACTTCACCGAGGCGAAATTCGCCGAGCTGCGTAAGGAGTCCGCCAAGCTCAACGACGCCTGGGCGGTCGCCGACACCGAGGCCGCGCCGCTGCCCGCCGCGCTCGCCGTCCCCCGCCCCGGGCGCCCCGGCCGCACCGGACGGGGGCGAAGCGAACTGAACCTCACCGGACGTGGCGCCTTCGGCCGCCACGTCCGCAAGCCCACCACCTTTCCCGCATGGAACCAGGGACTGTCCCTCGACGAAGCGCAGGACGTCATCCGTGACCTGCTCACGGTGCTGGCCGCCGGCGGAGTGCTGACCGAGATCACCCAGGGCCGGGGGGAGGACCCGGGCTACCGGATCAACCACACGGTGATCCGCTGGCACGCCGTCGACGGCGACCACGGGGCGGTCGACCGGCTGCGCCGCACCTACCGCGACGACAGCGGTCCCCGTGTCAACGCCTTCTTCAAGGGCCTCTACCGCGACATCGCGGGCACCTTCGCTGGACTGCACGCGGCCGAGCACACCGCGCAGGTCCACCCCGAGATCCGTGAGGAGCGCGAGAAGCTCTTCAGCAAGGGCACTGCCCTCCCGCTGCTCTACTGCTCGCCGACGATGGAGCTCGGCGTGGACATCGCCAGCCTCAACGCCGTCAACCTGCGTAACGTGCCGCCGACCCCGGCCAACTACGCCCAGCGTTCGGGACGCGCGGGCCGCAGCGGGCAACCCGCCCTGGTGACCACGTACTGCGCGACCGGCAACAGCCACGACCAGTACTACTTCTCCCGGCCCGAACAGATGGTCGCCGGGGCCGTCGCCCCTCCGCGCCTGGACCTGGGCAACGAGGACCTCCTGGCCTCCCACGTCCACGCGATCTGGCTGGCCGAGACGAGACTTGAACTCTCCCGCACCATGACCAAGCTTCTCGACTCCGACGGCAAGTCGCCCTCCCTCGAACTCTTCCCCGAGGTGGCCGAGAAGATCGACGACCCGGCCGCGCAGCGCCGCGCGCTGGCTCGCGCCCATACGGTCCTGGCCGGGTGCGTCGACGTCCTGCGCGACACCTCCTGGTGGCACGAGGAGTGGCTGGAGCAGACGGTCCGGTCGGCTCCGGGCAATTTCCGCCTCGCATGCGGGCGTTGGAAGAACCTGTTCTGGCGGGCCCTGGAGGAACGGGAGATCCAGCACGACAACATCCTCAACCGCACCGCCACCGGCCGCTCCAAGGAACAGGCCAAGCGCCGCCGGGCGCAGGCCGAGGGACAGCTCAAGCTGCTTGCCAACGAGCAGGGCGGCGAACGTTCGGTGATGTCCGACTTCTACCCGTACCGCTACTTCGCCTCCGAGGGCTTCCTGCCCGGCTACTCCTTCCCCAGGCTGCCGCTGGCCGCGTACATTCCCGGCACCGGACGCACCAGCCGCGGCGGATACGACGGCGACTACCTCCAGCGTTCCCGGTTCATCGCTATCCGCGAGTTCGGTCCGGGTGCGCTGATCTACCACGAGGGCAGCCGTTTCAAGGTGGACCGCGTGCAGCTGCCGCCGGACACCGCCGGTGAGCTGACCACCGAAAGCGCCAAGGTGTGCGGGCGCTGCGCGTACCTGTCCCCCGAGGAGCTGCGCGAGGACACCTGCCCGGTCTGTGACAGCCCTCTCGACGATGTGCGGACCGGTCTGCTGCACCTGCACACGGTCTTCACGCGCCGTCGTGACCGGATCTCCTCCGACGAGGAGGAGCGCCAGCGCACCGGCTACAAGGTGGAGATCTCCTACCGCTTCAAGAAGCACGAGGATGGCCGGGACGGATCGCTGCGGGCCGCCGCACGAGCCGCGTCGGGCACGGAGCTCGCGGAACTCGCATACGGCGACAGCGCCACCGTCCGGCTCACTAACCTGGGCTACCGCCGCGCCGTCGCCAGAGGCGACATCGGCTTCTGGATGGACCCGACGACCGGGGAGTGGCTGGCCGGCTCCACCTCGAAGCGGGGCGGCCGGGAGACCCCCGAGGAGCAGGAGGGCCTCGCGGACGCCGACACGGCGCACCGCAAGGTTCCCGTGATCCCGTACGTGCAGGACACCCGGAACATCCTCGTCCTGAAGCTGGCGGAGCCCGTCGACCGGGACACCGCGCTCACCCTCCAGTACGCCCTGGAGCGGGGCATCGAGGCGGAGTTCCAGCTGGAGGACGCCGAACTCGACACCGAGGAGCTGCCGCCCTTCGACGGCCCGCGCGAGCGCCTGCTGTTCATCGAGAGCGCCGAGGGCGGCGCCGGGGTGCTGCGCCGCCTCCAGGCCGAGCCGAAAGCCCTGGCACAGGCGGCCCGCAAGGCACTGGAGATCATCCACTACGACCAGGTGGGACGCGACCGGGGAGCGGAGAAGCGCAACGGCGACCCGTGCGAGAAGGGCTGCTACGACTGCCTGCTCTCCTTCGGCAACCAGCGCCACCACCGCTCCATCGACCGCAAGCTCGTGGCGGAACTGCTCCAGACCTTCGCGGGCGGGACGGTCGAAGGAAGCCATCCGGGCCGCACCCGGGACGAGCACGCCGAAGTCCTCAAAGGGGGCGCGGACTCCAGGCTGGAGGAGCGCTTCGTGGACTACCTGAAGTCGCACGGTCACCGGCTGCCCGACCACCAGCAGGTCAAGGTGTCCACGGCCCTGTCCAAGCCGGACTTCGTCTACGACACCGGGTTCGGCCCCGTCGCGGTCTTCGTGGACGGCCCGCACCACGACCACGTCGAGATCACACTCCGTGACGAGGAGGCGGTCGAGCGGCTGAAGGACGTCGGCTGGGACGTGATCCGCATCCGGTACGACGACGACTGGTCGCAGAAGGTCGCCGAGTACCCTCAGGTGTTCGGCGAGGCACGCCGCTGACCTGGGACCGGGCAGGGCTATGACGTCTGTACGGACCGGTGGTGTGCCCCGCCGCCGGCCGTACGGAACCTCGGCCGTCGCCCAGTCGCCCCGCTTTGCCCGCCGGAGCTTCCGCGGCCACGCGCCGCCTCGCTCCCGTCCACCTCCCCGAACACGACATCCGCCCCGGAAGGCCCGTATGACCACCGCCGTCCAGCCGTACGCCGTCGGCTCTCTCGTCCACGCCCGGGGCCGCGAATGGGTCGTGCTGCCCGATTCCACCCCCGCCCTCCTCGTGCTGCGCCCCCTGGGCGGATCGGACGTCGACATCGCGGGAGTGCTGCCCGGCCTGGAGACCGTGGTCCCGGCCACGTTCGCTCCGCCCAAGCCGTCGGACCTCGGCGACCAGCACACCGCGGGCATGCTGCGCACCGCCCTGCGGATCGGGTTCCGGGCCGGCGCCGGGCCCTTCCGCTCGCTCGCGTCGATCGCCGTCGACCCGCGCCCGTACCAGCTGGTGCCGCTGCTCATGGCACTGCGCCAGGACACGGTCCGGCTCCTCATCGCCGACGATGTGGGCATCGGCAAGACGGTGGAGGCCGGGCTGATCGCCGCCGAGCTGCTCGCCCAGGGCGACGCTCGCGGCCTGGTGGTGCTCTGCTCGCCCGCGCTCGCCGAGCAGTGGCGGGCCGAACTGCACGGCAAGTTCGGCATGGACGCCCGCCTCGTGCTGCCCTCCACCATCGGCCGCCTGGAGCGCGAGACGCCGTACGGGCAGTCGGTCTTCCGCCCGGACGGCACCTACGTGGTGTCCACCGACTTCATCAAGTCGCCCCGCCACCGCGAGGACTTCGTGCGCAACTGCCCCGACCTGGTGATCGTCGACGAGGCCCACACCTGTGTCGCCGACTCCCCGACCGGGCCCAAAGCCCGCACCACGCAGCAGCGGTACGGGCTGCTGCGGGCGCTCGCCGACGACAGCACCCGCCACCTGCTCCTGGTCACCGCCACTCCGCACAGCGGCAAGGAGGAGCCCTTCCGCCGCCTGCTCGGGCTGCTCGACCCACGCCTCGCCACGGTCAGCTTCGACACCGAAGCGGGCCGCCGGACGCTCGCCGAGCACTTCGTGCAGCGCCGCCGCGCCGACATCCGGGAGGACTTTCAGGACGGTGCGCACTTCCCGTCTACCCGGCAGTCCGCCGAGGTCTCCTACGACCTGCACCGCGACTACCGCAGGCTCCTCGCCGAGGTCCTGGCGTACGCCCGGGAGACCGTGCGGGCCGCCGACGGAGCGCTTCAGCAGCGCCAGCGCTGGTGGTCGACGCTGGCTCTCCTGCGGACCCTGTCCTCCTCCCCGGCCGCCGCGGTGCGCTCCCTGCACACCCGGGCCGGCGTCCAGGAGGCGGACACCCCGGACGAGGCGGACCGTACGGGCGGACAGACCGTCTCCGACCCGGCCGACAGCGACACCGCGCACTCCGCCGACGAGGAGCCCGGCACCCTTCTGCCCTCCGCCGAGAGTGACGACCCCCTGGGTGAGGAGGAGCGGGCCCGGCTGGTGGCGATGGCCGAAGCCGCGAGGAAACTCGCGGGCCCGGTTCGCGACATCAAGCTGAAAAAGCTGGTCGCCATGGTCACCGAACTCCTCGACTCCGGCTACCGGCCGATCGTCTTCTGCCGCTACATCGCGACGGCCGACTACGTGGCCGACCACCTGAAGAAGGTGCTGAACAAGCGGGACACCGAGCACCCGGTCGCCGTCGCCTCCGTCACCGGCAAACTCTCGCCCGACCAGCGCCTGACCCGGGTCGCCGAGCTGACCGGCCCCGACGAGAACGGCAACCCCGCGCCCGAGCGCCGGGTCCTGGTGGCCACCGACTGCCTCTCCGAGGGCGTCAACCTCCAGGAGTCCTTCGACGCCGTCATCCACTACGACCTGGCCTGGAACCCGACCCGTCACGAGCAGCGCGAGGGCCGGGTGGACCGCTTCGGGCAGCGCACCGACACGGTGAAGGCACTTACTCTGTACGGCGCGGACAACCCCGTCGACGACATCGTCCTGAAGGTGCTGATCCGCAAGCACGAGCGGATCCGCCGGGCCACCGGCATCTCCGTGCCCGTGCCGCAGCAGGCGGAGAGCGCCATGCAGGCGGTCTTCGAGGAGCTGATCCTGCGCGGCGAGAACCCGGGGTTCGAGCAGGAGGGGCTGTTCGGGCAGGAGCAGGTGCAGGACGTGGAACAGCTGGAGATCGCCTGGGAGTCCTCCGCCGACCAGGAGAAGGCCTCCCGCTCCCGCTACGCCCAGCACGCGATCAAGAAGGAGGAGGTGGCCGCCGAGGTCGCCGAGATCCGCTCCGCGCTCGGCACCGGCGACGAGGTACTGGACTTCACCCGCCGGGCGCTCAAGGCCCTGCGCGGGATTCCCGCCGATCGCAGGCAGGGCGGTTTCACCACGCACATCGAGGCCCTCCCGCAAGGGCTGCGGGACGCCGTCTCCGCGGCGCTCGGCCCGCGCCATCCCCGCCCCGTCGTCTTCCACGACGCGCCGAGCGCCCCGCGCGGCGAGGCGGCCCTGACCCGTACCGACCCGGTGGTGACCGCCGTCGCCCGCTTCGTCCTGGACACGGCCCTGGACGACAAGTTCCACGAGAAGTCCCTCGCCTGGCAGCGACCGGCCCGCCGCTGCGGAGTGGTCCGCACGACGGCCGTGTCACGTCCCACGACCCTGCTGCTCGTACGGCACCGCTTCCAGCTGAACCTGCCCGCCCGTGACGGATCGGTACGCCACCAGCTCGCCGAGGACGCCCGGGTGGTCGCCTTCCAGGGCCGGCCGGAAGCGCCGCAGTGGCTCGGGGAGCAGGAGGCGCTCGCACTCCTGGAGGCACGGGCCTCCGGGAACTCCGACCCCGACTTCGCCACCGAGCACATCACGAAGATCCTCGCCGCCCTCGACCCGGCCTCCGACGACTCCCTGATGGCCGAGCTGCGCACCCGCTCCGCCGCCGCCGCGAAGGACCTGGAGGCCTCCCACCGGCGCGTGCGCACCGCCTCCCGCGCCCGCCTCCAGGGCCTCAAGGTCCTCCCGCAGGGAGACCCGGACGTCCTCGGCGTCTTTCTCTACCGCCCGGCCGCCACGATCCAGCTGGGAGCGGACGCATGAGCCTCGCCAGGACCCAGGTCACCGACACCGTCGCCACCGTAGGCGGTCTCCTCCCCTACGACCTGCTCGTACGGATCAAGGAGGGCAAGGAGCAATCGGGTTCCGAGCCCTCCGACTACCGCCTCTTCGCGAAAGGCGAGTCCGTACGGGACGCCGCCGAGCGCTCCTGGAGCTACCTGCGCGGCGTCTGGGCCGCCTACCAGGACGCCCTCGCAGGGGACGGCGCGGACGACGACCCCGACGTGCCCGCGGTGGGCCTCACCACCGAACGCTGGCTGCTGCCCCTGTTCGAGCAGCTCGGCTTCGGCGCGCTCGCCGCCGTACCCGGACCGGGCCTTCCCGCGCACGACGGGGCGAAGGACTTCCCCGTCAGCCACCGGTGGGCACACGTCCCGGTGCACCTCACCGGCTGGAACGTGCCGCTGGACGTCCGCACTTCTGGTGTCGCCGCGCAGGCGCCGCAGTCGATGGTGCAGGAGTACCTCAACCGCTCCGGCGACAGGACGCTCTGGGGTGTCCTGTCCAACGGCCGCCAGGTGCGCCTGCTGCGCGAGTCCGCGTCCCTGACGGGCGCGGCGTTCATTGAGTTCGACCTCCAGGCGATGTTCGAGGGCAACCGCTCAGACGACTTCGTCCTGCTGTGGCGGCTCGTGCACCGCACCCGCTTCGAGGGCGATCCGCCCGCGTCCTGCCCGCTGGAGAAGTGGCGTACTGAGGCCATCGACTCCGGCACCCGCGCGCTCAAGGAGCTCCGCAAGGGCGTCGAGACGGCGCTCACCGTCATCGGCACCGGCCTCATCGCTCACCCCGACAACGCGACCCTAAAGGTGTCCCTGCGTACCCGCACGACAACGGTCCGCGACCTCCACCCCGGCCTGCTGCGGCTCGTCTACCGGCTCCTCTTCCTCTTCGTCACCGAGGACCGCGGCCTGCTCCTGGACCCGGACGCGTCCGACGACGCCCGTGCCACGTACGAGAAGTACTTCTCCACCGCGCGGCTGCGCCGCCTCTCCCGCCGCCCCGGCACCCCGCACGGAGACCAGTGGGAGGCCCTGACCCTGGTCATCAAGGGACTCGGCGAGCCCGGCGGACGTCCCGAGCTCGGCCTGCCCGCCCTCGGCGGCCTCTTCGAACCCACCGACGCCGACGGGCGGTTGGAGGGGCTGAGCCTGACCAACGAGTCCCTGTACGAGGCGGTGAAGGCCCTCGCCGTCATCTACGACGCGAAGCTCGGCCGCCCCCGCAAGGTCGACTACCGGCACCTCGGCGCGGACGAGCTCGGCTCGGTCTACGAGTCGCTACTCGAACTGGAACCCCGCCTCGACGACGCCGACGCCTATGTCCTCGCCAAGCTGGAGGGCAACGACCGCAAAACCTCCGGCTCGTATTACACCCCGTCCCCGCTGATCGACTGCCTCCTCGACTCCGCCCTGGACCCGGTCATCGCCCAGGCGGCACGCTCCGGCAGTACGAAGGAGGAGCGCGAGGCGGCGCTGCTTGCCCTCACCGTCTGCGACCCTGCCTGCGGCAGCGGCCACTTCCTGGTCGCCGGTGCCCGTAGGATCGCCCGTCGGCTCGCCGAAATCCGCACCGACGACCCCGAACCGGGCGCGGAGGACGTACGGCACGCCCTGCGCGATGTCATCTCCCGCTGTGTCTACGGCGTCGACCTCAACCCGATGGCCGTCGAGCTCGCCAAGGTCTCGCTGTGGATCGAGGCCATGGAACCGGGCAAGCCGCTCACCTTCCTCGACGCGCATATCAAGCACGGCAACGGCCTGCTCGGTACGACGCCAAGGCTCCTCGCCGGCGGACTGCCCGACGAGGCGTTCAAGGCCCTGGAGGGCGACGAGGCGAAGTGGGTACGGGCGCTGAAGGCCCGTAACGCGGACGAGCGGGGGCGGTGGCTGGCCGCCCTGAAGCACAGCGCCAGCCAGGACGCACTCTTCTCCAAGGAGCACGTCCTCGCCGTCTCCAACGAGGGGGCGGGAGAGGCCATCTCGAAGATCACCGGCGCACGCTCGGAGCAGCTGGAGGACGTACGGGGTCAGGCCCGCGACTACCACGAACTCACCACGTCCAAGGACTACTTGCGGGCCCTGGAGCTGGCCGACGCGTGGTGCGCGGCATTCGTCTGGGAGAAGGCGGAGAAGGCCGCCCCGCCCGCTCTCACCACCGACTCGCTGCTGTCCCTGCACGCGGCCGATGGGGGAGCAAATCTGCCGCCGGGCACGGTGGAGAAGGTGGCGCGGCTGCGTGAGGCGTACCGCTTCTTCCACTGGCACCTGGAGTTCCCGGAGGTGTTCCGGGTGCCGGCGGACCCGGCCGCGCCGGGTGTGGACGAGCGGACAGGGTGGAAGGGTGGGTTCAGCTGCGTCCTTGGCAACCCACCGTGGGAGCGGGTCAAGCTCCAGGAGCAGGAGTTCTTCGCCATCCGCGACGAGACCATCGCGAATGCCGCCAACAAGGCGGCCCGCGAGCGCCTTATCGACGCCCTCGCCGGGAGCGAGGAGGAGGCGGACCGAGCGCTGCACGCCGAGTTCATCGCGGCCCGCCGTGTCTCCGAGGGCGTCAGCCACCTGTTGCGTGGTTCGGGGCGCTTTCCGCTGGCCGGGCGCGGTGACGTCAACACGTACGCCGTGTTCGCCGAGGCCGCGTCACTGGGCATCGCCGCTCACGGCCGGTTCGGCCTCGTCCTGCCGACCGGCATCGCCACTGATGCGACGACCGCGCCATTCTTCTCCGACCTGGTCCGTACCGCCCGGCTCGCCTCGTTCCTCGACTTCGAGAACGAGGCGTTCATCCTCAGTCGGGACGTGGACCACCGGGTCCGCTTCGCCCTGCTCACGGTCACCGGCCGGGACGAGGCTGTGGACAAGGCGTCCTTCGCCTTCGGCACCCGGCACATGGAGGACCTCGACAGCCGCCGGTTCGCCATGCCGCCGGAGGAGATCCTGCTGGTCAACCCCAACACGGGCACCCTGCCGGTGTTCCACACCCGCCGCGACGCGGAGATCACCCTCGGCATCTACCGGCGGGTCCCGGTCCTGATTAAGGAGGCGGACGACCAGGGGAAGGGAGCTACCAACCCATGGGGGCTGACCTTCATGACCATGTTTCATATGTCCAACGACTCTCACCTGTTCCGGGGCAAGACGGAGCTGGAGACCGAGGGGTGGAAGCTCACCGGGAACGTCTTCACCCACTCCTCGGACGGTCGGCGCTACCTTCCGCTGTACGAGGCGAAGATGCTCCACCACTACGACCACCGCCTAGGCACGTACGAGGGACAGACGCAGGCGCAGGCCAATGTGGGGACGCTGCCGAGGGTGACGCCGGAACAGCACGACGATCCCGACTACGCTCCGTTGCCGCGTTACTGGGTGCCGGAGTTCGACGTTGATTCCGGGAAACGGGACAAGAAGGGCAACCGGATTATGTGGCCGGGGGTGGCGACGCGGCTGGCGGAGCGGGAATGGTGGAACGGGTGGTTGATGGGGTGGCGAGATGTGGCCCGCTCCACCGATACCCGGACCATGATCGGTACCGCGCTGCCCGCGTACGGTGTGGGCCACAAGTTCCCGTTGATGTTCGTCGCCACGAAGGCAGCCGCACTGAGCGGAGTTGTTGCCTCGTACGCTTTCGACTACGTCGCTCGGCAGAAGGTTGCTGGGACGTCAATGACGTACGGGTACGTCATGCAATTCCCGGCTCCGGCCCCCGATACTGACGCGCCCTTCGCTGTGGCCGAGGGGACAGATCTGGCCGAATGGATCACGCTGCGTGTACTGGAACTTTCCTACACCTCCAGAGACATGGCCGCTTTCGCAAAGGACTTCGGGGACGAAGGGGAACCCTTCCGCTGGAATAACGGGCGTAGGGAGCTGCTGTGGGCCGAGCTGGACGCCGCGCTCTTCCACGCGTACGGGCTTGGCCGCGAGGACGTGGACTATGTGATGGAGACGTTCTCCACGGTGAAGAAGCGCGACGAGAGGCTTCTCGGCACGTACCGCACCAAGAACCTTATTCTCGACGCCTACGACCGTATGGAAGAGGCCCGTGTGACCGGCGGCGCGTACCGGACGCTGCTGGACCCGCCGCCGGGCAAAGGGCCGCGCCACCCCGCGTGCGCGTGAGGCTCGGGCGGGGCGGTCAGCGCGACCGGACCCGCCCAAGGTAGACAGTCCGAGCCACCCTCACCCTGTGACCGGTGGCGTCAGTGCTCGTCCAGGCACGCAGACCACAGGGCGTACGCGCGGTCGGCCTCGTCCAGGGCGGCCCGGGTGTAGCGGGGGTCGGCGAACGAGCGGTCCGCGGCCCGTTCGACCACGTCGAGGAGGTGTGCCGCGGTTTTCTCAAGGCGCTCGCGGTGGACGCGCTCCTGGGCGCTGTTCAACCGGTGGCGGCCCCAGAAGTCGGCAAGGCTGTCGCCGGACGCCTCCCCTTCGTCGTACAGCGTCGGAATGCGGGGGAGCAGGTCGGCTGTCAGGGCAGGCACGGAGTCGAGAGCTTTGTGCTCGTCCGGCTGGTCGCCGTGGAGGATGCGGAGGGCGACCGCCCGGTCCGCCTCGGAGCGCTCGACGCGCTGCGCCTCGGCGCGCAGTGCACCGAGCACCGCCGGGATCTCTTCGCGGGCCTCCCGCTTCAGGGCGTCCCCCAGCAGGCTCGCCAGGTCGTCGCCGGCCTCCGATGCCTGGTCCAGGACGGTATTGGCCCGGCTGATCTCGTCGAACCCGCGCCGAGCGGTGCGCACAGCCTCGGTCCGGACGTAGATCTCGTCTGCCGTCGGTGTGGCCCCTGCGCGCAGACGGGCGATCGCGAGGTCCAGCGGGTCGCCGTCGTCGCCCCACCCGTCGCCCGGGTCGATCGTGCCGTGGTGGATCGGAGTCATGCCGGGATTCCCCTGTTCGCGCGGGCACCACCGGATACGCGGAGCCCCTATGGAGATGATGCAGTCATCTGTAAACTGAGTCAACGCCTACCGGTGGGGTGGGCTTCGGTGAAAGGTGCATGCGGTGCCACGGATCGCGATCACCAAGTCCTTCCGGGAAGGCGTGAACCGGCTGGACGGGCCGACCCGCGCCCGCGTCCACAAGGCCATGGACAAGTTCCAAGAGCTGACGATCAGTCAACTGTACGCGGACAAAGGGATCCACCTGGAGTCCGTGGTCAGCTCACGCGACCCCCGCATGCGCACGATCAGGGTCGACGACGGGCTGAGAATCGTACTCCTGGCACCCGACGACGGCAGCGGCATCTTCGTCTTCATGCACGCCCTCCCGCACGACAAGGCGTATGCCTGGGCCAAGCGCCGCCTCTTTACGGTCAACGCGGTGACCCTCTGCCTGGAGGTGCGCGACATGACCGCGATGGAGCAGATCACCCCGCTCTTCGCGCAGGAGGCGGCAGCCGCGCCCGAGTTGCTCTTTGCGAAGTGGTCGGACAGCGTCCTGCGGGACCTTGGAGTCGACGACGTCACCCTGCGAGCGGCACGGACCATCATCGGCAAGGCGCAGCTGGAGGCGTTCGGGTCGCTGATGCCCGAGGACCAGTTCGAGGCGCTGTGGCTGCTGACCGAGGGGTTCGAGCCCGACGACATCTACCGCGACCTGGTCACGGCACGGAAGAGCGCCCCCGCGGACGCCGTGGAGGCCAAGGACGACCTGGCCGCCGCCGTCACCCGTACCCGCAGCCGTATCGCCCTGGTCACCGGACCCGACGAGCTCGCGGACATCCTCACCAAGCCCTTCGACGCCTGGCGCGTCTTCCTCCACCCCGCCCAGCGCCGCATCGCCTACCGTCCCAGCTATGCCGGACCAGCTCAAATCATTGGCGGCCCCGGCACCGGCAAGACCGTCGTCGCCCTGCACCGCGTCAAGTACCTCCTGAGCCGCTCGCCCGACAGCCGCATCCTGCTCACCACTTACACCAGCGCTCTCGCCCGCTCCCTGCGTGATTCCCTCGCCCTCCTCCTCGACCACAACCAAGCCCTCATCGGCAGGGTCACCGTCACCACGGTCGACGCGCTGGCGCAGCGCACCGTACGCGATCTGCATGGCAGTCCAGGCACCGCCCTCGGCGACAAGGACGAGCGCGCCCGCTGGCAGAAACTGGCCCGTGCGCTCGAACTCCCGTGGTCCGAAGCCTTTCTGGCCCAGGAGTACCGCCACGTCGTCCTCGCCCAGGACCTGCGCACTCCCAAGGAGTACGAGGACTGTCTCCGTCGCGGACGCGGCAGCGCCCTGCCGCGCGAGCGGCGGGACATCGTCTGGAAGGCGATCACCCGCTTCGAGGACGACCTGAACCGCGACCACGCCTGCACCTGGCTCCAGCTCTGCGCGCAGGCCGCCCGCCTCCTGCGCGACAAGCCCGGCCAGGGGCTCTCGTACGACCATGTCGTCGTGGACGAGGCGCAGGACCTGCACCCTGCCCAGTGGCGGCTGCTTCGCGCGCTCGTGACCGAGGGCCCCGACGACCTGTTCCTGACCGGCGACCCGCACCAGCGGATCTACGACGCCCGGGTCTCGCTGCGCTCACTCGGCATCGAGGTGTCCGCGCGCAGCTCCCGCCTGCGGATCAACTACCGCTCCACAGAGGAGATCCTGCGCTGGTCGCGGGCGCTCCTGGACGGCGAGCCCGTCGCCGACCTCACCGGCGACGATGAGGACAACCTGGCCGGCTACCGCTCCCTGCTGCACGGTGCGAAGCCCGTGAGTGAGGGACATCCCACGGAACTGGCGGAGGCCGAGGCCGTCGTGCGACGCGTGCAGGACTGGGTGGAGGCCGGCGTCGACCCCTCCGAGATCGCGGTATGCGCCCGCTTCAGGACCCGACTCACCGCCCTCGCCGACAAGCTGTCTGCCGCCGGACTGCCGGTCATACGGGTGAAGGACGGTGAGGCCGCCGACGCCGTCGGGGTGCGAGTTTCGACGCTGCACAGTCTGAAGGGCCTCGAATTCCGCTGCGTGGCCGTGACCGGCGTCTCCGCCTCCGCCTTCCCCTTCGCACCCGCCGTCACCCCGGTCGAGGTCGACCGGCTCCAGCACGCCACCGATATGGCGGCTGAGCGCTGCCTGCTGTTCGTGGCGTGCACCCGGGCGCGGGAGGCGCTGTACGTGTCCTACGGGGGGCGGCCCAGTGAGTTTCTGAGGTGACACAGGGGTGGATGAGCAGGAGATTCCGAAGGGCGGTGGCTGTGCTCAGGGGGCAGGTTCGATAGACTGAAAACTTAGTCAAGATACGAATGGAGTGTCAGGTTCCTTCTGAAGAGGAGGATTGCCGGCACCTGGCGTTCCGGGAGGAGCGAGATGGCCCAGCGTACGGATCAGGTGTCGGTGACCCTGGCGGCGATCGCCCGGTTGGCGGGTGTCGGCCGGGCGGCGGTGAGCAACTGGAAGCGCAGGTATCCCGATTTCCCCCTACCGGTCGGAGGCACGGATGCCAGCCCGCAGTTCGCGCTTGAGGCGGTCGAGGCGTGGCTGAAACGTAACGACAAGATCGCAGCGACAGTGGGCCCACTGGAACGGCTGTGGCCGCGGGTGGAGGATCTCGGCGACCGGGACCGGATGGGCCGTGTCGTCGCCGGTCTCGGGGCGCGGTTGAGCGACCCGGCGGCGGACCAACGCGGCCGGGGTGAGCCCTTGGACCCGGCGGAGCAGGCGCTTGTGGACGACGCCGTACGCATGGCCGGTACTGAGGGCGAGGCCGAGACCTTCCGGTTCCTGCTCGACCGGTGGCTGGGCACGCACGTTCGGCAGATCGCCACCACGCCGCCTCCACTCGCCACCCTGATGACCCGAATCGCCGCAGGGGTGCGCGGCGACCTGCCCGTACGAACGGTGGCCGATCCCGCTTGCGGAACCGGTACCCTCCTGCTCACAGCGGCACGACGATGGTCCGGGGCGGACACGGGCGGCCGTGCGCTCCGCCTCCTGGGGAATGACGTCGATCCGGTCCTCTCTATGGTCGCCGACGCGAGGCTGGCCCTGGAGACGGACCGGGCGGACATCGAGGTCACCGCCCACGACACACTCCGGAACGCCACCGGCCAGCTGTCCGACCCGGTCGACGTCGTGCTCTCCAATCCGCCCGCCAACGCGCGCGACTGGGGCCATGAGGAGCTGGCCACCGACCAGCGCTGGGCCTACGGACAGCCGCCGCGTACGGAATCGGAACTGGCCTGGGTCCAGCACATCGTGTCCATGCTGGGCGAAGGCGGCGGCGCCCCAGGTGAGAACGGCGTACCCGGCGGCGGTGTCGCTGTCGTCCTCCTGCCGCCGGGCGTCGCCGCCCGCCGGGCCGGCCGTCGCATCAGGGCAGGGCTCCTCCGGGCCGGTGTCATCCGCGCGGTGGTCGCGCTGCCCGCCGGCGCGGCCCCTCCTTACGGAGTCGGCCTTCACCTGTGGGTCCTCGCCCCGCCCGCCCCGCGCCCGCAGAACGCGGTGCTTCTTGTGGACACGAGCGACTGCCGCCACACCCCTCCCACCTCCGTCTCAGCCTCCCGACTTCCCGCCGTCGACTGGGACGGCGTACAGGACCGGGTGCTCCTCGCACTCGAAGGCGTCGAAGTGCCCGGTGGTGTTGCCGTTCCGGTGACGGACCTGCTCGGCGAGGAGACCGACCTCACCCCGGCCCGGCACGTCGCGGCCGCTCAGCCGGTGCGGCCGGTGGACCTGCGGCGCCTGTGGGCCCGCTACGACAAGGGGTTGCTGACGGCCCGGGACGCGGGCGGCGTACTGCGAGACCTCTCGGTGGCGCGGGACTCCACCGGTCATGGAACCGTGAGCATCGCCGAACTCGAACAGGCCAAAGCTCTTGCCATCTCTTCCGGCACCGCCGTTCCGGAGGAGAAGGTCAGGCGGGGAGAGGTACCCGAAGTCGGCGTCGAACTGCTCACTGGCCTCGCCGCTTCCAGCCCGGCAGAACGGCAGTGGCTCGACCGAGCCGATGCAGAACAGGCGGACCGGGACGGTCTGTCCCCGCTGACCTCCTTCGGCGATGTGGTCGTCGTCGCCACGGCGCACGGCTTCGACGCCTGGGTCGAGACAGCAGCACCCCGTGCGCTCGGCCACCGTCTGCACAGACTTCGGGTGGATCCAGCCCGCCTCGACCCGTGGTTCCTTGCCGCTTGCCTTAGGGAGAGGTCCAACGCCAGGCGCGCGGGGGGGCACTCCTCGAGCACCTCACGGGTGGACGTGCGCCGACTCCACGTACTGCGTCTGCCTTTGGACGAGCAGCAGACGTACGGCGAGGTCCACCGCAAACTGGTGGACCTCGAGAGTGCGTTGGCGGAGCTGGCGGCTGTCGGGGGCGAACTGAGCGAAGGGCTCACCGCGCTCCTTGCGGCGGGGCGGCTGGAGCAGCGCTGACCGGCAGGTCAGTCGTCACCGGCGCCCGGCAGGGCCGCCAGCACGGCGGTGACCGTAGCCTGATGGTCGCAGTCGGAGTGGCCGCATTCGGCGATGTATTCGCCCACCTCGCGGACCAGGGTCGCCAGGTGGCGCTGTCCCATCAGCGCGTCTACGGGAACATGACGTACCTCCGCGGCGCACTCGGCCCAGTCGGAGAGCACGTCGTCGACGTGGTCTCCTCCGTCTGTCTCGGCCAGGCGGCACTCCGCCAGCCCGATACGGGCCGCTAGAAACGCGGCGAACGTTGGTTCGCCAGGGCGGGCAATGCCGGTCAGATCCCTAACGATGTCCCGGTACCGCTTGCGCGCGCCGACCCCGTGCTTGTGGAGTCTTTCCCGGTCGGCGACCAGAACGCGCGCGGTGAGCACGTCGCCGTTGAACGCGCCCCAGCGCCCCAGGGCAGCGGGAAGCAGTACCGCGAGACGGTCGGACGCGCTGCCCAGCCCCACGCCAGTGCGGTGGATCTCCTCGAACGCCGCGACGAGGGTGCGACGGAAGTCCTCCTGATCGACAGTGCCCCCTTGGCGTCGGCCCCGGGAACGGGGGCCGCGCCGTGAGGCGGGCGCCGGCCCGGGAGAAGTCCGATCTACCGGGCGCCGGAAGGGCAGGGTCAGATCGGGGTCGATGGCGGGGTGCGGTGCGGGATCCTCGGGGCCCGGCAGGAATGGCCGGAGGATCCCTGCGACCTTACGTGCGGAAGGGCGCAGTCCGGGCTGCTTGGCAAGCATGCGGTCGGTCAGATCCGTGAGTGGGGACGGAAAGCCAGGCAGAATCTCATCGAGACGGGGCGGACGATCGTACAGATGGGCATGGCCCGTCTTGAGTTCGCCGCCCTGGCAGTCGAAAACGGGGCGGCCGGTCATCAGCTCGAAGAAGAGGCAGCCGACGGCGTAGATGTCTGCCGAGCTCGTGGGGTTCTCCTCGCCGTCGAGGACTTCGGGAGCCTTGTATCCCATGGTGCCCGGGGTTTGCCCCTCGGTGTATCTGGTCGCGTCGGGATCGGAGAGTAAGGCGATGCCGAAGTCACTCGTGTAGGCCAGCCCCGTGGCGCTTTCGAGCAGGACGTTGTGAGGTTTGATATCCCGGTGCACGATGCCGTCGTCGTGCACTAGGGCCAGGGTATCCAGGAGCTGAACGGCGAGCGAGACCGCTGCCGCGATGCTCGGCCGGTTCGTGTTCAGGAACGTCCGCAGGTTCACTCCGTCGATGTACCGCATCGCGAAGTAAGGACGCCGCCGGAAGAGGCCGTGGTGGATCAGGGCGGGAATACCGCTGCCGCCCAGGCGCTCGTGCAGCCGGATCTCCTGTTCGAAGCGTCCCCGCTCAGCGGGGGTCGGTGAGACCTGCCAGCTATCCAGTGCGGCCCGCACGGCGGCTGGTACGAGGAACTTGATGGCGACAACAGAGTTGTCGGTCAGGTCCACCGCGCGGTACACCGCACCCATTCCACCCCCTATCCGGTCGCCGGCGATTCGAAAACGCCCTTCGATGGCCTCGCCTCGCTCCATACGGACGCCTCCCAGCTCTTCAGTGATCAGCCAAAGCACAGAGTAGCGGAAGCTGAGACACTTTCAGGAAGTCGCTTGACTTTGTTCACACCGTCACGTCATGGTTCCTGTCAGAGTCGACCGAGGGGAAGCCCGACACCCCACGCCGCGAGGAGGGTTGTATGGCCGCGTTCCGCAAGCCGCCGCACGCCATCGGGGACAGCAGCCTGCTGAGGATCGGATCCGCGCTGGTGCGCCCCGACCCTGCCGGCTGCCCTCTGGGTCGTGCATTGCGGGCCCGTCCTCTGGTGAAGGCACCCGGACGCCCTCCGGCCAAGCCGGTCGAGGACTTCTCCTTCAAGCCCTTCTTCGCCGTGCTCGACTCCGTCGAGCACAAAAGCCGAAGTTTGGACGAGGCTGCAGCGGATCCGGCGAACTTCCGTAAATGCACCCCCGTCCATGCCGCTTGGGCCCGCGAGGCCGCTCGTCGCTACCTGGCCGTCCGGGCGGACCTGGAGGCCGCCCGGAGTGCCGAAGGGCACGCCCCGCTCCGGGCCGTCGATTCCGCATGGGTGGCCGGAAGCAAGAAGCTGCCGCAGCCGGACGCGCGCGGGGTGACACAGTACGAACGCACCGTGTGGGGACGAGAGTACGTCTCGGAAGACGGACTCGTGCGCGAGATCTGGATTCCATCACTAGGTCCCGTCAAGCGTGACCGGCCGCCGGTGGAGATCGCGGCGGTCGCCCATGTCCTGTTGAGCGGACTTCCCTCCCTGACCCCGTTCGGCGCCCCCTCCTCCCCCTTGCCCGGCCCGCACATCCGGCCGCAGCAGGTCAGGGTGATCGGTGTCGGCCTCTCTGACGGCAGCACGGAGACACTCGCCGACTGGACGGCGGAGGAGACCGAGCGGCGCTACCGCGTCACGAAGGTCACGGCCGTCATGGCTGAACTTGCCGATGCCACCGAGGCCCGCCCCGGCGGTGACTGCGTTCGATGTGTGGCGCTGCCCGACTGTACGGCCGTTCCCCGGGTGCCGGGGCTGCTCGGCGTGGACTCCACGCCCCGCAAACGGCGAAGCCTCTCCGTCAGCGACCTGCGTGCCTACAAGGACTGCGCCGAGCGCTACCACGCCGTCCGGGTCCTCAAGCTCCGCGACGGTCGTACCGAGAACGCCGCCATCCGCCGGGGGCGGGCGGTGGACGCCTGGCTCAACGACAGGCACGCCGACCCTTCCCTCACCCCTTGTCGAGCTGTCCCCCTCCCCGAAGGGCTGCCCGGACTCGCCGACAGCGAACAGCCCGAAGCCCTCGCCATGCTCCGACGGCACCGAGCACACTGCCCGCTCGACGGGCTGGCAGACCACGAGGCCGTCCAGCCGCAACGGCGCGTCGTCGCCTACGACCCGCAGGCCGACGTGGTCCTGGTCGCGGACTGCGATCTGGTCCACACCGACCGGGGTGGCGTCGTGGTCCGCGAGACCAAGACAACCACGAGCGATTACACCGACCCCGGAGGTCTGATGCGGCAGTACCCGCAGCTGGCGCTCGCCGTTCTCCTTATGGAACGCGGAGTGTTCGGCGGTGACACCCTCCGCTCTCGTGTCGAACTGGAGGTGCTGCGCCCCGACGGCGTCCGCCTTGAACTGCTCGATCCCCACGACCCGCGCACCGCTGCCCGGGCCCGCGCCGAACTGCGCGAACTCGCCGTCGGCTGGGCCGCCGACGGCGTCTACCGCGCCGCGCCGGCCCCCAGAACCGATTGCGGTACCTGCGAGGTGTCCCGCTGGTGCAGCACGAACCGCGAGCGATCCGACACCCAGGGCGGTGCGGCGTGACCCACCGCCACGACAGTCTGAACGAGGACACCCTGCCGCTGCCCGCCGAGGAGTGGGTCGCCCACGACGGTGTGCCGCTGCTGAAGACCCTCGCTCGGGCGCTACTCGTCCTGGAAGACACCACCGGCCTCAACGCCTTCACCCTGCCCTACCCCGCCGAGGCTCAGCGTGCGCTGGACCGCACCGTCCTGGCCTGTCTGCTACACGGTGAGGAACCGCCCGCTTCCCTGGCCGAGTTGATCGAACGCTGCCGAACGCTGCCGCTCGCCGAATGGCCTCTTGACCTGCCCCCCGATGCAGTGGGCCCGCAGGACATGTTGCTCGACCCTGACTCAGGAAGGCCTGGCGACCTGTGTCACGAGTGGGCCGAACGCTGCCCCGACACCGCCGCCCGGTTCCGTGACCGCGTGATCGTGCACACCGCGCTGCGGCTGTGCAGGGAGTACGGCGAGGAGGAGGCGTACACGGAGTTCAGGAGGCTGCTCGTGCGACGCCCTGTGCTGACCGTTGCCGAACTGTCCGTCCTCGGTGGGGACCTGGTCCTCGAGCCCGTCCACGAACTCGTCACGAAGATCTATCAGGAGGTCCCGGACAGCTATCTCCGCGACGGTCACTACTCGACCTGTGGGCGCTGCCTCACCCTGCTGACCCCAGTCCGCGACGGTTCCTGGTGGTGCGAGCGGGACCGCTGCCGCCGGATCGGGCCGGCGCCGGTAGGGCGACGACTGGAACGGGCGGTGGTCGGGCGGCCGGTCCAACTCGAGAGACCACTGCGACAGTTCGTCACCGGTCCCGGACGGGCCGAGGCAGATCTGGAACAGGACCTGCTCGCCCTTGACCTCGACGTGCGGATGTGGCCCGGATACGACGCCTACGATCTGCTGGTCACCTTCCCCGACGGACATCGATGGGCCATCGACGTCAAGGACTGGGCCCATCCCGTCTTTCTCGGCCGATCCGCCCGTCCGGTACCCGCAGACCCGCCGTACGACGACGGGTTCTGGGTGGTGCCCCAGCACAGGATCGCCGCCCGGCCCGGCTATCTGGCGGCTTTCGCCCGCGCCCGGCCCGCCCGCGCCCGCGACCTTCCCCTGCTCACCGACCGTGCTCTGGTCTCAAGGGCCGCCGCCCGGCTCCGTGACCTGAAGCCGCCGCGCACCCGCCCCCGCACGGCGGCAGGCCCGAACCGTACATCCCCCGACGGAGTTCCCCATGCGTGACCGCAACAGTTGGAACCGCGACGTCGTCCGCGACCTGAAGAGAGTGTGGTCAGGGGAGCCGGGCCTCGAAGGCCTCCAGCCTGCCCACCTCTGCCAGGTCGAACTGGCCCTGCGCCTCCTCGAACGGATCGCCCCGGACGAGCCCGCCGAGAGCGCGTACGTCCTCCTCGGCGGTTACCCCTACGCGGAAGCCAAAGGGCTCCTCGCCGGTGAGAACGACCGGACCGCGCTCGCCGCCGCTCGGCACCTGCTGTGGACTCTTCGCCGCAGCCACGCCTGGCGGCACGCTCTTTCGCGGTACCGGCGCGTGCCGGACAGGTTGCGCGCCTACCACTTGCCGGAAGCCGGGGTACGGACTCCGCCCCGTCCGATCGTCCCCACCGTGGCCGCTGGTCGTGTCGCCGTCTATGACGAAGCGCTCGCCCGGATTCCCGACTTCGTGCGACGTCCCCTGTCGCTCGCCCCGGCCGGACGCAGTGAGTTCCAAGAGGGCAACCGGGCGGCGTCCGTACACTTCCCGGCCGAACTGATTGAGGACGGGCCAGAGGGCCACGACCTTGCCGCGGGGCCCCCCGTTCGCTCGGGCCCGATCGAGATGACCCGCCAACAACTGCTTTCCACGGCGCGGTGGATGGACGCGGTGGAGCGGGACGAGGACGTCGAGCGGCCTGGCCACTGGGAGGAGCGGCTCGCCGAACTACGCATTGCCCCGCGCGACGCCGACGGCAGAGGGTTCGCAGAGAGCGGCCGAATCGTCCTGGATGGCACGCTGCACCTAGCAGGCATGGTTGGAGCGGGCAAGAGCACCTTCATGGTTCTGGCCGCCGCCACGGCGGCCCGGCACGGAATGCGCACCACCCTCGTAGTCGGCGACGCAGCCGAACAGCTCCGCCTGTGCGAATTGTTCGACACGCTCGGGCTGCCGGCCGTTCCTGTACTCGGCGTCTCCACCCGCGAAACCCATGTGCAGCGCCTCCACCGCCGACTCGCTTCCCGCGGCCACGACAACCTTCTCGACCACCACGCTCTCGCCTTCGACAACCTCAGCACCGTCTGCGTCGCCGACGCCCTACGCGGCACCGAGGCGATCGAGCCCCTCGCCTATGCCGACGCTCCCTGTACCCGCCTCCACCCGGAGAAGGAGAAGCAAGACCCCGAGGCGGGAGAAGAGCCGGAAACCACCCTGCCGGAGCCATGGCGCCCCTTACGGACACAGCCGGTCCGGCAACGCCAACCGGCGGGGCCGGACCGGGCCGGCGACGCCACTGCCACCCCGCACGGCTGCCCCCTGTGGTCACGATGCCCCCGGCACCGGGCCGCCCGCCATCAGGTCGATGCCCTGATCTGGGTCGCCAACCCCTCAAGCCTGGTGCAGAGCCCGGTCGCCTCCCACCTCAACGACGAGCGGCTCCGCCAGCTGGAACTCGCCTGTCGGCGCAGCAACCTGGTCTTCGTCGACGAGGCCGACTCCGTACAGATGCGCTTCGACGAACTCTTCGCACCCTCCGCCACTCTGGTGAAACCGGGCACCGAATCATGGCTCGACCAGCTGCACACCCACAAGATCGAGGAACTGAGCAGGCGCGGCAGGCTCCTGCTCGCCGATCGGGACGTGGAGCAGTGGAACGCGGCCCTTTCCGTCGTCGCCACCGCCGCCGACCGGATCTTCCAACGCCTCATCTCCGACACCGATCTGCGCGAGTGGGTGGACCAGGAGTACTTCAGCCCCTGGGCCCTTCAGGAGAAGCTGATCGCGGAATGGTTCGTGCTGACTCGTGAATCAGGTCGTCCTGAGTCGGCCGAGCCGTCTACCGAAGACGAGCACAATCTGTATGAGGGGTACGAGGACGATCCCGACGGAGTGGAGGACATTGCGGCGACGACGACCGCTGTCGACCCTCGGCGAGCCGCGATCACCGCAGTACTGGACGAATTCCGGGACGATCCACTGGGCGACGGGGACTTCGAGAATCCTCTCGCCACACGCCTGTCCGATGCCGCGAAGGACCTGATGCACACCCTGTCTCCGGCGGCGGCCCGGGACCGGATCGACACCCTGCTCGACGAGCTTCTTCAGAACACGCCCATCTTGACGGAGATGACCCCGGACCGGCGTGAGGAATGGCGGAACACCACCTGCGACCGACTGGAGTTCGTTCTCCTCCTCTCCGTACTCCACCAGCGACTGGACCGGCTCACCTTTCTCTGGCCTATGGTGGAGGCGGTCCTCCGCCTCGACCGGCAGGGGAAGGAGCTGGCCCGCCGCGCGCCTCTCGACTACGCACCGCTCATTCCCGAGGCCCCCATGGGCAACGTCCTGGGCTACCAGTACCAACCGCACGAGGACACGTACGATGAAGTGGGCCGTACCACCGGTACGCTGCGCTTTTTCCGCTGCGCGGGCGTCGGCCGCGAACTCCTGCTCTCTCTGACCAGCCTCGGCGAGGACTGCGAGACCGGGCGACCTGGACCCAACGTCGTCCTCATGTCGGGGACCAGCTGGGCAGGGGAATCCACACGAGCCCACATCCTGGCCCCCGTCGGAGCGGTCCTCATGCCGTCGGAGGCATCCCTGGAGGGTGTCGGCCAGACTCGGTTCGCCACGCACTTCCTCTATGACGCTGCCGGAGAACCTATGCGGCTCTCCGGCACCGACCTCGAAGCACGCATCCCTCAGGCCAGAGCCATGGCCGAGCGGTTGGCCAGACCCGGGGCCGGCGGTGCGGGTAGCGTCCTCGATCAGGAACTCGCCCGCATTCCCGACGACCACCGTCGGCGTGTCCTGCTCCTGGTGGGCAGTTACCGTGAGGCGTACGCCGTGGCCGCGACCGTCGAGGGCCAGCGCTCGGAGCGGTGGAAGGGCCGAGTTCGTGTCCTCGTACCGGACGACGCCGACCTGGGGCACCTGCCCGGTGTGGATGGCCCGGACCTCTTGGCCAGCCTCCGCCGGGGCGACCTCGCCACTTTCGCCGAGGATCCCGAGGCTGAGATCCTCGTCGCCCCGCTGATGGCCGTGGAACGCGGCCACAACATCCTCAACTCACGGGGGAGGGCGGCCTTCGGTACCGCCGTTTTCCTCGCCCGTCCGCACCCCCGCCCCGACGATCTCTCCCTCTCCGTCCACGCCCTCAACGACTGGATCAGCCGGTTCGTCCGCGACCAGTCGCGGGACGACGACCGAGACGGTCCCGCCACCTTCACCGACCTTGTGCGCAAGGCCGAGAGCCTTGACAGGGCGGGCCACGCACTGCGTCAGGAGGCCCGCAAGGAATGGCGCCGACTGCTCTCCCGCCGCTATGCCTACTCCGCACTCCGGCCCTGGGAGAAGCGCGCCTTTGCCTGGGACCAGCTGGTCACGATGTGGCAGGTCGTCGGCCGTCTCGTACGTGGCGGAGTGCCTGCCCGGGTGCTCTTCGTCGACGCTGCCTTCGCACCGGCAGCCGCCTGGGCCTCCGCTCCCGCTGCCCGGCCGACCGGGAGCCGGCGGCTTGACGCCGGGCTCCTGCACGCCCTGCGGGCCGTACTCGACCCCTACTTCGCTCCTGCGCATCTTCTGAACTCCGGCCCGGGCTTCGCAGATCCGGCCGACCCGGCGGTGGCCCGTCTCCTCTACAGCCCCCTGTACAGCGCACTCGGACGGATCGACCACCTCAACCCTGCTCCCTGAGGGTGCACGCGCTGGCCCTACGACGGCTTGCACGGCGCAGAGGCGCGGCACCCGGCCCGACATTCCGCTCCGGCATCTCTCCGATGCCATCCAGTACCGCTCAGACGCCGAGGGAAGACCCACGACATGCCCGTGAACTACCAGAACGTCTGTACCGCATCTTGGCTCCCGGGCGGCTGGGACGCCTCCGTCATCGGCCGCTACCGGACTCTGGCCTTTCCCGAACAGTGGCGCGACTGCGTCCTCGAACTCTGCAACGCCGGCCGTGACGAGGACGCGGAGCCCTGGCGCACCGCACCCACCCGGGCCCTGGAGCAGGCGATCCAGGCTTACGCACCCGACGTCCTGGTCATGCCTCGCCCATTCGGAGCACGCACCGAGGGCGATCCCGCGCGCTGGCTGTACGCAGACGCCGACATTCCGGACCCGCTGCCGCCCGAGGTCCTCGCGACCCTCATCGCACACTGGTTGCGCGACCTCCGTCCCGAGCCGGAGCACCGCGGCCTGCTCCGGCAGACACGTGCCGAGATCGCCGCACACACTCCGCAGTGGGAAGCGGTCGAGCGGGAACTCGTCGCATGCGACCGTACCGACGGAGGCACCGCCGCCCCCGGCGGACACCAGTTCACGCTCACTCCGGACTGGCTGGCCCGACGCATCCTCGACCTCGGCCCTTACCCATTCGAAGGAGGCTCCCTCCATTTCCGGGCCATGCCACGCGGCCCCCGTGACAAGGGCGCCGAACTCGTCTCGCAGCCACTTCCGCACGATGCGGGCGGCTCCAAGGGCGTCTGGTGGTTCTCGATCATCCTCAACATCACCTTGCACACCGTGCCCTTCGACCCGCTTCCCCGCTACCACTTGCACTGGAGCATCCGCCGCTGGGCGACACGGGTGAGCCCTGCGGGCGGTCGTCTGAGGCTCCCTTACGGCAGCCGCACTTCCGTCCTGCTGCGCCCCAGGGTCCCGGTCCTGCCCGGCGTACCGCTCAGCGAAAGATTCGCCGTCGCCCAGCTGGAGCGGTACCGCGACCGCGACACGGGAACCTTCAGCGACCGCTGGGCCCACGGCGGACCGGCCAGACTTCTCGGCGGAGTCGTCCTTGGCGAACAGCTGCCCCGAGCCGACGACCTGCTCACAGACCCCGAGAAATGGCTCGCCGACGGGGCGCGCGCCGGCATCGTCTTCCGCACCGCGATGGGGCGCCATGAGGTCGGCGCCGGCCTGATGCCGGACCAAGTCTCCCGGCTCACCGAATGGGCCGGGCAGGCAGTGCCCGGAGAGCTGCGCACCGCGCCGCCCCACCAGCGGGTCGGCCTGACGGGCAAGCGCCCCCTCAACGCCCCGCCGACGAACGTGAAGCCGGACGAGAAGGAGGCGGAGGAGGCACGCAGGACGTCCGAGAGGAGGCGTGCCACCGCGCTCGCGGTCTCCGCGTACGGCGGTCCCGTCGACGGTGGCCGGCCCGTCCTCGAACTCCAGCTGGTGTGGCAGAACGCCGGGATGCGGCAGACCGCGATCACCGCACTCGTGGAACTGCTCGGTCTGCCCGGGCCCGTGGATGCGGACGCCGCCGCCATCGCGGCCGGAACCGACGAGACGGCCCATCGCGACGCCCGCGCCGACCGACCCGTCGTCCTGAAGTGGAGCACACCCGAACTCGTTGTTCAACTGAACTGTTTCCGCCCTGTCCACCGTCGTGCCGACGGCAGCACGGTGGCGCTCACCGACGGCCTGGAGCTGTCCGCGGGGGGCCGCCGAACGGAAGCCGTCGTGTCGGCGTCCCTGCATTCCCGCCGTAAGGAGACAGCCAATTGGCTCCGGGCCATCGAGGGCCGTGAATCTGAGCGGAGCACCCCGCCGGCTCTCGCACTGGTGGAGATCGACCGGCCTGAGGACTTCGCGAGTACCGACCACGACTCGAAGTTCGCTCTCCGGCTCGGATTCGCCGACGCGGGCCTCGTCTCCCAGTTCCTCGCCGTCCCCAAGAAGGTCAAGGGCTACAACACCGTCGGCAATCAGCATCACCGTGCCCGCATGGCCTGGGACGACGGACTGCGCCAGCTCGGCGCGCGGGTGTACCCCGAGCTCGGGATCGACAGCGGCCTACCTGACGGACTGCGCCATGCGGCCGTGTGGATGGTCCGCAGGAACCGCACCAGCCGGAACCGGTGGGCCACGGACGTTCCGGTAGGGGTCCTGGTCACTCCCGAGGGTGACGGTATGTCCCGGATTCAGGGGTGGGATCCGGACGCGGACGACGGTGTGGGCGCCTGGGTCCCGTACCCGACCATGCTGATCAGGCTCACCCGGCTCGCCGAGGTGCGACCCCCGCTGCCCGCGCCGCGTACGGGGGAAAAGATTCCCCGGCGCCGAAGCTGGCACTCCGACCGTGCGGAGCAACGTCGGCGCGCAGAGGAATGGCTGCAACGGATCCGTGCCTCGCTCCGGCATGAACCCACACTCCTCCTGGTCGAAGCCCAGAACGCCCGCTCTCACTGGACGTGGCTCCAGGACGGCCGTACCGAATCCGATCGCATGCGGGACGGTGAGGCGGATTCCCGGCGCCTCGATCCCGATCTGCGCCTGGTCCGGGTCCGTACCGGGCGAGGACGCGAAACCCCGCAGTGGTGGGGCGTCAATCCGGGCGACGGAGCGAATGGCATCGCGGCAGGTCTGTGGCGCCCCGCAGGAAGCGAACCCGATGGCAGGGTCTTCCACTCGGCCAACTCCAAGCCGGTGCAGTTCAAGTCCTCCGCCGTCGAAGCCGACAAACTTGCGCCCCGCCCTATCCGGATGGGTAAACGTAAAGGCGAACTCACCATCGACACCGGCATGGTTGGTTGGACCCCCGATCTTTTGGAGATCTCGGTTCTCGGCTGCCACCCCGAAGCTGGCGACGATCCACAGGCCCTCGCCTCCGCGGTCCACCTGCTGCGCCAGCCGCCGGACTACCCGGAAGCACTCTCACTGCCGCTCCCGCTACACCTTGCAGGTCTCGGCCAGGACTACGTACTGCCGCACCGGGCCGCAGCTGAAACTCCTTCGGACGCACCGGAGGTCATGGACCCGGTCGCGGATTCCGACCCCGTCAACAGCGTGGCAGCCGGCCTGGAGGAGGAGACCGACGCCGTCGAGGCAGCCGACCAGCTGACATTGTTCGACTGCTGACCCTGTCTATCCATCAGTCGGCGTGTGGCGATCCAGGGCGAGGAGCGCGAGGGGCCCCTCTGCCTCGTCGCCGGGGCGGATGGGCAGCAGGTCTCGGCGCCTCCTGGCCTGGTCGGCGATCACGTACGCATCGCGGGCGGCGGAGTTGCCCTGGCCGCGGTAGCCGTCGGACGCCCGGCTCACCAGTCGGCCGGGCATGTTGAGGACCTTTTGGCCGTGGCTGACCAGCAAGGCCAGCAGCAGCTCGGGTTCGTAATTGGCGACCCGCCGCGACAGCAAGTTCTTGCCGTCCACGTCCAGGGCAAGGCCGTGATGGTGGCCCTTGCGGACGTCGATCCCCGCCCATCTCCGGCTCGTCGCGCTCCTGACATGTGTTCGTACTCTTCGTGCCACGCACGACCTCGTCGGCATTGCTCTACACAGCGACGTGTTCGCACTTCCTAATCGGCGGCCGAGTCGTCGTGGGGCCCCTGAGCGGCAGGGCCTCCATGGCAACGAGACGGCAGCGGCCTGAAAGCCACGCCCAGCGCCCCTGCGTGACCCAACACTACGAATGGCTCGATCAGCCCGATCAAGAAAGTAGTGCGGCCCGACGAATCGAGAAGGGCGGCTGGCGCATCGGGTATTCGATGCGCCAGCCGCCCTTCGGCGTCTACGGCCCGCTGGCCCCGGCCTCTCCGCTCTCACGCTCATGCCTCCGGTCCGGCCAGCTCGAAGTCGTCCTTCGTCAGTTCGGCCCGCAGCCGCTCCTCGGCGACGTCGGCGTAGTGCGCAGACAGCTCGACGCCCACGAAGCGGCGTCCCTCGCGCAGGGCCGCGACCCCGGTGGAGCCGCTGCCGGTGAACGGGTCGAGGACGGTGCCGCCCTCGGGGCAGACCTGGACGAGCTGCTGCATGACCTCGACTGGCTTCTGGGTGATGTGAACCCGGCCCTTGCGGGGCTGGGAGGCGATGTAGTGGCCCGGCAGGTAGAGGTCGCGGGTGTTGTCGAGGGAGCCCTTGACGCCCCAGATGATGAACTCCGAGTCTTGCTTCGGTCCGCCCTTGCGGGGCCGGCTGGACGGCTTGATCCACGGAATCGTGCCACTCCAGGTCCACCCCGCCATCTGCAGTGCGTCGGAGGTGGTCGGCTCCTGTCGCCAGTCGGTGAAGACCATCGCGACCGCGTGCTCGGTCGAGGCCCGGTACGCCTCAGTGAGCAGTTCGGTGAGCCAGGAGCGGTAGGAGCGCTGGTCGCGATTCTCTCCCGGGAAGTTGGCGAGGTCGTGCGCCGAGTTGCTCGTGACGTACTTGGCACGGGCGGTACGGCCGGTTCGATCGGAGCTGGTACGGCCCCCGGAGTTGTACGGCGGATCGGTGATCACCGCTTGGACGCTCTCGTCCGGGAGGGACTTCAGGACGGTCAGGGCATCGCCTCGGTGCAGCCTGTAGCTCATGGGGAGGGCCTCTTTTCGGGCGCGGCGGAGTCTGGACCCGCTCCGGACAGCGCTCAACGGCGTGCGTTCGGCGCGAGGTTGCAGCGGAGGTTAACGGCGAATTCCGGCCGCACCTAACGAGGCGAATCCCCGCTTCGGACCCCGGGACGGCAGTCGTTTGGTGCGGCCGGAATCCCGGTCTACTGTCTCGCCGTGCCAGCGGTAAGGAGCGCTGCTCCACTCCCGTTGAGCTGTGCTTATTCGTGCCGTCTCGTCCAATCGAGCAGCGTCGGAGGCATGTTGCCCATCTACCCGCGAGCGCCGTAGGGAGGCCCCTGTGCACCGCCTGAGATTACGAGCGCGGCTGGCTGCCGCGCGTG
Organism: Streptomyces sp. NPDC028722; assembly: GCF_040637655.1. Taxonomy (NCBI): domain Bacteria; kingdom Bacillati; phylum Actinomycetota; class Actinomycetes; order Kitasatosporales; family Streptomycetaceae; genus Streptomyces; species Streptomyces sp. NPDC028722. The sequence continues at coordinate 172,321 of NZ_JBEZWU010000016.1, forward strand.
ACCTGAAACCGGCGTCCGGGAGCTACCAACTCCTCTGACCCGGGCCCGCCGAGAGGCGGATGCACATCGGCGCGGTGCCGACGGCTTTGCACGAGAAGTCGGCACCGCGCCTCCTACGAACACCGAGGAGCCGCTGCGATGCAGCATGCCCTGACGCACCCGCGCCCCGACCCACCTCCGTCGACTGGTCCGCACCGCCGTCGTGTTGAACGGCGGAGGCCGTGAAGAAGACGACGGGGGCCCTCGTCGGTCTGTGCGCCACCGGACCACTCTTGCTGGCACTGCCGATCCTTGGCATCGGTGCCGGGACCGCCTCGGCTTCGTGCTCGACCGATGGTGCACAGGGTGTGGACGCCTCCGCCGTCGCCAAGCAGGTGAAGACCATCCTGGACGGCGGCGACAAGGGCTCGATCTCCGTGCCGGGCCTGGACGCGCCTGCCGATCAGGTGCCCAACGCCAAGACGATCCAGGCCACGGGCGTCGCGATGAACATCCCCGCCCGAGGGCAGATCGTCGCCCTGGCGACCGCTCTGCAGGAGAGCGGCCTGCGGAACCTGACCTACGGCGACCGCGATTCGCTGGGTCTCTTTCAGCAGCGGCCGTCGATGGGCTGGGGCACGGCCAGCCAGATCCTCGACCCGGTGCACGCCTCGACGAAGTTCTACGAGGGGCTCAAGAAGGTCTCCGGCTGGCAGTCCCTCTCTGTCACCCAGGCCGCCCAGGCGGTGCAGAAGTCGGGCTTCCCGGAGGCGTACGCCAAGTGGGAGCCGCTGGCCATCGCCCTACAGAAGGCCATCGAGCCCCTTCTGCAGAAGGCCGGCGGTCCGTCGCCGCACCCTTCACCGTCCGGCTCTGCCGACGCCGACGCTCCTTTTCTCGATTCCGCGGGTGGTTGTTCGGCGGACGGCGGCGGGACGGAATTCGGCACCATCCCGGCGGGCGCACTGCCGGACGCGTACAAGATCCCCGCCTCCGCGCCGCCGAAGGTGCAGACGGCGATCCGGTGGACGCTCGGCCAGCTCGGCACGCCGTATCAGTGGGGTGGCAGCTGCACCGACTCCCACGGCAAGAACCCGATGGGCCGCTGCGACTGCTCCTCCTTGGTGCAGGGCGCGTACAAGGCCGCCGGGGTCACCCTGACGCGGACCACGTACACGCAGGTCAAGGACGGCAAGGCCGTCTCGGTCGATGCTCTCAAGCCGGGCGACCTCCTCTTCACCGAGGGGACGGCCGCCGTACCGGAACACGTCGGGATGGCGATCGGACAGGGCCTAATCGTCCACGCCCCGCACACCGGTGACGTCGTACGGATCACCACCGTCGCGTCCTGGAAATCGCGGACTCTCGCGGCCCGCCGAGTCGTCTGACCGGCGCTCCCCCTCCTCACCTCCCCCTCGCACCGCTGGTTCGCCCCGCCGGGCTTTGGCGTGCGCTCATTCGAACTGGAGTTCCCCATGTATCTCGCTGACCAGGTCATACAGCTCGCCTACGACCCCGGAATTAAGCCGAACGAGGGCGGGCTCCCTGGCCTCAACGTCCTCAAGCAGGTAATGGGCTCAATCAACCTCTTCGGGCTCATCGCCGTGGTCGGCGCCCTCGCCGTCAGCGCCGGCGTATGGGCCTGGGGTCACCACTCGGGTGGTCACCAGGCCGAGGCGAACGGGAAGAAGGGCGTGCTGGTCAGCGCGGGCGCGGCCCTTCTGCTCGGTGCGGCCAACGGTGTGGTGGCGTTCTTCTCGACGCTCGGGACGCAGGTCCACTGATGGCTCAGCACTCCACCCACCCCGGCGGCGCATCTCGCGTGCGCCGCCGGGCGCTGCTCGGCACTGCCGTCCTGGCGGTGCTCGTCGCCCTCGCCGGCCTGGCCGCATACCTCACCCGCGAGGGCGGAAGCCCCTCCGATACTGCGGCGCCACCGCCGAGTTCGCCCACGGCGTCCTCGTCGTCCGCGGCACCGTCCGGGCCGCACGCCCGGCCCCGCGCTCTGCCCGTTCCGCCGAAAACCCACGACCCGATCACGTACGGCAAGGCCGCCGCCGCAGCGCTGTGGTCGTACGACACCCGCGCGTACTCGCAGCCCGAGCTGCGCAAGGCGCTGCGCGGCTGGCTGACCACGGAGTCGAAGTACGCCGATCCGGCCTCCGTCGACCAGGTGGTCCCCTCGACCGTGCTGTGGAAGGAGATGGCCGCCAACAAGCAGGTCGCCACAGCCAAGATCAACGAGGGCCACTTCCCGCACGCCTTCACCCAGGCCCTCCAGGACGACCCCGGGGCGATCACTCAGGCGTACGTCTACGCCGTCACGGTCTCCGGCAAGCAGTCGATTCGCTGGAAGGGCTCGTCCGCCGGCGGTGCGGAGAGCCGTTCCACCACCCTCGCGGTCCAGTGCCGACCCAAACACCCTTGCGCCCTGGTCGGCGTCATGCCGTCCGCCGCGCCCTGACCCTCGCCCCAGAACGGAGGTACGACCCATGGGAGTCTGCGACTTCCCGCTGATGGACAAGGTGTGCGGCGCCGTCGACTTCGCCACCAACCCCGCCGGCACCGTCACCGACGGTCTCGGCGCGTGGATCGCGAAGTCGGCGGGCGAGCTGGCGTCCAGCGCGGCCGACCTGGCCGCCAAGGCCGTCAACAAGACGACGGCCATCGACCTCAACGCGGGATGGTTCCGCGACAACTACGAGTTGCTGCTGCCCATCGGCCTCGCCCTGACCGTCGGCATCTTCTGCATCCAGCTCATGACCGCGGCCTGGCGCCGCGACGAACGTGCCCTCGCCAAGGCGGCGTTCGGCACCATGACCGGAGTCCTGTTCAGCTTCTCCGCCATCGCCTTCACCACCGTCGCCATCACCGTGGTCGACGCGCTCTCCGACGGCCTCTTCAAAGCCGCCAACACCTCGATCGACGACGCGATCCGCCGTGTGATCAAGGTTGACCAGATGGGGGCCATGTACGGCCTCGGCTGGGGTGTGCCCGCGCTAGTCGCCTTCGGGTGCGCGATCGGCGCCTTCCTCTACTGGGGCGTGATGGTCGCCCGCAAGGTCGGCGTCCTGATCATGGTCGCGCTCGCGGTATTCGCCGGGGCCGGCGGCGGCTGGGAGGTCGCCAAGCGGTGGCGGCGCGGCTGGATCGAGGCCACCGGCACCCTGATCGTCTCCAAGCTCCTGATGACCGTCGTCTTCCTCATCGGCGTCTCCGCCATGGGCAAGACCGACGCCAGCGACGGAATGGCGGCCCTGTCCGACGCGATGGCCGGCATCGTCGTGATGGTGCTGGTGCTGCTCTGCCCCTACGCGACGTAAAAGTTCGTCCACTGGGCCAGTGACGGCGGCGGCCACGACGGCATGCACCGCACCGGCGTCGCCGGCATGGCGGTCGCAGCCGGAGCCGCGAAAACTGCAGGTAGCCTCGCACTGCGGGCTGGTACCGGCACCCCCGCTCCGCAGGGTCCGAATCAGGTCCCCGGGGCAGGGACCGATGGCGTCGCCTCCGGCATCAACCCCTCCGGCGGCAACCTCAGCAAGGAGGGCATCGACGCCAGGCCGCCCAAGAAGCAGACCTGCTTCCGGTACGGCGAAGACCCGAACGCGTCCGGCGACAAGGGCCGTGCCCTGATCCAGCGCCCCGGGATCCCACCGCTGATCACCCGGCCCGGCGAGGACGAACCGGAAAGGTCCGAATCGACTGCCCAAGGCGTTGCGGGCAGCTCCGGTCACCTCACAGGCGCATCGGCTCCGGGCGGCGAGATGACCTCCATGCCGCCAGCCGACCCCGGGCCTTCGGCGTCGGGCACTCCGGCGTCCGCGTCCGGGCCATCGGCCACCGGCTCTGCGACGCCGACGAACTGGGTGTATCCCACCCAGCCGCCGTCGGGTTCCTGACCCACATCCCCGGGGGCGGGCCGAACTCCACGGCCCGCCCCCGCCTCCCCACCAGCAGGAAAATTTCGCCATGACGTCCAGAAGAGCGCCGCGCGCCCCGTCCTCCGCCCCCTCCCACCGTCTGGAACCACCATGTCGGGCAAGCACCAGTCCTCCACGCCCACCGTGAAGTTTCCCCACCGCAGCAGGCGCGGCGTCCTGCTCGGCCTGACCGTCCCGCAGTTGGCCGTCGCCGGGCTCACCGGCCTTCTCCTTCTCGCCGTGATCCTCGCCCGCGCTGTGGTCGGCGCCCTCCAGCTCATACCGCTGTGGGCCGTCATCGCCCTGCTCGTCTTCGTCCGCCACCGAGGCCGTGCTCTGGCGGACTGGGCCCCGATCGTCGTCCGATACGCGCTGCGCCGGATGCGAGGCCAGCTCGTCTGGCTCACCCGGCCCTCCCGCCGGCCGACCCGCGAGGGACTGCTCCACCTTCCCGGCACCGCTGCCAGCCTGCGCGTGACCACCGCTCCTGATGGCAAGTACGGCGCCGTTCACAATCCGCACACCGGGACGCTGACCGCGGTGGTCAAGGTCTCCTCCCGCGCCTACGCCCTGCTCGACCCGGACACCCAGCAGGCCAACGTCGGCGGCTGGGGACGCGCGCTGGCGGCCCTCGCCCGTACCGGACAGATCGCCCGCATCCAGGTGATCGAGCGCACCATCCCCGACTCCGGCGACGCGCTGCGCCGCTACTGGGAAGAGCACGGCCGACCCGACACCCCGATGGCCGGCGCGATCTACAACGAGCTGATCCAGAGCGCCGGTCCCGCAGCAGCCCCGCACGAGGCGTACGTCGCGGTGTCCCTGGACACCAAGGCGGCCCGGCGGCTGATCAACCAGGCCGGCGGCGGTCTCACCGGTGCCTTCAGTGTCCTCGCCCAGCTCACCTCCACGTTCGACCAGGCGGCGCGGACCGCGGGGCTCACCCCGACGGGCTGGCTCACCGCACGCGAAATCGCCGCTGTGGTGCGCACCTCCTACGACCCGAAGGCGCTGGCGACACTCGACCGCTGGTCCACGGCTGGTCGCCCCGAGGCCGAGCCCGCCGCCGCCGGCCCCGTCGTGGTCGTCGAAAAGGCGGACCACATCGCCACCGACTCCGCCGTGCAGGCCACCTACTGGGTGGAGAACTGGCCGCGCACCGAGACCAGCGCCGGCTTCCTGCACCAGCTGCTGTTCACCGGCGGGGTCCGGCGCACGCTGTCGCTGTCCTACGAGCCGAAGAACCTCGACGCCGCCCTGCGCGACGTGCAGCGCAAGAAGTCCAGCGTGATCGCCGATGCTACCGAGCGGGCCCGGCGCGGTCAGGTCGACTCCGAGGCGGACTCGATCGAATACCAGGACATCAAGTCCCGCGAACGCCAGCTCATCGCCGGGCACGCCGACGTCGCCCTGACCGGTCTGCTGACCGTCTCGGCCGACACCGAGGACGAGCTGCGCACCGCCTGCGCCGTCGTGGAGACCGCCGCCGTCGGCGCCCAGCTCGATCTCCGGCCCCTGACCTGGCAGCAGGCCGAGGCATTCACCGCCGCCGCCCTGCCGCTCGCGCTCGCTGCCTGACCCTTCCCTTCGAAAGAGCACCCTCATGTCCCGCACCGCCAGCCCGACCGCGCAGGACTTCGTGCCCTTCGCCACCGCCGCGCTCGACTTCCACCGGGCACTCAACATCCCGGGCGGCCCGCTGGTCACCACCCGGGCCGAGCTGGACGCCCTGCACGCCCACCTCGTCTCGCTGTACGGGCTACTCGACGCCCACGCCGGTCGCACCGGGCAGCTCGTCGCGGTCGAGGGCGACCAGCTCCGTACCGCCCGCACCCGCATCTGGCAGGCCGCCGAGCATCTCCACGCCGCCTACCACGCGGCGCCCCGGCCGGACTCCGGCGAGATCCCCGAACCGGAGGCGTGCCAGGCCGGCCTTCCAGAAGGAGCACCGGAACTGACCATCTGCCAGCGCCACCAGCGCACCGCGCATCTCGTGCGGCGGCGCACCACCCCGGCCGACCTGCACGCCCCGTTCACCGGCCTCGTCCGCCGCTGACCCACCCCTCACCTGGAGAAACGCTCATGCCCCGTACCCGCGCCAGCGCCTCCCCCCTGTTCGTGCCCCGTAAGACGACACGCGCCGAACAGCGAGCCGCCCGAGCCGGTTTCACCGAAGCCCGCCGCCAGGCACGCCTCGCCGGAAACCCGCCCAAGCACCGCGCCGAGCAGACCCTCGACCTGGATCTGCGGCCCACCTACCCGCTCGCCGGTCGCCCCGGTCCGGCCTCCGCCCGCGGCGGCAAGCTCGCCCTGCCCGCCCACCGGATGACCACCGCCACAGCCAGCGGCGCCTACCCGTTCGTGGCCGAGGGCGGCCTGGGTGCCGAAGGGGTGTTCATCGGCCGCGATGTGCACGCGGAGGCGGCCTTCTGCTTCGACCCGTTCTCGCTCTACAACAACGGCAGGGTGGAGGGCTTCACCAACCCCAACGCGGTCCTGGCCGGGATCATCGGCATGGGCAAGTCGGCGCTGGCGAAGTCGATCGCCACCCGCTCGATCGCCCACGGCTACCAGATCTACATCCCCTGCGATCCCAAGGGCGAGTGGACCAGCGTCTCGCAGGCCCTCGGCGGATACACCATCGCCCTGGGCCCGGGGCTCCCCGGACGGTTGAACCCGCTGGACGCCCCGGCCCGCCCCGCCTCCGTGAGCGAGCAGAACTGGTTCACGGAGGTTCGCAAGCGCCGTCTGCTGCTGCTGGCCAGCCTCGCCCGCACCGTGCTGAAGCGCGACCTGCTGCCGATGGAGCACACCGCCCTCGACCTGGCCCTGGATCTGGTCGTCGCTGACGCCGCCGCCCGAGGCACGGTGCCGCTGCTCGGCGAGATCGCACACGTACTCGGCTCCCCCGAACGCCTCGACCACGCCCTCGGCCACCAGGCGGGGCACCTTGGTTCAGCCGCCCAGGACCTCGCCCACGCCCTGCGACGTCTCGTGCACGGCGACTTGAGCGGCATGTTCGACGCGCCGAGCACCGTGTCGTTCGACCCGACCACACCGATGCTGTCCATCGACCTCTCCCGTCTCGGCGGCTCCGGTGACGACACGGCACTGGTGCTCGCGATGACGTGCGCGAGCGCGTGGATGGAGTCAGCCCTCAGTGATCCCGATGGCGGTCGGCGCTGGGTGATCTACGACGAGGCGTGGCGGCTGATGCGGCACGTCGGGCTGCTGGAGCGGATGCAGAGCCAGTGGAAGCTCTCCCGAGGGCTGGGCATCGCGAACCTCATGGTGATCCACCGGCTCAGCGACTTGCTCTCGGCGGGCGACGCCGGTTCACGCGGCCGAGTCCTGGCCGAGGGGCTCCTCGCGGACTGCAGCACGCGCATCATCTACCGCCAGGAGCCAGACCAGCTCGCCGCCGCTGCATCTCTGCTCGGCCTGACCGGCGTCGAGACCCAGGCGGTGTCCGCCCTGACCAAGGGTCGAGGTCTGTGGAAGGTCGCCGGCCGCTCGTTCATCACCCAGCACATCCTCCACCCGGCCGAGCGGGAGCTGTTCGACACAGACGCCCGCATGGCCGCCTAGCCCAACGACCAGCACAGCAACGGGAATCGATCATGTCTGCTTCTTCCACTCCTTCCTCCGGTGACAACCAGCCGTCGCAGGCCACCGACCCTTTGGCGTGGCGACGGCACCTCCCGGCACTGGCCTCGGCCGCCGCCGGGATCAACGAGGCGTGCGACGCCTGGGACGCGGTTTCGGACTCCCTCTGCGACGCGGACGGCTGGCCGCTGGACGACAAGGTCTACGGGGACGGGAAGGTCAAGCGGGACGCCGAAGCGTGGAAGCACGCCGAGGTGTTCCTTGACCACGGACCCGAGGTGCTGGCCGGGGTCCGCGCCGCCGCCGACGGCCCCGACTACGTCGAGGGGCCGATCAGTGACGACCTCCGACGGATACGCGGGATCGACAACATCCTGTTCCGGGCGGAGGAACTGCGGCACGAATGGGACGGCGTCATGGCGCTTATGGACGGTTCGCAGCCGAGCGTGCTCCACCTCTACAAGGAGCGTGCCGAGGAGCACCGCAACACCGAAGGCTGGCACTACTCACACGAACTGGGTTCCAAGGGACCGGCGTTGGTGCGCGTCGGCGAATACCTCGCTCACCGAGCGGACACCGAACGGTCGGCGCAGACCGAGCGGGCTCGCGTCGCCCTGACCCGCTCAACACACAACACCCCTGCCGTATCACCCTCTTCGCCCCAGGTCCCGCCGGCATCGCATCCGCCGACTCCCGGTCGCTCGCGGTGATCCCCAGCGCGTAGTCACGGCAGCGCCAAACTGCCCGATCACCGGATCCTCATGGACCACCGCACTCCTTCAAGCTCCACGCCCCGTCGGCTCCCGCCGTGCGGCGGGGCGTTCGCATCGGAGAACTCCATGCACCACGAAACCTCGCCCCCGACCGCCGTGTCCGATCCGCGTCGCCTTCAGGCTGCCCTCTGTTCCGCGCTCGGGCAGCGCGGCCTGGAGGGCACCGTCGAGTACGGCCTCAGCGACTACATCGTCCACGCCGAGCTTCCCGACGGCAGTTCGCTGATCATCTCGCCGCCGCAGGAGCCACCCTCCGAGTACCCCGAGTCCCCGGAAAGCTGGATGGTCACGCGCCACCGGTCCGCCGAGCCCGCCGTCTACGAGGTGATCTACGACTCCGAGCCGGACGGTCCGCATGCGCGCCACGGCGGCAGCGTGCAGGACCTCCTTTCCGCTGTCGACGCCCGCCTGGACCAGCTTGGCGTACCACCACGCCAGCAGCAGGAACGTTCCGGCAAGGCGCGCACCACCACCGTGCTCCCGCCCGACTCCGCTCCATCCCGGGCGAGTGTCGCTCTCGCCTCTTCGACGTCGGTCGGCCAGCGCGTGCTCCCGACCGGTCCGCCGCCGGAGTCTTCCGCGCGGACCGCGCCGCCGTCATCCAGTTCCTCATCCGCTCCCCGGCTCTGACCGACCGCGATCCAGGAGTCCTCCGTGCACCGCACCCTCAGAACTGATCCGCCCGTCACCCGCACCTGCAACCGCACCCGCCTCGGATGGATCTGCCATGCCCAGCCACTACGACTTGCTGCCCGACCTGGCCTTCGGCCACCACCCCGTCCACGGCATCGTCGCCGCGAACCCGAAGAACCTCGCGGCCAGCGCCTGGATGCTCAAGGGATTCGACTTCCATCCCGTCCCCGACCAGCCGACGTTGTACGCGCTGGCCGACCAGAACCGTGACGGACACGGCCGTACGAGCCGGGCCATCGAGCTGCTGCGCAAGGCCGGCTACCAGGTCGATGTGGACGTCGCACTTGACCCTGCGCCGGCGCCCGACACGGCACAGGTACGCGACCGCGGTCCGCTCGGTGAACCAGACGTCGCCTTCGCCGACCACCCGCAGCTCGGCATCGTCGCAGCCCTTGACGACCGTGTCTCCGGCCTCAGCGGGCTGGCGCTGGTGGAGGACGGCTGGCGGCACAACTCGAGCCTGGACATCTACACGCTCCCCGCGACCACCGATCGCGTCGAGGCGCTGGGGAAAGTCGCCGACGCCACGGTGGCCCTGCACCGTTCGGGGCTCCAGGTCGCAGTGCAGCCCCGCCTCGCTCAAGAGGTGACGGCTCGGCCCCGTCCTGCTGCTACGCCGACCGCCGGCCGTGAGCGCGGTCGTGGTCCCGCCCGCGCGTCTCCGTTGAGCGCCGCCGCGCTCGCCGCCAGCCCGGCCCGTGCCGGAATCCCGGGCAGGGCGCCGGTCCCCGCCGCCGTCACCACACCGGCGGTCCGGCCGGTTGACCCCCGCATCGCGTACTCCCGCGACCGCTGATCCAACTCTTCAAGGAGGCCCTTCCATGGCCGTGAAGACGATCTGGCCTATCGACCACACCTGCGGTCACCATGCCGACCGCGACTTGTCCGACCGACCGGCTGACCGCCGCGCCGGCTTCGCCGAGTGGCTCGCCAGGCAGGAGTGCACGGACTGCTGGCGCGCCTCGAACGAGGGCGACGAGCAGGACAAGGCCGCCTGGCTCAAGGCGAAGCGCGCCGAGGAGCAGACGGCCTCCGAAGCCTGGTCCGAGCAGTACCGGATGCCTCCCCTGGAGGGGACCGAGCGGGCCGTTCCCTGGGGCGTGCGCTGTCGTCACCAGATCCTGATCAACGCCTACACCGCACTGGCCACCGAAGGCTTCTCTGTCAAGTTCTGCGTGTTGGGCCGATGAAGACAGTTGATGCTCACCTCTTCGGGCCCGCCGTTACGCGGATCACGCGTGCGCTCCGACCGCGACGGCACCCGCTGATATCTCGGGTGCGCTTTGAGCGTCAGGCATGTTCTGGCAAGTAGCTCGCGGCACCCTTGCCTTACAAATATCTGCGGGTTGTTCAGGCATGTACGGCATGTTCGTGACGTACATGGCTCCCCAAGTCGGGCGCCACCGTTCCGCCGGAGGTCTGGCTCAGCGGCGCTGACGCTTCCGTTTACGATCAACTCGACTGGCCTACGCAGACGTTGTCAGTGGTACCTGGCATCCTGCGACCTGGGCACGGGTCCGTGGGCCCGTGAGCTTCTCCTCGATGGGATCCCGATGTCTCCTGCCTCCGCCCTGCCGAGATCGGAACGCGCCTGGCAGGAGTTCCAGCTTCGCGTCACGAAACTGGGCGGAACCCTCATGGAACCGGCCTGGCTTGGAAGTAAGGTGCGCCACCGGGTGATATGCCGCAACGGGCACCCCACCAAGGTGGCGCCAAATCAACTACAACAGGGCCAAGGGCCGTGTCGAGCCTGTGCCGGCAAGGACCCCGTAACGGCCGACAAGGAGTTCCGGGCCCGGGTCAAGGGCCTTGGCGGCGTGGTCCTTGAACCCTCCTGGCTCGGGGCGCGAGAGCCACACCGGGTGCGGTGCCCGGCCGGGCATGACTGCACGCCGCGACCCAACAACGTGCAGCAGGGCGGTGGCCTGTGTAGGTACTGCAGCGGGCAGGACCCGGCCACGGCGGACCGGGAGTTCCGGGAGAGGGTAAAAGCTCTCGGTGGCATCGTCCTCGAGCCGGGCTGGCTCGGGAACGGCGTACCCCACCGGGTGCAATGCGGAGCCGGACACGATTGCTCACCGCGACCAGCCGGCCTACAACAGGGAGGCGGCTTGTGTCGGGCCTGCGCGAGAAGGGACCCGGCCACGGCGGACCGGGAGTTCCGGGAGAGGGTAAAAGCTCTCGGTGGCATCGTCCTCGAGCCGAAATGGCTCGGGTCTCTGGAACGCCATCGGGTGCAGTGCGGTGCCGGACACAACTGCAACCCGCGGCCCGCGGCTGTTCAGCAGGGCCAGGGCCTGTGCCGGACCTGCGCGGGCAACGACCCAGTGGCAGCGGAACGGGAGTTTCGCGAACGGGTAGCAGAACTCGGCGGCATCGTGCTCGAGCCGAAATGGCTCGGGTCTGGGGTCCCCCATCGGGTGCAGTGCACGTCCGGCCACAACTGCGATCCCCTCCCGGGCAACATCAAGTTCGGGACGGGGCTGTGCCGCAAGTGCGCCGGCCTTGCCTGGGATGTCTTCTACGTCCTGATCAACGAGGACACGGGAACGGTGAAGTTCGGGATCACATCCGGCTCGCCGCGCCCCCGTCTCGCGGTGCACGCCCGCGACGGGTACCAGCTGGTCGTCCGACTGCTGACGGGGCTCCCGGACGATGTGGCCCTGAGTCTGGAGCGGGCGGCGCGGACGGCACTTCTGGACGCGGGGCACGTGCCGGTGCGAGGCCGTGAGTATTTCAGCGCGTCGCTGGTCCAGTTTGTGCTGGACACTGTGGACCATCATCCGCGCTGACACGCGGCCGGGGCGCCAGAGTGTCGTCCCGGCGGCTTGGTCCCAGATGCACTTGGGCCGACGGTGGTGATGCAACGCGCGTTGCTACCCGTCGAACGGGCGCCCAGAGAGCGTTTCGGCCAAAACGCCTTCCTGGAGCATGACAAGCCTTACTTGCCTAATCCGATCAAGCCGTCTGACCTAGGCGAAGTGCCTCGCCCCCTAGATAAGCTGAGTGGCCGGCCTGAGCCCTGTCAACGGTCAGCGCTGATCACCGCGCACCCACGAGGCTCTGCAGAGCAAGCACCCATCACGGGTAGGAGGGCGGCCTTCCGGAAACCAGTGGCCGCCTGGTGATCGCCGTCGGTATCGTCGCTCGGCACAGAAAGGGGTGCTGATGAGCGAGAAGGTCGTGACGCTGCCGGACATTCCCGGGGCGGGCGAGGAGCTTGAGGACTACATTGCCGCCTTGTTCCAGGCGTCGGGTCACTTCGTTGAGAAGCAGATCGTGGAGTCCGATCCAGCAGACCTTCTTGAGCTCGACATCGTCACCACCGACTACACAGGTGAAGAAGCAGTTCGGCGACTCACCGAAGTAAAGGGTGGGAAGTGGGGGTACACAGACCTCTTCAAGGTCATCGGCTGGATGCAGTACCTCAAGATCCAGCAGGGCGCCTTCTTCCACACCAGGTGGGAAGACCGCGAGACTGCCCCGGGCCGGATGAAGCCTTTGGGACTGGACGTAGTCTGCTTCGACGACTTCGAGACAGCCCCGGAGCACTTCGAGGAAATGGGCTTCGGAGCGTTCGTCGAGCCGAAGCTCATCGGACTATGGCGGCACTCGTACTGTGTGGAGCGGAGGCTGGTCAAGCTCATCAACGAGCGAGCCAAGAAGGGAGAGGAGGGGGCCAAGGCGGCGAAGACCTACCATCGCCAGATCAACAACGGCACCTTCTTCGCCCGGGCACCAGAAGAATCCCTGGCGATGCTGTACGCGGCGTACGGGGAGCACCCAAGGCTCACCCTGGGCTATGCCCAAGAACTCGACGGGGGCACGTTCGACCCGCAGACGCCACCCACTATCAGCACGAGCTACCAGGCTATGTTCAGGGGAAAGTACCCGGAGCTCCAGGCATGCGCGTACTTCGAACATCGTGCTCGCCTGTCGATCCTGAAGGCCGCCGTGGACTACGGCCTTGCGCACCCCGAGGGCCCTCCGGAGTTCGGAATGTCGGAGGACGGGAAGTCGTTCTCCTTCCAGGGTCTGACCTACCACGCTCTGCCTGCAACATTCCACAGCGGCATGTCCTGGTTGCGCGAGCAGCCGAACTTCCGGCTCTACGCGACCTTCTGGCAGCAGCTTCTGTGGGCGTGGGGAGGGTTCTACCTCGATGACCGGGAGGAGAAGGAGTTCGAGTGGATGTCGAAGCTCTCCGGCATCCCCGTCGAGGAGATCCCGACGGCGCTTGAAGCGTTCGAACGCTTCTTCCCGATATCGGACGGCTGGTTTGTGACGGCGGGGCCGACGGACGTTCGCATGGTCAGGATGGTGCCGTGGGTCTTCCAGGGGCTCGGGGCCCATCTTCGCCGTGGTCAGTACGAGTCTGACTTCTCCAAGCTGGACCCGAGCTCCCGATTCACCCGCAGTGACCTGGCGAAGCGCATCAACTGCACGGTCGACTTCCTCTTGTAGGCGCTGGCGCCCAAGGCCGGGACTACTGCTCCATGACTGTGTGGCCGGCAGGGCGGGGCTGGGTCGGTAGCATGCGCACCAGGGCATCAGGAGCGGTCAGTTCGGCGCGCAACTGTTGCTTCTCCACTGCGAGTTGGTGGACGGCCCGGACGAGGGCTTCGAGGTCGGTCTGGAGCTGGGCGATCTCGGCCTTGTCACGCTCGCGGAGCGTCTTGAGCTTGACGATCTGCTGACGCAGCCGCCTCTCGCTGTCCGGCATCTGTCCGCGGGCGCGGGCCTGGTCTCGAGGAGAACGCTCGTACGGTGACCCGTGCCGGGTGGTGGATAGACCAGAGGTCGTCCGAGCCCGAAGGACCTCACCGAACTGCTCCGAGCCGCCACCGGGGCCGACCGCCGACAGAGAATCCCTTCTTCTGACCGACCGGGTGCCCTGCTGCGGCGGGGCACCCGGCTGACCGCCACCGTGCGGCCTCTACCAGCGATTCTCGGCCGGACCAAACCCCGGATTTGCCGGACGCTCTGCCCACTGGCCCACCTCCAACGGGTCCTTCGCTCCCTCTGCCCCGGAGACTTCCGTGCCTACCTCGATCACCATCACGTCCGAGTTCAGCGGCAGCGTCGTTGCCAAGGGCGCTACTGATGACCTCTCCGCGCAGCTCCTCCGTCACGCCGGTTTCAAGCAGATCGACGACTGGCACGGCCGACGCCATCGCCTGCCCACCAGCACTCCGCTCGCCGACCAGGTCGCCATCGCCAGCCATGCGGCCGAGATGCTTCGAGCCGCTCGCTATGACGTCACCCTTCCGCCGTCTCTCGACACGGCCCGGATGAGCCCTCCGGTGCATGCGCTGGGGCCCTACGCCGCCGGAGCCGAACTTCTCAGCATCACGGACCAGATCCGTGCGGCCGAAGACGGAGCCAGCCTTCAGCGGGCAGCTGACCACCTCCTTCACCCCGAGCACGGTGCGCTGGAGCGTGTCCGGGAGGCGCTGGAAGCAGCGGGAGAACAGGTCAACGGCCTGGACGACGACGCGTATGCGCTCGCCGACCGGTTCGGCTTCGCCTCGGAGTTCGTCAGCTCGGCCCAGTCTGAACTCGTCGATTCCGAAACCGAGCTACGCCGCGTCGGCGCCGCTTCGACGAGTTACTCGGCAGCACGGACCGTCCGTGATCACCGTGGTGCCGCTCTGGCCACTTCTCCTGCGGCGAACCAGGCCAAGGTCTCCTCGGCGTCCAGTTCCCAGACGGCGCCGCTCACTACGACGGGTCACCCGCCGCGCGCCGCAACCCCCCGACGGTGACCCCGGCGGCTCTCTTCGCCATCGGCCACCAGTTCGTCGCGCGTCCCCGCTCGACTCACCCGTCAAAGACCACTCACCCGAAGAGGCAAACGTGCCCGAGTACTACTCCAGCATCGGCGAGGCGGTCGGTGCGGCCATGCAGCACAACATCCGGCTCGCCCACCGCAGCGCGGCACCGGGCTCCGACAAGCCGCTGCAGCTCAGGCGCCTGCCCAGCGCTTCCGCCGATCCGTACTCGGTCCGCGGAATGATCTCTCGCCTCCACGAGGACGCCTCGCCCGATGAGGTGGCGGGCATCATCGAGGAGGTCAACGGCGCACTGGTCGGGGCTCTGCCCGAGCTGACCGAACTCGTCGCCTCTGCCGCCGACTGGACTCGCGCCCGTCTCGACTTCGACGACCCGCATCACAATCCGACTTTCGAGACGTGGACACGGCTGGCAGCCGCGTACGGGATGCTCCAGGACGTCCGTGAGCAGTTGGAAGTCGCCGAGGACGGTCTCGCTGCCTGTCCCGCAGAGCGCACGGACCCCCGGCACCACCAGATGGTCAACGTCCTGCCCAGCCGGGAGCTGCTCGACGATGTCCTCGGTGCCGAGCCTGCTCCTGTGCCGTCCGCTGCCCGGAACGTCGATTCAGACCGGCAGCGGGCGGCCCGCGCCTCCTCGCCGCGCGCCGGAACATCGCCGTCGACCGGCAGTCCGCCGGCCACCGCAGCACCTCCGCCCGCGCCTCGTTCTGCCGGCCGACCTCGCTGAAACGTTCCGCCTCAGACGTCCAGGAGTACCCCATGAGCTGCACGAGAGCCGAGCGCGCCCCGCCCCCGCCCGCTCGCACACCCAAGGAACCGCCGTGCCTTCCCCGCGCACCAGCGCGCCCTCGACCACCACCGGGTCGGACGCGCTCCTCTACCTTCTGTTCGGCATCCTCGGCGCCGCCATGGCCTTCGGCTCCCTGGCCTGGCTGACCGGAAATCTCACCAACACCTTCGTCGGGAGCGGGACATGGGCCCCCTTCCGCATAACGGACGCGCTGCTGCACCCGGAGGTGCTGTGGCCGGCCTTGAGCACCAGCATGCTGATGGTCGGCGCCCGCGTCGTCCCCGCCCTGTTCACCGTTGCCCTGGTCGTCACCGCTGCCGTGCTGTGGATGCGCTGGCGTGCCGGGTCCAAGTCCGGCCTAGCCCGCAAGGCGGACCTGGCGCCGCTGCTGGACAAGGAGATCGTCGCCAAGGCGAAGAGCCTGCGCCCGAGCCTGGGCGGCCGGGAGAGTAAAAGAGGTCCTGCCCGCTGACCGCGGCATCCTGCTCGGCACCCTCGATCCCGGTCGCGCGGAGGTCCGCGCGTCCTGGGAGGACGTGATCGTCGCGATCATGGCCCCGCGTTCCGGCAAGACGTCCGGGCTGGCGATCCCCGCGATCCTCTCGGCACCGGGCCCGGTCCTGCTCACCAGTAACAAAGCCGCGAACGACGCCTTCACCACCACGGTGGACGCCCGTGCCGAGGTCGGCACGATCTGGACCCTCGATCCGCAGCAGATCGCCCACCACCCACGCGAGATGTGGTGGGACATCCTCGCTGACGCCCGCGATCTCGCCGGGGCTAAGAGGTTGGCGGGGCACTTCGTGACCGCGAGCGTGGACGAGTCCAACGGCTCCGACTTCTGGTCCACCGCCGCGAGCAACACCCTCGGTGCCCTCTTCCTCGCCGCCGCGTCCCACCGGCGGCCGATCACCGATGTCCTGGCCTGGCTCGCGATGCCGGCCGACCGCACCCCGGTGGACCTGCTCACCGACGCCGGCCACCGCGGGCGGCAGGTCTGCATAACGTGGATGCGCGCGAACGGCCCCACCGCCGAGGCCGGCACAGCGTCGACGCATGTGGGGGCACGATGATCGAC
>NZ_JBEZWU010000017.1:0-186516 GCF_040637655.1 Streptomyces sp. NPDC028722
AATGGGACGGCAAACCGGACGGCGCCATGACGGTCACCGACCCCGCCACGGGCGTGACCCGCACCTTCGCCGCCCCTGTCCCCTCACCCTCCTTCGGCGTCTTCCACCTGGCCCTGGACTCCTGGACCGACCGCAACGCCAACCGCATCGACATCGAACGCGACGACGACGGCATCCCCTTCGGCATCCGCCACTCCGGCGGCTACTACGTCGCCGTCGACACCCACGGCCCCCGCATCACCGCCCTGCGTCTGCTCGACGAGCCGCCCTCGCGCTACCACCCGAGCGCCGCGCCCGACGAGGGCACCCTCGTCATGCGCTACGGCTACGACACCTCCGGCAACCTCACCGAGGTCATCAACTCCAGCGGCGAGCCCCTGCGCTTCACCTACGACACCGAGGGCCGCGTCACCCGCTGGACCGACCGCAACGGCACCTGGTTCTCCTACGTCTACGACGACCGCGGCCGCGTGGTGCGCACCGAGGGCATCGACGGCATCCTCTCCGGCACCCTCACCTACGACGACACCACCCGCACCACGACCTACACCGACTCCCAGGGCCATACCTCGATCCACCGCTACAACGCCGAGGGCCAGGTGGTGGAGGAGACGAACCCGCTCGGCCACGTCACGCGCACGGAATGGGACGAGTACGGCGACAAGCCCCTGACCGTCACCGACCCACTGGGCCACACCACCCACTACACCTACGACGACACCGGCAACCTGGTCGAACTGACCCTTCCCGACGGCACACGGGCACAGGCGCGGTACAACGCGCTCGGCCTGCCGACCGAGGTGACCGAGCCGGGCGGCGCCCTCTGGCGCTACTCCTACGACGCGCGGGGCAATCTGCTGAGCACTGTTGACCCGCTTGGCGCCGAGACCCGCTACGTCATTGATGACAAGGGCCGTCCGGTCGCGATCACCAACGGCCTGGGGCACACCCGCACCGTGGAATATGACGCTGCGGGCCTGCCCGTAGCTGTGACAGACGAACTGCGCCACACGACGACAATCAGTCGCGATCCCTTCGGCCGGGTCATCGAGGTGACCGACCCCCTCGGCAACGCCACCCGAGTGGGCTGGACGACGGAAGGGAAGCCGGCATGGCGCGAACTGACCGACGGGACGCGTGAATCCTGGACTTGGGACGCCGAGGGCAACCTGCTCTGTCACACCGACCTCGCCGGTAAGGCGACCCACTATTCGGTGAGCCACTTCGGCGTACCGGCCACCCGTACCGAGCCGGGCGGCGCACGGTACACGTTCGCCTACGACACCGAACTCCGCCTGACCGCCGTCACGAACCCGCAGGGCTTGACCTGGTCGTACACCTATGACGACGCGGGCCGGTTGACAGCGGAGACGGACTTCAACGGTCGTACCCTCACCTACAGGCGCGATGCCGCCGGCAACCTGGCCGCGCGCACCAACGGCGCCGGACAGACCCTGCGCTTCGTGCGGGACCCGCTCGGCCGGGTAGTGGAACAGCACACCGACACGGGGGACGTCACCACGTTCGCTTACGGCTCCGACGGCAACCTGTGCCGTGCGGGGAACGCGGATGCCGGGCTCGCAGTGGAGCGTGACCCACTCGGCCGAGTGCTGTCGGAGACCGTGAACGGCCGGACGACGAGCTATGTCCACGATGCCGTCGGTCGCCGGACCCGGCGTACGACACCTTCTGGGCTGGTCTCCGATTGGACCTATGACCTGGCGGGGCACCCGCTCACCATGCGGTCGTCCGTGGGCGCGCTGGACTTCTCCCATGACGCTGCCGGCCGTGAGACACAGCGCAACCTCGGTACGGAGGTGTCGCTCACCCAGGCGTGGACCGCGGCGGGTCTGCTGAGCGTGCAGACCCTCACCGCCAGTTCCCCTGACCGCCTCCTACAGCACCGGACGTACGCCCATCGAGCGGACGGCCATCTCACCGAAGTCCGGGAGCTGACGTCCGGTACCCGCCGCTTCGTCCTGGACGACATGGGTCGCGTCACCCGTACGCGCGCTCATGGCTGGAGCGAGACCTACGCGTACGCGCCGGCGGGCCACCTGACGCACGCCGAGTCGCCCGCCCATGAGGCATCCGGTGAGCGGCGATTCGAGGGCACGCTCGTCCGCAAGGCCGGCCGCACCTCCTATGAGCACGATGGCGAGGGCCGCCTCGTACGCAGGACCCGCGAGCTCCTGAACGGCCAGACCCGTACCTGGACCTACAGGTGGAACGCCGAGGACCGCCTCACGGAGGTGATCACCCCAGACGGGATTCAGTGGCGGTACGCCTACGACCCGCTCGGCCGACGCATCTCCAAGCATCGGGTCGCCGACGACGGCTCGGCGGCCGACCGTACGGTCTTCGCCTGGGACGACCTGTGCCTGGCAGAGCAGGCCACGGCAGACGGCTGGGTGACAACCTGGGACTACGCGCCGGACAGCCCTCGCCCGGTCGCCCAGACGCGCCACAAGCCGACCGTGGCGGCCGCAGACACGTCGTTCCTGGCGCAGTTGGCGGAGGAATCGGATCCCGAGTCAGGCGCTCGGTTCCACGCCGTCGTCACTGACTCCCTCGGCACACCCACGGAGCTGGTCTCCGCGACAGGAGATCTGGTCTGGCAGCGTCGTACCAGCCTGTGGGGTACCCCTCTTCCGGCCTTGGACGAAGCGACGCCACCGGTCGACTGCCCACTGCGTTTCCCAGGACAGTACGCCGACCCGGAGACGGGTCTGCACTACAACCTGTACCGGTACTACGACCCCGAGATAGCGCGGTACATCAGCGCGGACCCGCTGGGTCTCGTCCCCGCACCCGATCACCACGCCTATGTACCGAACCCGTTGAGCTGGAGCGACGACCTCGGCCTGGCAGGAAAGGGTCCGACGGGGCCGCAGAACCCGCTGAATTTCGGGCAGGGGTACACAGGCCGACGTGACCCCTTCCCTGTGGGAAACAAGGGCATGGACGTGGAAATTCACGTCTACGACAAGTCGATGCGCGAAGTCGGACTCTTCAACAGCCAGGGCTGGTTCAATAAGCACGGCATCAAAGCGGCGGAAGTCGAAGTCCCGCCCGCCGTGGAGAATGCCATCAAGGGTCGGATGATCTACGAGTTGCGAAAAGTAGGCCGGATCGGCCCCAAGGGGACAGAAGATATCAGCGGGGGCAAATGGAGGCGACCACCTCTTGCCGCGGAAGGTTGCAAATGAAGTACGTCACGGCCGTTTGGGATGATGGCGGGTTCTACGTCGATCCGAGGCCCTACCTGGCCGAGCTCCCGAACTTTCGAGATCGGCTGCCTATCGGGGCCAGGCAATTCGCGTCCGATCCGGCGCATTATGCATTGGGGCATGGAAATAGCCGCTGTGTCAAGGATCTGGAACTGTCTGGAATTCATCTTGCCACCGACAAAAGTGGGGGGATGACGCTGGAATTCGCCCCGAATCAGTGGAAGCACGACGCGGGGCTACGCATCAGCTATTCAGGGGTGACCCACTTCTCCATCGATTATGCGCATGCCATCGACTGGATGCTGGTCGACACCGTGCTTCTCGACGAGATCCTCCCGGACGAGGGCGGGGGTTGCGTGCATGAAATCGCGCTCACTGACGCGTCGATCACCGTGCGCTGCGAGGACCTGCGAGCCATCTGGGGGGACGCGAACTGAGGGGGTGACCGGGAGGACACCAGCTCGTCATCGCACCGACGGACAGGAAGCACGTCATGGCCGTACGGTTCACCGCACGGTCCGGCCATAGAGAAGGTCGACAGGACTGCATGCGGGTGCCTGCCTCGGCGATCTGCCGCGGCTGCGGTGATCCACTCCCAGGGGCGTAGCGCTGCGCGGTGAACTGGCGCGCTGGACCCGGACCCGACGCCCTTCAGCGTTCCCTTGGACGTCGACCATCGAAGTTCGCCGACGTTCCTGGCGTACACGATCGGCCAGAGACGGGACGGCAAGCGAGCCCGCCCACAGCTAACCGGGGTCCAACTGGGCGGCTCCGGGGCCATCGTCACCATGGTCGGCGATCAGTAGTGCATGCCAGGTGGCGGCGAAGGCTCGGCGCCGCGCGAACGCGGGACCTGTCACGTCCGGCGGGGGCTGGCTGCTCCGGCCGGGAGTCGTCCGCCGAGACGGCAACCTGGGCGGGAATGGCCCAGCGCTCACGGATTCGGGGTAGGGACAGATCGGGTGCGAGCGTGGAGCCTGCGTAGAACACCGGTTCTTTCTCACCGTTGCGGTCGTCGGGCAGCGCGACCTTGTAGCCGAGCAGATCGCCGGAGGGCGCGACGCGCTTGCGGATCAGCAGACCGGCGGCCGCCAGCCGGTCGAAGAACTCCTCCTCGCTGGTCGCGCCGGCGACCGCGCGTCGTACGGTCTCCCGTAGATCCTCGCGTGGCGGGGCGTTCACGTCCCTCGCGTTCGGACATGTGCCGCTCCGCGCTGGTGGCCCGCTTGGCGGGGGGTGCCGTGCGTCCCGCGTCAGTGATATCCGCCTGCCACTTCCCACTCTTTTCGGGCATGGTGATCAGGCACCGCTCTTTGAGTGCGCGGGCGGTGAGCGCGAGCCCGGGACTGTCCGACGTGACGGGGTCGGTTCCGTCCCCGATGCGGGTGAGGAGTGCGAGCTGCCGGTCATTCAGCGGAGACCATCGGCGCATGCCGATCGTCGTACCGTCTGTTGTCTCCTCAGCACAAGCCGTGGGATGAATCTTGCGGGGTCACAGCGCGCCCGAAGGCGGAACGTCACTGGCTGGGAGCCACCGGGGAGTCGCTTCCCGAAGCCGGCTCCCAAAACGGGGCCGCACAGCAAATCGGGCCCGGTGCTGATCTCCCAGCACCGGGCCTGACCTGGTATTACGGCGTCGGGGTGGCGGGACTTGAACCCACGACCTCTTCGTCCCGAAGCAACTCGCGCAGCCCGCCGACCTTGGGCCAGTGCTCATCTGACCTGCTGCGACGGTCCGTGAGTGTCCGTGCTCGTCCACCGCTGTCTGTCCGCGTTGTCACGCAGTTAGACACTCAACGCTGCGGCTCACGTTGAGGTGCTCAGATCCGCGTCGTGCAGCGCAGTGAGTTCCTTCAGGTCGTTCGCGACCATGACCTGAGCGAGACGACCCGCGACCGCCACGACCTTTGGCCAAGAGGGTGCCTGTAGGTACTCCGCATCGGTGTCGTTGGGTGCCTCGGCCGCCGCGGCGTTGAGCATGATGCCCAGCTCACGCATGAGGGCGACCTCTTCCTCAGTCCTCAGACTGACTCCGAGGTATCGCTCGGGCTCCTCGGCATCGCAGAAGTCATCGAAGAGCGTGTGAAAGACGTGGTTCAGGTTCTCGAACACCGACGGGTCAAGCCACACCTCCTGCTGCCATGGCGGATTGGCCAGAGCCAGGACTACGGGTACGACGTGGACTCGGTGGTTCGCCAGGAGACGGGCGTCTTCGCTCACGGGGCCGAGCCTAGCGACGAGACTCTGGTGATGCGCCGGCGTTTCCGGAGCCGAGTGGCAAGAAACACCCCATCTTGCCCGACCGCCACCCCTGGGCGGAAACCCGTATCATCACGTGGCCCTGACCTCGGGCTTTGCGGCTGACGGCGAGGCTCGACTGTCACTGCCGGTCACCGTCGGTCGGCCTCGGGCACCCTCGCACGGCCCAGAGACGGCCCAGGAACGCGAGTGTCACTCCCCGCCTCGCCGGGCTATCGTGCCGCCGGAGCGCCCCATCCTCTTCCTCGACGTCGACGGTCCCCTTATCCCGTTCGGGTCCTCACCCAGTCACCTGTCAGCTCCCGCCTACGACTCTCAGGTGACCTCTGACCACGGAAACCCGCTGCTCGGACGGCTTGACCGCGGCCTCGGGACGCGTCTCATGGCCCTGGACTGTCAGCTCGTGTGGGCCTCGACGTGGATGGAAGAGGCGAACGAGGCCGTCGCCCCACGCATCGGACTGCCAAAGCTGCCCGTCGTGGATTGGCCGGACGTCTCCGCCGACGACAGCCCGCGCGGCCTGCACTGGAAGACTCGTCCCCTTGTCGAGTGGGCCAACCGCCGGCCGTTCCTCTGGGTCGACGACGAGATCAGCACCATGGACCGCCTCTGGGTCGCTGCCCAACATCCTGGGCCGTCGCTTCTTCATCGCGTCGACCCGACCAAAGGCCTCGTGGACGCCGACTTCTCCACGCTTGCCGGTTGGCTCCGTACCGCTGCGCCGAGCTGAGCCACAAGACCAGGCGATTAGAAGATGCGGGCACGCCCCTCGGACTGGGCCTGGGCGGCTGTGACTCATTCCGCTGGCGGTCGCACGGGTTCGCCGTCGTACACCGTCGTTGCCGTCAGGACTGCCGTCGCTGCCGTCAGCCTGGTGCGTCGATCTCCTGAAGACCGGTGGTGACCTCAATGTCGACGGCGTCGCGAAGTTTGAGGGCGCCGAAGAAGCCCGAGTATGGCTTGATGCCCCATTGGGACTGCACCACGCTCCCGGCACCCTTGACGCTTCCGTCGTCTAGCTGTCGCACATCCAAGCGGAGCGGACGGGTCTGCCCAACCAGAGTCAGATCTCCCTCAACGGTTGCGCTGCCGTCGTGGATCTCCACGCCTGTGGAGGTGAAGGTCGCATATCGGTGCTGATCGACACGCAGCAGCTTGTGCATCGTTTGCTGGATCTGTTGCCTGTCGCCGTCGCTGAGCGGCTTGACCCCGCCGGTGCCTTCCAGGACCTTCAGCGCGCCCAGGTCCACGCGTACCGACACTACCGTCGGCTGGGTCGCGGGGTCCGCCGGCACGGTGACGTGGCCTTCCCACTCGGTGGCCTCGATGAGCAGGTCATGTCCAACCCTTGCGGCCACGCCCTGGCGAGCGGTGCGCACCAGCAACCGACCGACCTGCTTGCCAATCGCGTACTCGCCTGCTGTTGTGACCATAATTCCAGCCTACGCTCGACCAACCGGCCACAACATCAACCGTCAACGGGTGAAATAGGGGCTGACCACCGCTTTAGGAGTTCGATTTGACCGCCTGCCCACCCGTGCTGTGCGGGGCGGCTGTGGCCGTGTCAGACTGCACCGCGCCGCTGCTGTCCGCTGTTGTTGATGTCAGCCATGGATGTCACCTCCCACCGGCTGTGGTCACTTGCGACGCTTCTTCGCCTTGCGTTCGGCTTCCTTGCGCTTCTTGATGGTGTACGACGACCACTCGCCACGGTGCAGGTTGCATCGCGACGCACCGACCATCGCCAGCCGCCGACATCGAGTGCCCTTCTCCGTGAGTGCTCCACACCTAGACTGCGTATGAGCCACGTCTCCCACCCCCGGTCTCGACCGTCGTGCGGACCAGTGCAGGATTGCCGGGCGCATGTCCTCTGTGGAAGGCGCACTGCTCCGCGCAGCGATGCACGACGGCCCAAGGGGGTTGCTCGGGGGTGCACGCTTTCCAAGTCCGTTGGTTGCTCGCGATGCCGCGTACGACGGCGTTCACCTGCGTTCAGGGTCGGCTGACCTCCGCCGAGGGGGCGGCTTGGGGTCTCGTCTGAACGGCCGTGAACGGCGCTGAATGAGACGGAGCCTGATACGGGCCGCCCTAGGTCTCGTCCCCTTCCCCCAAGCCGAAGCTCTACGGCAGGTCATCATGGCCTGGCGCCGCCACCCGAGGCCGAGCTCGCCACTGGCCTGACGAGCGGCTGAGGTGAACGGCCTGAACATGACGAGTTCCGCCTATATGATCACACTCATGTCTTCGGGTGATGCGAACGCAGGAGAAAACGGACAAGAGTCTTTCCGAGTCAGTGAAGACTCTGCCCCCCTCTCAAATATCGAGCGGTTCACTTCTGGGGCTATCGGCCTCCTGATGATTGCGGCCGGTACAGTGGCTGTATTCAAGAGAAGCGTGGAAGCTGGACCAACAGCGCTAATCGCCATTGGCGCAATTCTCGTCGTTATGGCGGTCACTGGCAGCGGAATTACTCGTGCCAAGTTCGGCGAGAATGAGGTAACTCTTGCCGCGCGCCGCAAGATTGCTGCTGCGGCAATTGCTATGGCATCGCCTGAGGAGGCTGACGCGGCCATCGCTGTTGCGGCAGCCTACGATCCGGTTGCGATTCCGGTCTCCAGTGGTCTGGCGGGCGAATCGTATGCCCGCTACGAACGGCTCGTAGGGGAGCGAGTCAGGCGCCTGGCTAATGCCGATAGTGTGACATACTCGGAGCGTTTCGGCCCCTATCAGGTTGACTATGTGGTGAGGCTACCGGGCCGGATGATCGCGCTGGAAGTTAAATATGGAAGTCCCGATCGGAGGATTGATTCTTCGAGGATCCATGCTGCTTTGGGGATCTTGACGGCAAGCGACGCTGAAACGCTCGCAGTTGTCACCAATATGCGACTCCCAAGCGAGAGCGTCCTGGCGCAGCTTAACCGCTTCGCCAGCCAGATGAATAAGGATTTCAGGGTAATCCGCTGGGTCGATGGCGAAGATGATGGCTCGCTTGAGGAGCTGTTTCGGGGATAAGATGCAAAGCTTGCCTGCTCGTATGAGCGGCCTCGGACGGCCCAGCCTCGCCGCATACAGGGCCGCGCTCGACTAACTTCGGGCACCTTCGATGTGGTCCGCCTGAACCCCAGCCTACGAAAGTCAGCCACGACGGCGGGTGAGCCGACCGATCAGGCGCGCGTGTGTCTCGCTGCACCCTACCGGTCTCGGCCACGCTATCGGGCTTGTCGTCGACCACAGCAAGCCGCGGTAGCTGGCCCGTGACGACTGTGCCAGAACCCTCAGCTCGGGAAGTTGTGCTGTTTCCTGCTCGATCTGGTGCGTTTGGTGCGGTCGCCCCGGGCGCATCGGAACCTTGACCATTCACGGCCGGGGATGCATTCTCAATTGTTCTCTGCCCACTCGCGGATGAGGAGAAGGGGCCGGGCGAGGACGACGTCTCGTGCTCGCCGACCGCCCTCGGACGGTCCCGCTCCAACACAGCCGAGCGCCTGGCCCTTGGAGGAGACCGTCAAACTGGCAGGAGGGGGGCCGGCGGATTTAGCTGGCTCCGCCCACACCGGCTAGAAGCGGGATTTCTTCTGTTCGACAAAATCGGCGCACCCGGTGACCCAACTCTTCTCGTTGTAGTCGCCGGTCCCCGGGAACCTGCTCCACAACTCCTGACACCGCCCCTCGACGGTTTGCCGGTCTTCATCGCTCCGCGGCAGGTAGGCGTCTCCAAAGGAGTCGTGGTAACCGTGCAGGTAGCTCCGCTTGTCCAAGCCCGAGGTTCCGTGGCCCCCTTCCGATGTCGACACCGTGATGACCAGCGTCACCGCGCTGAGGCCAATCAGCCACAGCAGGAACTGTCGGCCCCAACTCATTTCCTTCGTCTCCCCATCCTTGCAGTCACCCCTCTATATGGGGTATTAGGCCGAAAATGGGCTCGAATCACGAACCGCCTTCCAGGACTTTCCTCGCGAACGTTTCAAACCGTTCCATAGTTTGTACTCGCGGGTTTCGCGATGCAACCGCCTCAAGGAATGCTGGGCCACGCTTGAAATCGCTAGTGACACTGACGAATTCGCCGAGAATCCACTTGCCTCGTACCAGCGGCCAAGGGGTTGGCAGCGCTTTAGTCCATTCCTCTTCTGCTCGCGTGATGGCTCGCTCGATATCTGCGGCTGAGAGCTTGGGCGTTGGATCTGCGGCTTTCCGGAGCCTGGCAATAGCGGCATCCCCACGGGGTGTGGGCCAGGCAAAAGAATCATTTGACCTCAGGAGGCGTTGGGCAATTTCGGCAACTGCCGAATCTTTCGCGTCGATCAGCAATTTCGATAGCAGTTCTTTGAGCTTTTTAACGGAACGGAAAGGCGCCTTCACTAGACAACCGTCGACGGCAGATTGCAAAAATGCTTCATCGCTAAGCAGTACGCCCTCAATGTCAGCGGTCGGCCAGATGAAGCAGCGTGGCGCAATGTTCTGATTGGGAACTGGAGCCATAACATCTGCGTCGACAACCCCAATGATAGGCACGTCGTAGTCGGCCAGTGATTCCAACGCCTTGATTACCTCCGCGCGACCGCCACGCCCGCGAATATCGGCACTACCCAACAGTGGGACTAGTTGAGGGAGAATTCCTTCATCGAAGTCCCCTTCCGTCGCAACAAGTAGACTCGCTTGAGTGAGTGCACTTTCTTTGAAGCCGGCTTCTCGATAAAGATCTATTCTTTCGCCCTCCGTCTCCACGATCGCGGGCGGTTTGTCGTGGTAAAGGCGAAAAATTGCTTGCGGAGGCATGCTGTCCAGAATGGATGGGCTGTGAGTGGCTAGGAGGAGTCTGCCTCCTTCCTGAAGCCCGACTTTAAGTGCCGCGAGAAGTTTTGTGCTCAATGCGGGATGCAAGTAGGCATCCGGTTCATCAATCGCGATTATGCTGTGACCTTCGCCTGCTCGGAACACGCGGCTGATAATTACCAATGCCTGTCGCTCACCGCTTGATAGCTCATCAATCGAGTGGAATCCGCCTCCAGGAAGTCCCACTCGCAACCGGTCAGGATTTTGACGGGTCAGAGGCATCAAGAATTTCGGATAAAGAAGCAGGTTGACTGCTCTTGTGAAAGAGTCCCATTTGGACGCCTCGTTATCCTCCTGATCGTGCGCCTCACTGGGTAGAGCCCCAGCTACGCAGAGGGCTTTAGCGTAATTTTCAAACTCTCCATCGTCCAAACGTCCACTGTACGCAGTATTGCGCGCCTCGGAGGTCTTCTCCAGCGCAACTTGCTCGGCGAGTTGTGCCAGATCGAACGCTGCGCTGTGATTGGATACTAGGCGCCTCTCTGCGGGAAGGAAGATGAGATTGAAGCTTGGATGCCGCTGTAGGAAGTTTTGGTTTCTGAAGCAATTCCATAGGGATGGGATATCCGGCTGTGTGTGAATGTTGACCGAACCGACGATCGGCTCCACCCAAATTTGATATGTCACCTCGCTTAGTGATTCACTTGGTGTCCAGCCGGCGTGGGATTGCTGAATGAATTCGGTTAGGGCTGTCACTTCAGCTTCGTCGAATTCGAGTGTGACGGATACGGATCTTTTGGCTGAGGGTTCCCTTGGTGTAGGGATTGTGCTCGTCCATGGGGCAAGCAAGCAGGCAAGCATTTTGCTTTTTCCTGTGCCGTTAGCTCCAGCGAGCGCAATCATTTAATGGTCGGGCAGATCTATATCGCAGTCGCGCAAACCGCCAATATTCTCGGCTGTGAGTCGTGCAATCCTCATGTTTTGCCCCCTAGCGCTCCCCGCTGTGCGAGCGTGATGCTACATCGCTATTGGGAGCGTTGAGGGCGGAACGCTGAACTTGAGACCTAGGTCTGCGGAACGGCTTTGGGGTGGCGCTGCTTTGGCGCGAGTGATCATGGTCCCGTAAGCTTTCGGTGCGTCGGGCAGTCTGTGGACCTGCCCGGTAAAGCACGACGTTGGGGCCATGATCTTCGAGGCTCGCGCCGAAGTGGCTGCCTAAAGCCGCGGAGCCGACCGCCCCAGCCAGACGTACCCCTTCTCTAGCATCAGGCGGCTGCTTGCTGTGAGCGCGGCACGGGCGCCGGCCGGGCTGGAGCGGGGCGGAGACAGGAGCGCAGGCCCGGCCGGGGGCCGGGCCGCGCGCGGGGAGCGGAGCGAGCCGCCTTGAACCAGTAGAGAAAGTTGTAACTCAGTCTGTGCGGTGGGGCACGAAGGTATGGGCGCAGGTTGGTAGTTCAGCGCCCTGACGGTGTGCGAGGGGCAGGAAGAGTGCTGGTCGGACTGTCCATGTGATGCGCATGCCGACGTGCGTGATGGATACCGTCCAGGGCTCCCGGCGCAACAGGGCTCGCCTTGTGTCGATGCGGTCGTCGTGGAGTCGCGTCCATGCTTCCTGGGAAGCGGCCGTGTCGAGTGCTGGTGAGATGGTGCGCAGGATCGTCGCCACCCAGTTGTTCGCCTCGACCGCCGAGTACGCATCGAACGACGCCAGGCGCGTCGGTCCTTCTGTGCCGGCGGCATCCTCGGTCCAGCATTCGCACCAGTACCCGCGGGTGGGTCCGTTCATGACTTTGCTCCCACCGGGTAGGCCAGCAGCACGTAATGGGTGCTCTCGTCGTAGAGGGTGAGTTGGTAGCCCGTGCCGCCGGTCATGTAGGCGAGGGCTCGTTCGTGTTCGGCCTCGTCCGTCAGCCAGTACAGGCCCGGCTGTGCGTACGGGGCGTCGAGCTGGTCGGTGATGTCCCGCGTGCGCTCGCGTAACCAGCGCAGCGCCAGGCGTGGGCTCGTGGTGTCGTGTGACCCCAACGGGATGGAACGGACCTCGTCCATCGGGTAGGCGGCGGCTCGGCACTGGCAGAGGAGCGGGCTGCTGTCCCTTCTCAGCGCTACGGGAAGAGCGGGCATCAGCACGGGTGCCCTCCCGCCGGCCGGGCCTGGGGGAAGAGTTCCGCGGTGACGGTGTACCCGCCGGGACTGTCGTGGACGACGACTCGGTGAGCGATTGCGCTGACCATGCTCAGGCCCCGGCCGTGCTCGGCCCGCTCGTCCTGGTGCTCGACCTTCGGCGCCGTACCGGTGCTTCCCTCGTCCATGACCGACAGGGCGACCACCTGCGACGAGACCGCGAGTGCCAGATGAAAGCTGCCCGACCGCATGCCGCTGGCCGTGTGAAGGATCGCGTTGGTGCTCAGCTCGCTCACGATCAGCTCGGCGTCGTCGGCCAGAGGGGAGCCGCGCAGGATGTCGCGCGTCCAGCGGCGGGCCCGGCTGACCTCTTCCGGGAAACCTGGGCAAGACAGTCCCCAGACCCGGGCTGTACTCGTATACTCGTGCATACAAGTTCCTTCGTGCTGGTAGGCCGCCATGTGCAGCGGGTTCGGGCTAGACGAGTTTCACGCCGTCATGGGCGCGAATGGCCGGCGGGGACGCCGCGTCGAGTGCGTCAAGGACGCGGACCGCGTACGCCTCGTCGGCGAGTTCGATGACTTCTTCGCGGGTGGCCCAATGCAGAGCGCGGGTCTCGTCCCCGGTGGTCGGAGTGCCGTCGGCCGCCTGGCAGCGGAAGACGAGGGAGACGATCAGGCCCGTCATGTTCTTGTAGATGCCGGTCAGGGTCGCGGGAAGTGCGATCTTGATGCCGGTCTCTTCGAGGACCTCGCGCTGAAGGGCTTCGGGGATGGTTTCCTCGCGTTCGAGGACCCCGCCCGGGGGCTCCCACTTACCGTTGTCGCGGCGCTTGATCAGGAGGGCCCGGCCTTGGTCATCGATGATGACCCCGGCGACGCTCACGGAGTGCGGGCGTTCAGTGCTCACGTTCCTCGGCCCTCTCGGCTGACTAGGCTCTCCACCGTAGCAACAAGACTCGCCCACTCGTCTAGATACCTAAAGGAGTACGCATGGCGTCCCTACCGAGCATTCTCGGCGGCCTCGACCCGACCAGTGATCGTGCGGTCTTCCGGCAGATCGCCGACCAACTGCGTGAAGCCATCGACCGTGGGCGATTCAAGGAGGGGGAGAAGCTGCCCTCCGAGGCTGAGCTGGTCGAGCACTACGGGGTTTCCCGAATGACGGTCCGGAACTCCTTCTCGATCCTCCAGGGTGAGGGCTTGGTGCACGCCGAGCACGGCAAGGGCGTCTTCGTTCGTCCCCGGCCTCCCGTGCGTCGGCTCGCCTCCGACCGGTTCGCCCGGCGCCACCGTGAGCAGGGGAAGTCCGCGTTCATCGTGGAGGCCGACGCCGCCGGCGGTCACCCGAAGGTCGACAGCCTGGAGGTCAAGGAGGAGAAGGCCAGCCAGGACATCTCTACCCGGCTCGGTTCCGTGCGGCGCGTACTCGCCCGGCGTCGCCGGTACCTGCTCGACGGCCGGCCGGTCGAGTTCGCCACCTCCTACCTTCCGCTCGACATCGCCCGTGGTACACAGATCGCCGAGCCCAATCCTGGCCCTGGCGGCATCTACGCCCGCCTGGAAGAGCTGGGTCACCAGCTCGACCACTTCGAGGAGGAGATCCGGGCCCGGATGCCCTCGCCGTCCGAGGTGAAGACGCTGCAACTGGCTTCCGGTGTGCCGGTGATCCACCTGATCCGTACCGCCTTCGACACCGCGGGGCGGGCCGTGGAGGTCTGTGACACGGTGATGGCGGCGGACGCGTACGTCCTCTCCTACCAACTTCCGGCGACCTGACCGACGGTGCGCGAGGCCACTTCTTCGGACTCGTACGCCTCGACACGCATACTCGTATAGACGAGTGGGCAAGCCGTGTGGCAAGGTGGTTCATGTTCCCGGCGAAGTCGGGTTCGAAGAATGCATCTTGTCTAGACGAGTAGATAGGGAGAAGCCTTGCGCACCATCCGTGTGGAGACCTCGGCCGCGACCATCCTGCTGACCGAGGCGCCCGAGCCCAAGGTCCGCGACCGGCAGTCGGGCGAGATCGCGAAGGACGCCATCAGCGGTGAGGCGCTGATGACGATCGGCGTCGTGTACATCGAGGAGGCGGAGTCGTCCCTGATCAAGGTGACCGTTCCGGAGAGCGGGGTGTCGGAAGGGCTCGCCCTCGGTGCCCCGGTCTCGTTGCCGGGCCTGGTCGCCCGGCCGTGGGAGAGCGTGTTCAACGGGCAGCAGCGCCACGGCATCGCCTTCCGGGCCGCCGCCGTCACTCCTGCCGCCTTCCCGGCCGCTGTGGGGGCCACGGCCTGATGACCGAACTGGCAACGCTCTTGGAGGTGGGTGGTCCCGTCGCCGCACTCGGTGGTGGGGCCGCCTACGCCCGGGCGCGACACCCAGGCGTCTACTGGTCCGCGGTCGGCTTACCGGTGTCCACGGTACGGCTGCTCAGCTCCTACGGCTCCGTCATGGAGGCGTGCGGCCTGACCGTGGCCCCCTCCCGGCTGCGGGCCCTGGCGGTCAAGGCCGCCACTCGCCGTGAGGTCCGGCCCGTACCGCCGCGTCGGGGAATCGTCCGGCCGACCACGACGGGGCTGCGGGTCCGCCTGAGGCTCGCCCCGGGGCAGGAACCCGCCGACGTGGCCGCCTCCGCCGAACGGCTACGGCACGCCTGGGGCGTCCATGCCGTATACGTGACCACGGTCAAGCCGGGCGTGGTCGACCTGCGGCTCGTCGGCTTCGACGTGCTGCGGCGGGTCCGCATGCCGCGAAAGCTGCCCTCGGGGCTTCTCCGGGTGTCGGTCGCGCTGCGGGAGGACGCCGCTCCCTTCGTACGCGACTACCGCACCGTGCCGCACCAACTCACCCTCGGCGCCACGTTGTCCGGCAAGTCCATGTATCTGCGGCACCTGGTCGCCGGGCTCGCCCGTCAGCCCGTCGCCCTGGTCGGCATCGACTGCAAGCGGGGCGTGGAACTGGCGCCTTTCGCTCCGCGGCTGTCCGCGCTCGCCACCGACCCGGACGAGGCCGCCGAGCTGCTGCCCGTGCTCGTCAAGGAAATGGAGGATCGCTACGACCTGATCAAGTCCCGGCAGGGCATCGAGCCGAGCACGCCGGACGAGGAAATCACCTCCGACGTCTGGGGCCTGCCCGAGCACGAACGCCCGGTCCCCGTCGTGCTGTTCGTTGACGAGGTCGCCGAACTGTTCCTCGTCGCCACGAGGAAGGACGAGGAGCGGCGGGACGAGATGGTCACACAGCTCATCCGGCTTGCTCAGCTCGGTCGGGCCGCCGGCATCTATCTGGAGGTCTGCGGGCAGCGCTTCGGCGCCGAGCTGGGCAAGGGCGCGACCATGCTGCGGGCCCAGTTGACCGGCCGCGTCTGTCACCGCGTGAACGACGAAGCCTCCGCCAAGATGGCACTGGGCGACATCGCCCCCGAGGCGGTTTCCGCCGCCTGTGCCATCGCCCCCGAGCGTCCCGGCCTCGCCGTGGCCGGTGACACCTCCGGCGGCTGGTCCCGTATCCGCACGCCGTACCTCTCCCTCGGTGACGCGGCCGAGACCTGCCGCGAATCGGCCCACCTGGTCCCCGAACTGCCCGCGCTCAACCGCTTCCGGCCTCACGTTCCCGTGCGGCCCGTCGAGACACCGTGCCCGGTCGTGCGGCCCCGACCGGTGACCGACTGACCCGACCCGCCTTGCCCCCGGTCGGCGTGACCGCCTCGCGCCATGTCCCACCCCTCCCATGCCCGAATCCGGAAGGAGCCGCAGCATGCGCGCCCACCTGGCCCGTGTCGACGCGGTGCTCGTCCAAGCGGTCATCGCCGCCGCGCTTTCCTTCGCCCACCTGCACGACGTCGCCTCGGCGGCCGGACAGGACGGGTGGAAGGCGTGGGCCTATCCCGTCTCGGTCGACCTGCTGCTCGTCGCCGCCTGGCGCCGACTGCGGTCCGGTGAGGCCAAAGCGGCTGGGTGGTGCTGGTTCCTTATCTCGCCGCGTCCCTGGGTGCGAACGTCGCCACCGCCGGGCTGCTCGACCTGGACAACGTGCCGGCCTGGCTTCGCATCCTCGTCGCGGGATGGCCCGCGGTCGCCTTCCTCGGCGGAACCCTCCTCGTCCACTCGTCGCCGACCACGCACCACGAGACCAGTGACGACGTGGGCCAGGAGAAGGTCGAGGACATCGAGAACGAGGAGGACGCGCCCGGCCCCGCACCGGAGCCCCCGGTGACACCAACACTCGAGCCACTACCGACCCCGGTTCCCGTCGCTGTCCCGGCCGCTCTGGTCGAACACGCCCGCAAGGTCGCCGCCGAGCACCACGCCCGTACCGGAACAGCTATCGACACCCCGACCCTGCGCACCCGCCTCGGCGTCCCGCCGCCCATGGCCGAGGCCATCGCCGCCCAGCTCTGAAAGGAGACCCCACGTGAGCGCCAACCGCCGCTTCCGCTCCGTCACCCGCATCGGCCCCGTCCAGGTCGGCACGTCCTACGACGGTCGCGGACGGGAGAAGCACACCGCCGCCTGCACGGCCCCGCGCTGCGGCTTCTCCGCCGACTACGACAGCCGGGCCGCCGCCGAGCTGGCCGCCCGTACCCACCGCTGCCCCGTCCGCTGAAGGGATCCGAAAACCGTGACCGTCAGCCTCCCGCT
This sequence comes from Streptomyces sp. NPDC028722, assembly GCF_040637655.1. Lineage (NCBI taxonomy): Bacteria > Bacillati > Actinomycetota > Actinomycetes > Kitasatosporales > Streptomycetaceae > Streptomyces > Streptomyces sp. NPDC028722. The sequence goes on from NZ_JBEZWU010000017.1 coordinate 17,023, forward strand.
TGTCGCCGTCCTCGGCTTCTTCGCTTGGGGAGCGGTCAAGTTCCTCGGCGTCCGCACGTGGATCGTCGTCCTGATCGCCCTCTTCGGCTTCTGGCTCTCGCACACGTTCATGGCCCCGGCCATCGAGTCCGGCACGCGCTCCGGCGTGGACATCGTCAACGGCTCACATGACTAGACGACTAGGTAAGGAGAGCTTCGCCGTGTTCCTGCCCAAGTACCCCGACAGCCCGACGCCGCCGCCCACGTACCCCCACACCGTGGCCGACCCGGCACCCGCCCGGCGTCCCGGCCCTCAGATCTCCGTAAGCACGGGAGCGGTCGCGGCCGTCCTCGTCGGTGGTGTCGTGCTGACCGCGGTCCTGGCCGCCGTCGCCGTCACGGCCGTCTCCGTTGCCGTCGCCGCCGTAGTCCTGCGCTCCCTGCTGCGAGACCAGCACCGCCGCTGACGCACCGAACCCCCGGGGCGGCCTCGATACCGCCAAGCATCCGCCGCCCCGGGGGCTGTCTCCCTCCAGCCGAACCAGAAGGAGAAAGCCATCATCACCCGCGCCACTCCGCCTCCGCTCCACGAACTCGGCGAACTGGCCGCCCTCGGCACCATGCCCGCCCTCCTGCGCCAGCTCGCCGGCCTCGGCGGCTGCACGCACCCCATCCGCCTCGACGGCCACCGCACCGAGTACGACGTGAACACCCGCACCGGAGAGATCGGCAACGTCCTCCACCTCCACTCCTCCAGCCTCCCGGCCGGTCACCTCCTGGTCCGCTGCAACAACCGCCGCACGACCCGGTGCGCGGCCTGCGCCGAGGTCTACCGCCGCGACACCTTCCACCTGATCACCTCCGGACTGCGCGGTGGCAAGGGAGTCCCCGAATGCGTCGCCGCTCACCCGCGCGTCTTCGCCACCTTCACCGCGCCGAGCTTCGGCCCGGTCCACAACCGCCCCACCGGCCCGGCCGGTTCGGTCCGCCGCTGCCGCTGCGGCGCCTTCCACGACCAGGACGACCCAGCTCTGGGCACTCCGCTCGACCCGGACCGCTACGACTACGAAGCGGCCGTGCTCTGGAACGCGCACGCCGGTCCGCTGTGGCGGCGCTTCTCGACCTACCTGCGCCGAGAGGTCGCCAAGCGCGCCGGCCTCACGCAGCGGGCCTTCCGCGAGTACGCCCGGGTGTCCTTCGCCAAGGTGGCCGAGTACCAGAAGCGCGGAGCCGTCCACTTTCACGCCGTCGTCCGCATCGACGGCCCCGGCGGCGGCGACACCCCGCCTCCCGTCTGGGCCACCGTCGAGCTGCTGACCGACGCCGTCCGGGCCGCCGCCATCGCCGCCCGCGTGGACGGCCCGGTCATCGACGGCCGGGCGCACGCCTTCGCCTTCGGCCGCCAACTCGATGTCCGCACCATCCGCTCGGCCGACTTCGACGGCGGCCAGGAGCTGACCGAGCGGGCCGTAGCCGCGTACATCGCCAAGTACGCCACCAAGGGCGCCGAGACCGCCACGGGTGCTCTCGACCGGCCGCTGAAGTTCCTCGCCGAACTGGCCCAGCTCGACATCAGCGACCACGCCCGCCGGCTCGTCCGCACCGCCTGGACCCTCGGCGCCCGCAAGGACCTCGAACACCTCCGCCTACGGGCCTGGGCCCACATGCTCGGCTTCCGCGGCCACTTCTCCACCAAGTCCCGCCGCTACTCCACCACCCTCGGCGCCCTCCGCGACGCACGTGCCGAATGGCGCCGCGCGCAAGCTCTCGCCGACCCGCAGAACGAGCAGGACACGACCCTCGTCCTCGCCCACTGGGTCTACGCCGGGAGTGGCCTCACCGACACCGAAGCCTGGCTGACCGAATCCCTCGAACCCGCGCCTGGAACAGAAGGAGAACCCACGCATGCGTGACGACGAGCTGCTGACCGTGGCCGAGGTCATGGCTCGACTGAAGGTCGGGCGGTCGACGGTCTACGACCTGATGCGTACTCGGCGGCTGCCCTCGGTCACCATCGGCCGGTGCCGGCGCATCCCCGCCGCTGCCCTGGGCGACTTCATCGCGGGACAGATGGAGCGTGCGGCCTGATGACCACGCGTCGGAGCCGCGGTGACGGCGGCCTGCACTGGGACGAGAAGAGACAACGGTGGATCGCCACGGCGAACCTCGGCTTCGATCCGAGCGGCAAGCGGATCGTCAAGCGGGGGAGTGGCAAGACCAAGACGGAGGCGAAGAACAAGCTCAAGGAGGTACTGCGGGACCACGAAGACGGTCTTGCCATCGCGCCCACCAACTACACGGTCAAGGATGCCGTGACGGACTGGCTGACATACGGCCTGGCGGGACTCGACCCCAGCACCGTTGAGACCGTGACGCTCCTCAGCCAGAAGCACGTGATTCCCGCGCTCGGCGCGCGCAAGCTACGCGAGCTGAGCGCGGAGGACGTGGATCGCTGGCTGGCCACCAAAGCGAAGACGCTCAGCACGCGCACGCTCCAGGGAATCCACTCCTGTCTCAATCGCGCGGTCAAGCGGGCCATGGCGCGGGACAAGGTGAAGCGCAACGTCGTGGAGCTGTGCTCCGTGCCTCAGGGACGGGCGGGGCGTCCTTCCAAGGCGCTCACGTTCGCCCAAGCGGAAGCCGTGCTCAAGGGGGCCGAGGGGACCTCGATGTACGCGTACATCGTCGTCGCACTGCTGACCGGTGCCCGCACCGAGGAACTGTGTGCCCTCACCTGGGATCACGTCTTCCTGAAAGGCCGGCCGGACCTCGACCCGCCGCAGCCTCCACACATCGCCGTCTGGCGCTCGGTTCGGCGGAGTGGGGACACGAAGACTCGCAAGTCCCGGCGCACACTTGCCCTGCCGGCGCGCTGCGTAGATACCCTCTGGCAGCAGTTCGAAGATCAGGGATGGGACCGGCTCGCCGCTGGTGACGACTGGGAGGAACACGGCCTCGTCTTCTCCTCGGCAGTGGGCAAGCCGCTCGACGCCGCCAACGTCCGCCGCGCCTTCCGCCAGGCGCTCAAGGGCATCGACGGGATCAACGCCGATGAGTGGACTCCGCGGGAGCTGCGGCACAGCTTCGTGTCCCTGCTCTCCGACCGGGGGGTCCCGCTGGAGGAGATTTCGCGGCTCGTCGGGCACTCTGGGACCGCTGTGACCGAGGAGGTGTACCGGAAGCAGATCCGGCCCGTCATTCAGACCGGCGCCGTGGTCATGGACGGGATCTTCGGCACCGATCCGCGAGGGTCGTAGACACTCGGAATCGATAGTCACGCAGTTAGACACGCAGCAAAGCCAGAGGGCCCTTACCGATTCGGTAAGGGCCCTCTGACCTGCTACTTAGCTGTCGGGGTGGCGGGATTTGAACCCACGACCTCTTCGTCCCGAACGAAGCGCGCTGCCAAGCTGCGCTACACCCCGATGTCGCTGCTCTCGCGGCGACGACGTTTACTTTAGCCCACCGGTGGCTGTAGGCGAAATCCGATTCAGCAGCGGTGGCGGACCGGGGTCGGGCGGGTGTGGTCCAGGGCCACGAGGAGGACGGACAGGGCGTAGATGGCGAGGCCCAGGAGGAGGGCGTTGGCCAGGGTGCTGCGGTAGCCGTGGGCGGCTGCGTCGAGGAAGGGGTAGAGGTAGCGGGCCGGGTGGGAGGGCGGGAGGAATGCCGCTCGGGTGAGGGAGAAGGCCAGGTAGGCCAGGGGGTAGACGAGCCAGGACGCGGTCTGGCGCAGGTGCAGCCGGGCCGCGGGGGTGAGCAGGAGCCAGTCCAGCAGGGCCGCTGCCGGGATCACCGTGTGGAGGATCTGTAGTGCCGCCCACTGGGCGTGCCAGCGTTCCGGGGGCGTCGTCGCGCCGATCATGGAGAACGGGGGCGTCGTGTGGGCCAGGAGCAGGTGGTAGACGAGCGCCGCGGTCAGGACGTAGAGGAGGGCGGCGCCTGTCACGGCGGAGGGCAGCGGGCGGCGGCCCCGCCAGGCTCTCCTCGCCGACAGGAACATCACCACGGCCAGCAGGACGTCGGCCTGGACGCTGAAGTAGCTCAGGCCGTGGGCCGGGGTGCTCAGCAGGAGTTCGAGAGCGACTCCGCCGGCCGCCAGCGCGGCGGTGGCGAGGCGGAACACCGCAGCCCGGGGGCGCCGGACCGGGGCCACCACCGCAGTGGCCGGGACCGGGGCGGGCAGCAGCAGGGGCGGGCCCGGGATCGCGGGCAGGTCCGGGATGTCCCTGGGTATCGGGGCGGTCATGCCCTCACGCTAGGAGCGGGGGAGGGGGGCGGCGAGACGGGCTGGGCCGGGTGGGTGACGGCCGCTGTCGCCTCCGCGGCTCGCGGCCCGGCTGGGGCGGCCGGCGGCGGCCCTCCCCGGCGTTGCCGATTCCCGCCGGAGGCGCGAGGTGCGTCCCTCCGGGTGGTCCCGGGGCGGGATGTCCTCCATCCGGTGCCGCAAGAGGCTCGCCCGTGGGTTACGGCGGCCTCCCCGGCCGGCGCTCGCCCTACTCCTTGCCCACCAGCGTCAGCAGTGTCGCCTCCGGCGGGCAGGCGAAGCGGACCGGGGTGTAGCGGTTGGTGCCGCAGCCTGCTGAGACGTGGAGGTAGGACGTGCGGCCCTCGGCCGTGTGGGTGGAGAGGCCCTTCACCCGGTCCGTGTCCAGGTCGCAGTTGGTGACCAGGGCGCCGTAGAAGGGGATGCACAGCTGGCCGCCGTGGGTGTGGCCGGCCAGGACCAGGGGGTAGGCGTCCGCCGTGAACGCGTCCAGGACCCGCAGGTACGGCGCGTGGACCACACCGAGGGAGAAGTCGTACGTCCCCGACGGGCCGCCGGCCACCCGGGCGTAGCGGTCGCGCTTGATGTGGGGGTCGTCCAGGCCGGTCAGCTCGATGGAGACGCCCTCGATCTTCAGGACTCCCCGCGTGTTCGTCAGGTTGAGCCAGCCCGCCCCGTCGAAACCGTCCCGCAGGTCCTCCCACGGGTTGTGGATGACGCCCACCGCCGGCGCGTTGCCGTTCAGCCCGTGGCGTCCGCTCGTCCTCTCCAGCAGGTAGCGGGCGGGGTTGCGCAGCTTGGGGCCGTAGTAGTCGTTGGACCCGAAGACGTACGCGCCCGGGAACTCCATCAGCGGGCCCAGCGCGTCCAGGACCTCGGGGACGCCCTCGGGATCCGACAGGTTGTCGCCCGTGTTGATCACGAAGTCCGGGCGCAGGCCGGCCAGTGACCGCAGCCAGCGCTGCTTCTTGCGCTGGCCGCCGACCATGTGGATGTCGGAGACCTGGAGGACGCGCAGGGGGCGCATGCCCGGGGGCAGCACCGGGACGGTGACCCGTCGCAGGCGGAAGGACCGGGCCTCGAAGCCCGCCGCATACACCAGGCCGGCGGAGCCGGCCGCCAGGATGCCCAGGGGGATTCCGTATCGCGCGCGCATGTCCCCATCGTGTCAGACCGGTTGGCCGGGGCGAGAACGGCCACCGGATAAATGAGCGGGCGTACCGGGCGGGGCACCTGCGACAATCGGGCACATGACCACCACGCTCAAGTCGAAGCTGCACGACGACCTCAACGCCGCGATCAAGGGGCGCGACGAGCTGCGTTCCTCGACGCTCCGCCTGACGCTCACCGCGATCACCAAGGAGGAGGTCGCGGGCGAGGAGAAGCGGGAGCTTTCGGACGACGAGGTGCTCAAGGTGATCGCCCGTGAGGCGAAGAAGCGCCGTGAGGCCGCGGAGGCCTTCGCGCAGGGCGGCCGTGCCGAGCAGGCCGAGCGGGAGAAGGCCGAGGGCGAGCTGCTCGCCGGGTACCTGCCCAAGCAGCTGTCCGACGACGAGCTGAACACGATCGTCGCCCAGGCCGTGGCGGAGGCGAAGGCGGCCGGCGCCGAGGGGCCGCGGGCCATGGGCGCCGTCATGAAGATCGTGAACCCGAAGGTGGCGGGTCTGGCCGAGGGCGGCCGGGTCGCCACCGCGGTGAAGAAGCTACTCCAGGGCTGAGCCGCGTGAAGTGGCCGCGCCGGGTCGAGCCGGTCAAGAGGCCGCGCGAGGTCGGCGGCGTGAAGAAGCTGCGCAAGGATTGAGCCGAGTCGAGAGGCTGCGCCGGCGTCGAGCCGTCTGAAGCGGCTGCTCCAGGGCTGGGCCGGCGGAAGACGCTTGGCAGGACTGAGCCGCTGCCGCGTGGCCGGACCACTCGGCTTCACGACCACGACCACGACCACGATCATGACCGCGAGGCCGCACCCGGGAACACCGGTGCGGCCTCGTGGTCGTACTGCACGGTCACGTCGCTCGGTCCTGTCGCACGGACGTGCCGCACGGCCCTGTCGCGCCGTGGCTAGCCCCGGTGGCCGCCGTGGCCGTGGCCGTTGTTGCCGCCGTTCAGCTGGCCCTGGATGAAGTTGCCGGGGAGGGAGAACGTCGGTGTCGGCAGGGTGCCGCCGGTGCCCTGGTCACCCGTTGCGCCGCCGTCCGTCGTGCCCCCGTCCGTCAGACCGGCGATCAGCCCGCCGGTCACCTGCCCCGGCGCGGTCCCGTTGTTGCCGTCGTCCGTCCCCCCGTCCCCTTTTCCCTGATCACCCCCGTTGTGGGTGTCGTCGGGGATGTCGATCAGATGGAAGTCCGGTGCGGGCTTGCCCTCCAGGGCGCCGGACATCATGTCGCGCCAGATGGGGCCGGGGACCTCACCGCCGTAGACCTTGGCGTGCGGGACGCCGCCGATGGTGATGTCGACCATCCGGCGCTTGTGCTGCGGGTCGCCGACCCAGACCGCGCCGGCCATGTTCGGGGTGTAGCCGACGAACCAGGCCGCGTAGCGCTCGTCCGTCGTACCCGTCTTGCCCGCGCTCGGGCGGCTGCCGAGACCGGCCTCCTGACCCGTGCCGTCCTCGACCACGCCCTTGAGGAGCGTGCTCACCGTGTCGGCGGTGTTCTCCGACATCGCCCGCGAGCAGGTCGACTTCGGCACCTCCAGGGACTTCTGCTCGCTGCCCACCTTCTGGGTGATCGAGTCGATGGCGACCGGCGTGCAGTACATCCCGCGCGCGGCGAAGGTGGCGTACGCGTTCGCCATCGTCAGCGGGGACATCTCCTGGGTGCCGAGCGCGATGGAGGGTGCCTGCTGGACCTTGCGGCCGTCCGCGCGCTGCACGCCCATCCTGTGGGCCATGTCGATCACCGGGCAGATGCCGATGTCGCTTATCAGCTGCACGTAGTAGGTGTTGACCGACTTCGCGGTCGCCTCCTTCATACCGTACGGGCCGTGCTCCGACTCGTTCTCGTTGGTCAGCTTCGTGGGGCGGTTCGGGTCGTCGTGCCAGGTCTTGCCGTTGCACGCGGACACGGGGCTGGGGTACGCCATCTCGTACGGCGACGAGTACTCCTGCGTGGCGGGCTTCCCGCCCTCGATGGCCGCCGCGGCGACGATCGGCTTGAACGTGGAACCGGGCTGGTAGCCGGCGCCGCCGCCCATGTCCTGGTTCACGGACAGGTTGATCGTCGTCTCGTGGTTCTTGGTGTTGACGCCGTACGGGCGGGACTGGCCCATCGCGAGGATCTTGCCGGTGCCGGGCTCCACGATGGTCGCGGCGGTGGCCACGGAGTCGCTCTCGTAGACATGATCCTTGAGGGACGCCTGCACGGAGCGCTGGGCCTGCGGGTCGAGTGTCGTACGGATCGTCAGGCCGCCCCGGTTCCAGAGCTTCGACCGCGCCTCCCGGGTCTTGCCGAAGGACTTGTCGGTGAGGAGGATCTGGCGGACGTAGTCACAGAAGAAGCCGGCGCCCTTCACGGCGGTGATGCAGCCGTTCTTGGGATGGCTGGGGTCCAGCTCGACCGGCTTCTGCTTGGCCTCGTCGGCCTCCTTCTGGGAGATGTCACCGACCTCCGCCATGCGCTGGAGCACGGTGTTGCGCCGCTTGGTGGCCTCGGCCTCGTCGTTCACCGGGTCGTAGCGGCTCGGTGACTGCACGATGCCGGCGAGGAGGGCCGACTCCTGGAGATTCAGGTTCTTGGCGTGCTTGGAGAAGTAACGCTGGGCGGCGGCCTCGACGCCGTAGGCCTGCTCACCGAAGAAGGTGATGTTCAGGTAGTTCTCGAGGATCTTCTTCTTGCCGAGCTTGTCCTCGATCTGGATGGCGTACTTCAGCTCGCGGATCTTGCGCCCGAGGGTCTGCTGGGTGGCCTCGGCGACCTTCGTCGGATCGTCACCGGCCTCCTCGATGAAGTAGTTCTTCACCAGCTGCTGGGTGAGCGTGGAGGCGCCCTGGGCGACCCCGCCGCTCTGCGCGTTCTTGTTCAGGGCGCGCAGCACACCCTTGAGGTCGACCGCGCCGTGCTGGTAGAAGCGCGAGTCCTCGATCGCGACGATCGCCTTCTGCATGTACGGCGAGATGTCCTTGAGGTCGACCACCGTGCGGTCGCGGGAGTAGACGGTCGCGATCTGTTTCCCGCGGTCGTCCAGGATGGTCGTGCGCTGGCTGAGCTGGGGACTCTTGAGGTTGGCCGGGATCTCGTCGAAGCTCTGCACCGATCCCTTGGCCGCGAGACCCAGCGCGCCGGCCGCGGGCAGCGCGATGCCCGCCAGCACGGCTCCGGCGAGCACACTGACACCGAGGAACTTGGCGGCCTGCTGCGTTGGCGACAGACCGCCACCCGAGCGCTTCTTTGGCATGGGGGCAGCCTAATCCGTACTGTTGAGCGTTCCTAAGGAGCGACCGTGTCACGACACGGCGAACCGGGATGTCCACCTTCCCGTTCGCCGGACACGCATGCAGGCGTTGGCCTAAGCTGCTCTCGACTGTCACAGCGATGCGGTCACACGCGTACGACGTCCGGCGACCCCGAATCGTTCCGGTCGTAGCCCGTAATCACCAGGGCGCGCGCCCGTTTCCGGGGCCGACGCGCCCGAAACCGCCTCGTGTGTCACCTGGTGCCCGATGTGGCGCACCGCAGCTGTCCCGTTTTGCCGGGATGGTCGCGCTTGTCGCCAGCTCACTCCCGCGGGTGATCTGCCGCTTACCCATAGTCCGTTCGGGCCATCCAAGATTGGGCCCGAAGGGGGTGTTGCGCTGTGTCGACCTTCCGTAACGTCCTCAACTGGCGGCGGTGCATATGCCGCTGCCGCCGTGGGGGAGCCTCGATTCGGGAGAGGACGGCGCCGGTATGGGCTGGGTAACCGACTGGAGTGCGCAGGCTGCCTGCCGCACTACGGATCCGGATGAACTGTTCGTTCAGGGAGCAGCGCAGAACAGGGCCAAGGCGGTGTGCACCGGATGCCCGGTGCGCACGGAGTGCCTGGCGGACGCGCTGGACAACCGTGTGGAGTTCGGCGTGTGGGGAGGCATGACGGAGCGGGAGCGCCGCGCACTGCTGCGCCGGCGGCCCACCGTGACTTCTTGGCGCAGGCTGCTGGAGACCGCCCGCTCGGAGTACGAGCGGGGCGTCGGGATCGTGTCCCTCGACCACGACGAGGTCTACGAGGACTATGCGGCGGTGAGCTGACGGCATCCCCGGGCGCACATCCGGAATCCACCGTTCCGGCAGACCCCCCACGGCAACCGCGCCCGGTAGGCCTCCGTCCGCCGTGTGCCCGGGCGTCGACGCCCGTCGCGTACGGCAACGGCGTCCGAACGATGTCCGAACGACGTGCGCTGCGTACGGCGCCCGCGACCGTCGCACGCGTGCCGGCGTACCTCGGTACGCGAGGCGAGAACCCCCACGGCGCGTGCTCCTGCCGTGGGTGCGGCGTGTGTGCCTACGGGTGTGCCGGCCGCCCGTCCGCCAGCCGGTCGCCGATGTTCCGCAGGCCCGTGAGGTCGTGGACGTCGCCGGGCAGTGCGGGCACTTCCACCACCGCCACCTCGGGGTGTCGGGCGGCGAAACGGTCACGCGTGCGCTGCTCGCGCGAGAGCAGTTGCATGCGCTCGGCGTGCAGCCGCAGCAGGGCCGCGGCGAGTTGGTCGACGGAGCGTTCCGCGTCGGCGGGGGAGCCTTCCTCGGCGGCAGCGGCTGGGGCGGCGGCTGCGGTCTCGGATGCGGGAGATGGTGAACTGCCGTGCGGGTCGGGAGAGTTACGAAGTCCAGCTTTCCCGCCCCCCTGATCCACAATGCGGGCGTCCTCAAGATTTTCCGCGGCCGCGAGCGCACGTTCTGCCGACAGCCCGCCGGCTCCGCTGCCGTGCACCCGGTTGAGCACCAGGCCGACCAGGGGCATGTGCTCCGCGGCCAGCCGCTCGACGAAGTACGCGGCCTCGCGCAGCGCATCCCGCTCCGGGGCCGCCACCACCAGGAACGCCGTGCCGGGCGCCTGGAGCAGTTTGTAGGTGGTGTCCGCGCGCGTACGGAACCCGCCGAAGGTGGTGTCCATCGCGGCCACGAACGTCTGGACGTCCTTCAGCAGCTGGCCGCCCAGCAGCTTGCCCAGTGTGCCGGTCATCATCGACATGCCGACGTTCAGGAACTTCATGCCCGCGCGTCCGCCCAGTTTGGCGGGAGCGGTCAGCAGGCGGATGAGGCGACCGTCCAGGAAGGAGCCCAGCCGCTTGGGCGCGTCCAGGAAGTCCAGCGCCGAACGGGACGGCGGGGTGTCCACGACGATCAGGTCCCACTCCTCCCTCGCCCGCAGCTGGCCCAGCTTCTCCATCGCCATGTACTCCTGCGTGCCCGCGAAGCCCGCCGAGAGCGACTGGTAGAAGGGGTTCGCCAGGATCGCGGCGGCCCGCTCCGAGTCCGCGTGCGCCTCCACGACCTCGTCGAAGGTGCGCTTCATGTCGAGCATCATGGCGTGCAGCTCGCCGTCGCCCTCCGTGCCCTTCACCCGGCGCGGCACGTTGTCGAGCGAGTCGATGCCCATCGACTGGGCCAGCCGCCTGGCCGGGTCGATGGTCAGGACGACCACCTTGCGGCCCCGCTCGGCGGCCCGCAGCCCGAGGGCCGCCGCGGTCGTCGTCTTGCCCACTCCGCCCGAGCCGCAGCACACCACGATCCGGGTCTTCGGGTCGTCCAGCAGTGGATCGATGTCGAGCACGCGCGCGGGGGAGAGCCGGCGGCCGGTGTCCGCCACCCCGACAGCCCCCTGCCCCTCGGGTTCCGCCGGCCGCCCGGAAGTCTCCGGCCGCCCGGAAGTCTCCGACCCCCCGGGGGTTTCCGGCGCCTCGGAGGACCGCGCCTCGGAGGTCTCCCACTCCTCGGAGGCCTCCCGCTCCTCGGCCGGGTCCGGACTCATGACAACCCCTGCTTCCGCAGCTCGGTGGCGAGTTCGTACAGGCCCGCCAGGTCCATGCCCTCGGCGAGCAGCGGCAGTTCGTCCAGCGGCAGGCCCAGCTCGCCGAGGGCCGCACGCTGCTCCTGCTCCAGCGCGTACCGCTCGGCGTACTCCGCGGCCTGCGCCAGCAGCGGGTCCACCAGCCTCTCGGCGTTCCCGCCCCGCCGGGCCCCGCCCAGACCGGCGGCCGAGAGCGCCCGCGCAACCGATGAACGCTCCACGTCCCGTACGAGTTCCAGGTCGTCCGCGTCCAACACCTGCGGCCGGACCATGTTCACGATGACCCGGCCCACCGGCAGCCGCGCCGCGCGCAGTTCGGCGATGCCGTCGGCGGTCTCCTGGACCGGCATCTCCTCCAGCAGCGTCACCAGGTGCACCGCCGTCTCCGGCGACTTCAGCACCCTCATCACGGCCTGCGCCTGATTGTGTATAGGGCCGATCTTGGCGAGGCCCGCCACCTCGTCGTTGACGTTCAGGAAGCGGGTGATGCGGCCGGTCGGCGGGGCGTCCATGACGACGTAGTCGTAGATGAACCGCCCGCTCTTGTCCTTGCGGCGCACCGCCTCGCACGCCTTGCCGGTCAGCAGGACGTCCCTGATGCCGGGGGCGATGGTGGTGGCGAAGTCGATGGCGCCGAGCTTTTTCAGGGCTCTGCCCGCCCCGCCCAGTTTGTAGAACATCTGGAGGTAGTCCAGAAGGGCCAGTTCCGGGTCTATGGCGAGGGCGTACACCTCCCCGCCGCCCGGAGCGACCGCGATCTTGCGCTCCTCATACGGCAACGCCTCCGTCTCGAAGAGCTGTGCGATGCCCTGCCGGCCCTCGACCTCCACGAGAAGCGTCCGCTTCCCCTCGGTCGCGAGGGCCAGCGCGAGGGCTGCGGCGACCGTCGTCTTTCCGGTCCCGCCCTTGCCGCTGACGACCTGGAGCCTGCTCACGTCCTCGAGCCTAACCAGTCCGGCCGACAACCACGCGGGAGGCTGTGGATAAGGGAGGTCCGGCCCCTTCCGGCACAGCGGCTACAGTCGGCTCCATGACCAAGTGGGAATACGCAACCGTGCCGCTGCTCGTCCATGCCACGAAGCAGATTCTGGACACCTGGGGCGAGGACGGCTGGGAGCTCGTCCAGGTCGTGCCCGGGCCGAACAATCCGGAACAGCTCGTGGCCTACCTGAAGCGGGAGAAGCAGGCGTGAGCGCGGTCGAGGCCAGGCTGGCCGAACTGGGACTGACCCTGCCGGACGTCGTACCGCCGCTGGCCGCGTACCAGCCGGCCGTGCGGTCCGGGGTGTACGTGTACACCTCCGGCCAGCTGCCGATGGTCCAGGGCAAGCTGCCGGTCACCGGCAAGGTGGGCGCCGAGGTCACGCCGGAGGAGGCCAAGGAGCTGGCCCGCACGTGCGCGCTGAACGCCCTGGCCGCCGTGAAGTCCGTGGCCGGCGACCTGGACCGCGTCGTGCGCGTCGTGAAGGTCGTCGGCTTCGTCGCCTCGGCGTCCGACTTCACCGGGCAGCCCGGTGTCGTCAACGGCGCCAGCGAGCTGCTCGGCGAGGTCCTCGGCGACAAGGGTGTGCACGCCCGCAGCGCGGTCGGTGTCGCGGTGCTGCCGCTGGACGCGCCGGTCGAGGTCGAGATCCAGGTCGAGCTGGCCCCGTGATCCCGCCGGGGCGCTGCTGACCTCGGTACCTCTCGAACATTCGCCCTACACGGGATAGCCTCCGGCCATGGCGAACGGTCAGTGGTACCCCCCGGAGTGGCCGGACCGCATCCGCGCCCTCGCGGACGGCACTCTCACCCCGGTGTCCCCCCGGCGCGCGGCCACGGTGCTGCTCCTGCGGGACACCGTCGCCGGTCCGGCCGTCCACATGCTGCGCAGACGCGCCTCCATGGCCTTCGCCGGAGGCGCGTATGCGTATCCCGGCGGCGGTGTCGACCCGCGCGACGACGACGGCCGGGTCCGCTGGGCGGGCCCCACGCGCGCGTGGTGGGCGCGGCGGCTCGGCGTCGACGAGGCGGGTGCCCAGGCCATCGTGTGCGCGGCCGTCCGCGAGACCTACGAGGAGGCCGGTGTGCTCCTCGCCGGACCCGGCCCGGACTCGGTCGTCGGCGACACCACCGGCGAGGACTGGGAGGCCGACCGCGCGGCCCTGGTGGCGCGTGAGCTGTCCTTCGCCGAGTTCCTCGGCCGGCGCGGCCTGGTGCTGCGCTCGGACCTGCTGGGTGCCTGGACCCGCTGGATCACCCCGGAGTTCGAGGCCCGCCGCTACGACACCTGGTTCTTCGTGGCCGTCCTGCCCGAGGGGCAGCGCACCCGCAACGCCTCCACCGAGGCCGACCGCACGGTGTGGATCCGCCCCGAGGAGGCCGCCGCCGGGTACGACGGGGGTGAGCTGCTGATGATGCCGCCCACCATCGCCACCCTGCGCCAGCTGCTGCCGTACGCCACCGCCGCCGAGGCGCTCGCCGCCGCTCCCGCGCGCGACATGACCCCGGTCCTGGCCCGGGCCCGCCTGCGAGACGGCGAGATCGTCCTCTCCTGGCCCGGGCACGACGAGTTCACCAAACACGTCCCGGTCGCCGCGACGACGGCTCCGACGACCGCTGAGAAGACCGGTGGAGGCCCCGCATGACCGACGCAGCAGCCCTGCCGGGCCAGCCCCGCGGCGGAGTCCTCTCGGGGCCCGCCACCGAACGGGCCGTCAACGTCCTCGCGCCCAACGCCTCCGCGATGACGCTGGACGGCACCAACACCTGGCTCGTCGCCGAGCCCGACTCCGATCTCGCGGTGGTGATCGACCCGGGTCCGCTGGACGACGGCCATCTGCGCAACGTCGTGGACACGGCCGAGAAGGCCGGCAAGCGCATAGCCCTGATCCTGCTCACCCACGGCCACCCCGACCACGCCGAGGGCGCCGCCCGTTTCGCCGGGCTGACCGGTACGCGCGTGCGTGCCCTGGACCCGGCGCTGCGGCTCGGTGACGAGGGCCTGGCCGCCGGCGACGTGGTCACCACCGGCGGTCTGGAGCTGCGCGTCGTGCCGACCCCCGGGCACACCGCCGACTCGCTGTCCTTCCATCTCCCGGCCGACCGGGCCGTGCTGACGGGTGACACCGTCCTCGGCCGCGGTACGACCCTCGTGGCCCACCCCGACGGGCGGCTCGGCGACTATCTGGACTCCTTGCGGCGGCTGCGGTCCCTGACGGTGGACGACGGCGTGCACACCGTCCTGCCGGGCCACGGGCCGGTCCTGGACGACGCCCAGGGCGCCGTCGAGTTCTACCTCGCCCACCGCGCCCACCGGCTCGCGCAGGTGGAGACGGCGGTCGAGAACGGCTACCGCGCCCCGGCCGAGGTCGTCGCCCACGTGTACGCCGACGTGGACCGCTCGCTGTGGCCGGCGGCGGAACTGTCGGTGCGGGCCCAGCTGGACTACCTCAGCGAGCACGGGCTGATCTAGCCGGCCGTGGGGCCCGCATGCCGCGCACGCGCGCGTGGGCGCCCGTCGACCGGTCCGGCGGACCCGGGCGAGGGGCTGGGCGGCACGCACCGGATGCGGCAGCGGGGCCCGTCCGCGCGTGCAGCGGGCCCCGGGGCTGTGGGACGGAGCCCGGCGTCAGCGCGACCTCTTGGCCAGCCGTTCGACGTCCAGCAGGATGACGGCCCGCGCCTCCAGACGCAGCCACCCGCGCTGGGCGAAGTCGGCCAGGGCCTTGTTCACGGTCTCGCGGGAGGCACCGACCAGCTGGGCCAGCTCCTCCTGGGTGAGGTCGTGGACGACGTGGATGCCCTCCTCGGACTGCACGCCGAAGCGGCGGGAGAGGTCCAGCAGGGCCCGGGCCACGCGGCCGGGGACGTCCGAGAAGACCAGGTCGGACATCGCGTCGTTGGTCTTGCGCAGCCGGCGGGCGACGGCGCGCAGCAGGGCGCCGGCCACCTCCGGGCGGACGTTCAGCCAGGGCTGGAGGTCGCCGTGCCCGAGGCCGAGCAGCTTGACCTCGGTGAGCGCGGTCGCCGTGGCCGTACGGGGGCCGGGGTCGAACAGCGACAGCTCGCCGATCAGCTCACCGGGTCCGACGACGGCGAGCATGTTCTCGCGGCCGTCGGGGGAGGTGCGGTGCAGCTTCACCTTGCCCTCGGTGACGACGTACAGCCGGTCTCCGGGGTCGCCTTCGTGGAACAGCGAGTCGCCGCGTGCCAGGGTCACCTCACTCATGGAGGCGCGAAGCTCCGCGGCCTGCTCGTCGTCGAGTGCCGCGAAGAGCGGGTTGCGCCGCAGAACGTCGTCCACGAGTTATCTCCTTGTCGACCTGCTCAGGGGATGGTGCTCCCCGCGTGCCAGGGGACCGTGTTCCCCGTTTTGCCGGACGGTCCAAACAGTGTGATCTGTCACAAGGATGCCGCACACGTGTCCCGGGGTAAGCGTCAGGGGTCCAATCGGGGGCCGGTGAGCCGGGTCCGGGACGGATCACGGTGCCGGGCCCTAGGCTGGTCGGGTATCCAAAATGCCGGTGAGAGCACAGGCCAAGGGGGCTGGGCGGGTGGTTGTACGTCGGGATTCCGCCGTGGGCGAACAGGTCCCCGAGGAAAGTAATAAAACAGGCAAATCGGCTAAAAAGGTTGTCGACGCCGCGAAGAAGGCCGCGCCTGTCAAGAAGGTCGCCAAGAAGGCCGCCGAGAAGACGGCGAGCGTGAAGAACGAGAAGACGGCGAGCGTGAAGAAGCCCGCCGAGAAGGCGGCCGCGGAAAAGGTCACCTCCGCCGGAGGGCCGGCCGGCGGTGAGTCCCGGACCGCCCTGGTCCGCCGTGCCCGCCGCATCAACCGCGAGCTGGCCGAGGTGTACCCGTACGCCCACCCCGAGCTGGACTTCGAGAACCCCTTCCAGCTGCTCGTCGCCACCGTGCTGTCGGCCCAGACCACCGACCTGAGGGTCAACCAGACGACCCCGGCGCTCTTCGCCAAGTACCCCACCCCCGAGGATCTCGCCGCCGCCAACCCGGAGGAGGTCGAGGAGATTTTGCGCCCCTGCGGCTTCTTCCGGGCCAAGACCAGGTCGGTCATAGGGCTCTCCAAGGCCCTCGCCGAGGACTTCGGCGGCGAGGTGCCCGGCAGGCTGGAGGACCTGGTCAAGCTGCCCGGCGTCGGCCGCAAGACGGCCTTCGTCGTCCTCGGCAACGCGTTCGGGCGGCCCGGGATCACCGTCGACACGCACTTCCAGCGGCTGGTCCGGCGCTGGCGGTGGACCGACGAGAGCGACCCCGACAAGATCGAGGCCGCCATCGGCGCGCTCTTCCCGAAGGCCGACTGGACCGACCTGTCCCACCACGTCATCTGGCACGGCCGCCGCATCTGCCACGCCCGCAAGCCCGCCTGCGGCGCCTGCCCCGTCGCCCCGCTCTGCCCGGCCTACGGTGAGGGCGAGACCGACCCCGAGAAGGCGAAGAAGCTCCTGAAGTACGAGAAGGGCGGCTTCCCCGGCCAGCGGCTCAAGCCCCCGCAGGCCTACCTGGACGCGGGCGGCAGGCCGGCGCCGCCACTGGGGGCCGCGTGACGGAACGATCCCGGGCCCCTCGGGCGTTGGAGTGGGCAGAGCGACGGGGGTGGCGATGACGAGTACCAGTGACACGCAGGGCGGTTCGGTGGCGCTCAGCGAGGAAGGGCTGCCGGACTGGCTGGATCCCGTGGCGCGCGCCGCCGAGACCGTCCAGCCGCTCCAGCTGAGCCGCTTCCTGCCGCCGGAGAACGGCTCGGGGCGGCAGTCGGCCGTCCTGATCCTGTTCGGCGAGGGCCGGCGCGGCCCCGAGCTGCTGCTCATGGAGCGCGCGGGCTCGCTGCGTTCGCACGCCGGTCAGCCGTCCTTCCCGGGCGGTGCGCTGGACCCGCAGGACGGCGACCCGCACGGCGAGGGACCCCTGCGGGCCGCGCTGCGTGAGGCCGAGGAGGAGACCGGGCTCGACCCGTCCGGTGTGCAGCTCTTCGGCGTGCTGCCCCGGCTGTACATCCCGGTCAGCGGCTTCGTCGTCACCCCGGTGCTCGGCTGGTGGCGCGAGCCCAGCCCGGTCGGCGTGGTCGACCCGAACGAGACCGCTCGGGTCTTCACGGTGCCCGTGGCGGATCTCACGGACCCCGTCAACCGTGCCACCGCCGTGCACCCCAGCGGCCACCGCGGCCCGGCATTCCTGGTCGAATCGGCCCTCGTCTGGGGCTTCACGGCCGGAGTGATCGACCGCCTGCTGTACTACGCGGGCTGGGAGCGTCCCTGGGACCGGGAGAAGCAGGTCCCGCTCGACTGGCGCGCATGACAGGGTGATCCCGTGCTGTGTCTTCCGGGGACGCCGTGTCCTCAGCCACTGCGTGGCGTGCCGGACCCCCGGCCGGGCCGCGGGGACCGGAGTGAGTAGGCGAGGCCTGAAGCGGTGAACGTGCTGGACATCCTGTTGCTGGTCGCGGCCGTGTGGTTCGCGGTGGTGGGCTACCGCCAGGGCTTCGTCGTCGGCATCCTGTCGGTGATCGGCTTCCTGGGCGGCGGCCTCGTCGCGGTGTACGCGCTGCCCCTGATCTGGGACGCCGTGACCGAGAAGAGGGACGTCGGCACGACCGCGGCCGTCGTCGCCGTGGTCGTCGTCATCGTCTGCGCCTCCGTCGGCCAGGCGCTGACCACGCACCTCGGCAACAAGCTGCGCCGGCAGATCACCTGGTCACCGGCGCGCGCCCTGGACGCCACCGGCGGCGCGCTGGTGAACGTCGTCGCCATGCTGCTGGTCGCCTGGCTGATCGGCTCCGCGCTCGCCGGTACGACCCTGCCGACGCTCGGCAAGGAGGTCCGCGGCTCCAAGGTGCTCCTCGGCGTCTCCCGGGCGTTGCCGGCGCAGGCCGACACCTGGTTCGCGGACTTCTCCTCGGTGCTCGCGCAGAACGGCTTCCCGCAGGTCTTCAGCCCGTTCGCCAACGAGCCGATCAAGGACGTACAGCCCCCGGACACGGCCCTCGCGCGCAGCCCGGTCGCCGGTGCGGCCCAGCGTTCCATCGTCAAGGTCACCGGCACGGCCCAGAGCTGCGGCAAGGTCCTGGAGGGCACCGGCTTCGTGTTCGCCGACCGCCGGGTGATGACCAACGCGCACGTCGTCGGGGGCGTGGACGCGCCGAGCGTGCAGATAGGCGGTGTGGGCCGCGCGTACGACGCGAAGGTCGTCCTGTACGACTGGAAGCGCGACATCGCCGTCCTCGACGTCCCGGACCTGAGGACGGCCGCGCTGAAGTTCTCCGCGCGGGACGCCTCCGGCGGTGACGGCGCGATCGTCGCGGGCTTCCCGGAGAACGGCGCCTACGACGTGCGCGCCGCGCGTGTGCGCGGGCGCATCACGGCCAACGGCCCGGACATCTACCACCGCGGCACGGTCCGCCGGGGCGTCTACTCGCTGTACGCGACCGTCCGCCAGGGCAACTCCGGCGGCCCGCTGCTGACGCCGGACGGCAAGGTGTACGGCGTGGTGTTCGCCAAGTCCCTCGACGACGCGGACACCGGCTACGCCCTCACGGCGGACGAGATCCGGGCCGACATCCGACAGGGGCGCACGGCGAACGAGCAGGTCGGTACGGACAGCTGCGCCCTGTAGGCGGGCGGCGGCCGCTCAGCCGCGCGGATGACGCAGCCGCACGGAGACCCAGCGGGCCCGACGGCGCAGGATGCGCGGAATGCCTACTCGGAGGTCCGCCTCCGCGACCTGCGCGGTGCCTCGCCGGGGCGTGCTCAGGCCGGTGGCCGAGCGGCGGGTGCGGGGTGCGTCACTGTAGTCCTGCGTCCAGCCCATACCCGGACGTGTGCCCCCGCCCCAAGGTCCATAACCGCCTGTGCGCCGCCCAATTGGCCTATGCGGTGGGCATGAGCCGTTCGGGGGACAAGTGTTCAGGAAACCGGATACTCCGCGCATCGTTTCTTCACCGCGCGGTCACCGGTCGGACGCCGGCTCCTCAGCGGTCGGGTTCGGGGTCCTTCAGCCAGTTGACCAGCTCGGTCGAGAAGGCGGCCGGGTCCTCCTCGTGCGGGAAGTGGCCGAGGCCGTCGAACAGCCGCCAGCGGTAGGGGGCTTCGACGTACTCACCGGAACCGGCCGCGCTGCGCGTCCGGGCCACCGGGTCCAGCGAACCGTGCAGATGCAGGGTCGGTACCCGCACCGGCCGCTTCATCCGGCGGTAGAACTGCATGCCGTCCGGGCGGGCCAGCGAGCGCACCAGCCAGCGGTACGGCTCGATCGCGCAGTGCGCGGTGGACGGGATGCACATGGCCCGCTGGTAGGTCTCCACGGCCGCGTCCTCCGGCGGCCGCGGCCCGGACCACTCCCGGATCAGCCGGCCCGTCAGGGCGCCACTGTCGGCGGTGAGTTGACGTTCGGGGATCCACGGCCGCTGGAACCCCCAGATGTAGGAGCCGGCAGCCGTCTGCCGGGCGTCCCGGAGCATCGCCGCGCGCCAGCGCCGCGGGTGCGGCATGGACACCACGGCGAGGCGCCGGACGAGCTTGGGCCGCATGGCCGCCGCCGTCCACGCCAGGTATCCGCCGAGGTCGTGGCCGACCAGCGCGGCGTCCGGTTCGCCGAGCGAGCGGATCACTCCGGTGACGTCGAGGGCCAGATTGGCGGGGTCGTACCCGCGGGGCGTGCGGTCGCTGCCGCCGACGCCCCGCAGGTCCATCGCCACCGCCCGGTAGCCCGCGTCGGCGAGCGCGGTCAGCTGGTGCCGCCACGTCCACCAGAACTGCGGGAAGCCGTGCAGGAGCAGCACCAGGGGGCCGTCGCCGAGTTCGGCGATGTGGAAACGCGCACCGTTCGCGGCGACGTCCCTGTGCGTCCAGGGACCTTCGATCCGTACGGCCGAGGGGGCGGCGGGGTCCGTCATGACGACGAGCGTGCCACAGCCTCGATGGCCGCGGGCCCCCGGTCCTCGGGCAGTTCGGGGCGCGGGTGCGGCTTGGCGTTCTGGAGGACGCCGGCCGTCTCCTTCATCGAGGCGGCCGCCTTCTGCGGGCCCTGGCCCTTCTTGGCCTTCTTCGCGAACACCACGCCGATCAGGGCGAGGAGGCCGGCGACCAGCACGTTGGCCGCGAAGGACAGCACGAAGCAGATCGCCAGGTTCCAGTGGCTCCAGGTGCGGATGCCGTACGCCAGGGCGAAGTTGAGCATCGGCAGGGAGAACAGCAGCACCGCGCCCGCCACCGAGAAGGCGCCGCCGCTGACCGCGCCACGCTTCACGTCCTGCTTCAGCTGGGCCTTGGCCAGTGCGATCTCGTCGTGCACCAGCGCGGACATCTCGGTCGTCGCCGAGGCGAACAACTGGCCGATGCTGCGTTCGGCGCCGACCGGGCTGCCGTCGGGTGCGCTCATCGCGTTCTCCCTTGAAGGTCTCTCGTGCCGCAAGCGGGCTGTGTCCGGTGGCCGTCGCGCTCGCACGGCCGGGTGCGGCCGTACGTGTCCGGGTGGCCGGCCGGCCGCCGTGCTCGGTGGGCCGTCTTGTTTTGTACCGTCTCGTCAGATCATGCCGGACGGTCGCCCTCCTCGCCTGCCCCACCCGGTACTTCCGCAAGCCCGTGGCGCGCCTCGGCCGCCCGCTCGGCGGCCAGGCGCCGGTGCTCGGCGGCCTTGCGCTCGTGGATCTCGGCCATCCGCAGGTGGTACGCCGGGTCGTCCTGCTCGTAGACGTCCGGGATGCCGTCGAGGTCCTCGTCGCGGTCCTCTTCCTCGCACAGCCCGCGGTAGCGGGCGTTGCGCATCTTCAGCAGCACCGTCGCCCACGCCGCCGCGATCAGCGATCCGGTGAGGACGGCCGCCTTCGCCTCGGCCGTCAGTGCCGCGTCGCCGCCGAAGGCCAGCTCGCCGATGAGCAGCGAGACGGTGAAGCCGATCCCGGCGAGGGACGCCACCGCGAAGACGTCGGCCCATCGGAGGTCCTCGCCGAGCCGGGCCCGGGTGAAGCGGACGGTCAGCCAGGTGCCTCCGAAGATGCCGACCGTCTTACCGACGACCAGGCCGAGTACGACCCCGAGCGTCTCCGGCCGGGTGAACACGTCCCGCAGGGCCCCGCCGGACACCGGCACCCCGGCGCTGAACAGCGCGAACAGTGGCACGGCGAGTCCGGCCGACAGGGGTCGCACCAGGTGCTCGATGTGCTGGCCCGGCGAGTGCCGCTCACCCTCGCGGGTGGTGCAGCGCAGCATCAGGCCCATCGCCACGCCGGCGATGGTGGCGTGCACGCCGCTGTTGTACATCAGCGCCCAGTTGACGAGCGCGAGCGGTACGTACACGTACCAGCCGCGTACCCCCTTGCGCAGCAGCAGCCAGAACACCACGAGGCCGGCGGCGGCCCCGCCGAGCGCGGCGAAGTTCAACCGGTCGGTGAAGAAGACCGCGATGATCAGGATCGCGCACAGGTCGTCGACGACCGCGAGGGTGAGCAGGAAGGCGCGCAGGGCGCTGGGCAGCGAGGTGCCGATGACCGCCAGCACGGCGAGTGCGAAGGCGATGTCGGTGGCGGTGGGCACCGCCCAGCCCTGGGCGGTGCCGCCGCCGCTGAGGCTGGTCAGGGTGTAGACGAGCGCGGGTACGGCCATCCCGCACAGCGCGGCCACGACGGGCAGCACGGCCGCCCTGGGATCGCGCAGGTCTCCGGCGACGAGTTCACGCTTGAGTTCGATGCCGGCGACGAAGAAGAACACCGCGAGCAGGCCGTCGGCGGCCCAGTGGGCGACGGAGAGGTGCAGGCCGAGGGCGCCGGGGCCGAAGTGGAAGTCGCTCACGGTGTCGTAGCTGTGGCGCAGGGCGGGGATGTTCGCCCAGGCCAGCGCCGCGATCGCGGCGAGGAGCAGCAGGACACCGCCGGTGGTCTCGGTGCGCAGCGCCTGAGCCACGAAGTTCCGCTCGGGCAGGGACAGGCGGCCGAGAGCCTTGCGGGGTGTGTTCGGGGGATGGGGCGGCGCGGTCACGACAGACCTCCGAGTCGGTACGGCGAAGTACGGCCGTCGCGGGATCGCCGACGGCCCTGCCGACCAGACTTCCCGGCACACCCGAGCTGCAATTTTACCCGACTGTGACTCCGGGGGCCCGTGGGGCGGACGGGAAGGGGCGCCCGGTGGTCGCACCGGGCGCCCCTTCCCACCGCCGTGAGGCCGTACGGGTCAGTCCTCGTTCGGCGCGGCCGGCAGCTTGGCCTGGATGAAGTCCATGACCGTGGAGTCCGTCAGCGTGGTGACGTCGCCGAGCTCGCGGTTCTCGGCCACATCGCGCAGCAGACGGCGCATGATCTTGCCCGAGCGGGTCTTGGGCAGCTCCGCCACCGGCAGGATCCGCTTCGGCTTGGCGATCGGGCCGAGCGTGGCGCCGACGTGGTCGCGCAGCGCACGGACGAGCGCCTCGTCCTCCGACGCCGTGCCGCGCAGGATCACGAAGGCGACGATCGCCTGGCCGGTGGTCTCGTCCGCGGCACCGACGACGGCCGCCTCGGCGACCGACGGGTGCGAGACCAGCGCCGACTCCACCTCGGTGGTGGAGATGTTGTGGCCCGACACGAGCATGACGTCGTCCACCCGGCCGAGCAGCCAGATGTCCCCGTCGCCGTCCTTCTTCGCGCCGTCCCCGGCGAAGTACCTGCCCTCGAAGCGGGACCAGTAGGTGTCGAGGAACCGCTGGTCGTCACCCCAGATGGTGCGGAGCATCGCCGGCCACGGCTCGGTCAGCACCAGGTAGCCGCCGCCGCCGTCGGGCACCTCGTTCGCCTCGTCGTCCACGACCGTGGCGCTGATGCCGGGCAGCGCGCGCTGCGCGGAACCGGGCTTGGTGGCGGTGACGCCCGGCAGCGGCGAGATCATCATCGCGCCGGTCTCGGTCTGCCACCAGGTGTCCACGACGGGCGTCCGGTCGGCACCGATGTGCTTGCGGTACCAGATCCAGGCCTCCGGGTTGATGGGCTCGCCGACCGAGCCCAGGACGCGCAGGGAGGACAGGTCGAACTTGGCGGGGATGTCGTCGCCCCACTTCATGAACGTCCGGATCGCGGTCGGCGCCGTGTAGAGGATCGTGACCTTGTACTTCTGCACGATCTCCCAGAACCGGCCCTGGTGCGGGGTGTCCGGCGTGCCCTCGTACATCACCTGCGTCGCGCCGTTGGCCAGCGGGCCGTAGACGATGTACGAGTGCCCGGTGACCCAGCCGACGTCGGCCGTGCACCAGTACACGTCCGTCTCCGGCTTGAGGTCGAACACGGCCCAGTGGGTGTAGGCCGCCTGGGTGAGGTAGCCGCCGGAGGTGTGCAGGATGCCCTTCGGCTTCCCCGTCGTACCGGAGGTGTAGAGGATGAACAGCGGGTGCTCCGCCTCGAACGCCTCCGGGGTGTGCTGGTCGGACTGCCGCCCGACCAGTTCGTGCCACCACACGTCCCGCTCGCCGTTCCAGGCCACGTCCTGCCCGGTACGGCGGACCACGAGCACGTGCTCGACGTTCCCCGCCTTCTGGACCGCCTCGTCCACGGCCGGCTTGAGCGCGGACGGCTTGCCGCGCCGGTAGCCGCCGTCACTGGTGATGACGACCTTGGCGTCCGCGTCCTGGATCCGGGTGGCGAGCGCGTCCGCCGAGAAGCCGCCGAAGACGACCGAGTGGGCGGCGCCGATCCGGGCCGAGGCCAGCATCGCGATCGCGGCCTCGGGGATCATCGGCATGTAGACGGCGACCCGGTCGCCCTTGCGGACGCCCAGTTCCAGCAGGGCGTTGGCGGCCCTGGAGACCTCGTCCTTCAGCTCGGCGTAGGTGATCGCGCGGCTGTCGCCGGGCTCACCCTCGAAATGGATCGCGACACGGTCCCCGTGCCCGGCCTCCACATGCCGGTCCACGCAGTTGTACGCGACGTTCAGCTCGCCGTCCTCGAACCACTTGGCGAACGGCGGGTTCGACCAGTCCAGCGTCTCGGTCGGTTCCTTGGCCCAGGTCAGCCGGCGGGCCTGCTCGGCCCAGAAGCCGAGCCTGTCAGCCTTGGCCTGTTCGTACGCCTCCGCGGTGACGTTGGCTTGCGCTGCCAGGTCGGCGGGCGGCGCGAACCTGCGTTCTTCCTTGAGCAGGTTGGCCAGGCTTTCGTTGCTCACGACATCTCCCTTTCCAAGGGTGTCCGTTGTGTCCCAGGCCACAGCTCATCAGACGTGGGGGGCCGATGACAAGGGTCGACGGCAAAATTGGTTTAGACCTGTCCGGTGGTTGGCGCCCACATCGGCCCGCGCGCCGCCTCACCTCCCTCGATTCCGCCCTCGACCTCCTCGAAGACCACCTCCCCCTCCGACTCCGTGAGCAGGTACGCCTGTGCCTCGCCCACGTGGAAGTACATCCCGTGCAGTTCCAGCGCGCCCCTGGCCAGCGCCCGGGCGACCGGCTCGTGCGCCCGCAGGTGCACCAGCTGCTGGACCACGTTGGCCAGGCACAGCCGCTCCACCGCGTCCGCGGGGACGCGCCCCGCCGGTCCCGGCCGGCCGCGGTGGTCCCCGGCCGTCCGCGCGAGGCTGGGCAGCCCGTGCCGCAGCCACCGGTGCAGCGGGCCGAGCCCCTGGCCGGCGCCGGCGGAGAGCAGTGCCTGCATCGCCCCGCACCCGGAGTGCCCGCACACCGTGATGGAGCGCACCCCGAGCACGTCCACCGCGTACTCGATGGCGGCGGCCACCGAGTCGTCCCCGTGCCCCTCGCCGGGCGGCGGCACCAGATTGCCTACGTTGCGGACCACGAACAGGTCACCGGGACCACTGGCGGTGATCATCGACGTGACGAGCCGGGAGTCGGCACAGGCCAGGAAGAGCTGGGAGGGCCGCTGGCCCTCCCGGGCGAGCCGCGCCAGCTCCTCCCGCACCAGCGGCGCGGTGTTCCGCTGGAACGAGCTGATGCCACGGGCCAGTTCCCCGCCGCCCCGGCCGGCCCCCGGTCCCGCCGGGGCGGCGGCGGGCCCGGTGAAGCAGGAGCGGTGGTTGCGCCAGGGCGTCCACGGGTGGCACCGGCACCCGGCTGCCGGGACCTGCCCGGCGGTCCGGCTCCCGCCGCGCCGTCCTGCCAGCTCGGCCGTACCGCCACGGGCGGTGTGAGTACCGCGCCAGTCCTGGAGTGACTCGTACGCCGCGTGGTCCATGAACGAACCGTCCAGCTCCACGACGGCGTGGGCGCCCTGGGGCACGAGGTGCAGGGTTCTGCTGAGCCGCGGCACCGCGAGGAAGGTCAACTGGCCCCGGACTCGTACGTGATGGGCTCCTTCCTTCTCCTCGTGGGTGATGCGGGTGCGGGCGAGGCGGTGCAGGGCGACGGCGACCGCCACGGCGACCCCGAGGAACACGCCCTCCAGGACACCGAGGACCACCACGCCGAGTGTGGTCGCGGCGTAGACCGGCACTTCGCGGTGACGGATCACCGTGCGGATGTGGTGCGGGGACACCATCTGGATGCCGACGGCCATCACCAGGGCGGCGAGGGAGGCGAGCGGGATCTCCTCCAGGACCGGGACCATCAGCAGCGCGGCGACTACTACGAGAACGCCGTGCAGCACCGTGGAGTTCCGGCTGACGGCGCCCGCTTTCACATTCGCGGTGCTGCGCACCGCCACCCCCGCGACGGGCAGTCCGCCGAGCGCCCCGGAGATCAGGTTCGCCGCCCCCTGGCCCAGCAGTTCCCGGTCCAGGTCGGAGCGGCCGGGCCGGGTGTGGGGGCCGGGGCGGGCGGCGACCATCTTGTCCACGGCCACCGCGCCGAGCAGCGACTGCACGCTGCACACGAGAGTGGTGGTGAGCACGGCGGCGACGACGCCGGACACCGGTCCTTCGGGCAGCCCGGCCAGGGCGTGGCTGCGCCAGGACGGCAGGTCGACCCGGGGCAGGGACAGGCCGGTGAGGGCGGCGGTCGCGCCGGCACCGGAGACGGCGACGAGGGCGGCCGGCACCTTACGCAGCAGACGGCCGGCCCGGCCGGGCAGGCGCGGCCAGGCCAGCAGCAGAGCCAGGGTGAGCACGCTCATCGCCGCGGCGGCCGGATGCAGACCGGCCAACTGGGCGGGCAGCGCCCGCAGGTTGGCGAGCACGGAGCTGTCCGGGGTGCCGCCGAGCACGATGTGCAGCTGGGCGACGGCGATGGTGATGCCGATGCCGGCGAGCATCCCGTGCACCACGGCCGGACTGACCGCGAGCGCCCCGCGCGCCACCCGCAGGCAGCCGAGGCCGACTTGGGCGAGCCCGGCGAGGACCGTGATCCCGCAGGTCGCCCGCCAGCCGTAGTGGTGGATCAAGTCGGCGGTGACCACGGTGAGTCCGGCGGCGGGACCGCTCACCTGTAGCGGGCAGCCGCCGAGCCGTCCGGCGACGACTCCGCCGACCGCGGCGGCGACGAGGCCGGCCTGGAGCGGGGCTCCGGTGGCCAGGGCGATGCCGAGGGAGAGGGGCAGGGCGATCAGGAAGACCGCGACGGCCGCGGACAGGTCGGCGCCCTCGACGGTGGAACGGCGGCGCTTCGGCGCGGGACCGTGCGGTGGGTGAGGGTGCTGGATGTTCGGGGGTGCGCAGGTCGGCATGTTCCCGTCTCCTCCGGGGCGGCGCGGTCGCGGACTGGATGGGACCCCGCGGCGATGGGCGGGGCTCGGTCGCGGCCGTGGGTCACGGCGTGCGGCGGCGGGATGGAGCTATGTCGGTAAAAGAAGCGTAATGCCACGTAAAGGCGAGGCATAGTTTTCTGGGGCAAATGGCGTAGCGCATCGCGCGTCAGGGTGAAGTGGTCATTTCATCGGCTTGTCGTATTAATTCCTTCTCGGCCTCGTGGGACCTTGGCGCCGCTGCCGGTACAAGCCCGGCATACCAGCACAAAAGGCCCTCGTCAGCGTTTGCCTGAGAGAAGGAAGAAGGTGGGCGGAACATGGCCGCCACCCAGAGGATCGCCGTCGGCGCCGTGGCCGCCGCGGCCTGTGCGGCGTCGCTCGCCGGTTGTGCGACCGGCTCCGACGGCACGAAGGAAGGGGCGCCCGGCCCGCAGAAGGGGGCGCCCGCGCCCAAGAGCGTGCTCCGGCTGATCGGCGACGGATCCACCGCGTACACCGGTGCCCAGCCGTATCTGCCCAGCCCCGAACGGCTGAAGCCCGGTCAGAAGCCTCCGCAGTTCGTCGTGTTCTCCTGGGACGGCGCGGGCGAGGACAGCCAGAAGCTGTTCTCGCACTTCCGCAAGGTCGCCAAGGAGAACCACGCGACCATGACGTACTTCCTCAGCGGCGTGTACATGCTGCCGGAGGAGAAGCGCGACCTGTACAAGCCGCCGCAGCACGCGTCCGGCCGCTCCGACATCGGATTCAACGACGAGCAGGGCATCAGCGACACCCTCAGGCAGGTACGCCTGGCCTGGCTGGAGGGCAACGAGATCGGGACCCACTTCAACGGCCACTTCTGCGGCCCCGACGGCGGTGTCGGCACCTGGTCGGTGGAGGAGTGGAAGAGCGAGATCGCCCAGGCCAAGGACTTCGTGAAGTCCTGGAAGTCCAACACCGGCATGAGGCGGGCGGCCCCGCTGCCCTTCGACTACGACAAGGAGCTGATCGGCGCCCGGACCCCCTGCCTGGAAGGGCAGAAGAACTTCATGAAGGCCGCCCGTCAGCTGGGCTTCCGCTACGACTCCAGCGGGGTCGACAACCAGGTATGGCCCAAGAAGAAGCAGGGCCTGTGGGATCTGTCGATGCAGCTCGTGCCCTTCCCGGGCCACACCTATGAGCAGTTGACCATGGACTACAACTTCATGGTCAACCAGTCCGGCACCCAGACCCAGGGCGACCCGGACAAGTTCGACTACTGGGGCGACCAGATGCGCGACGGCCTCCTCAAGGGCTTCTACCGGGCCTACGACGGCAACCGCGCTCCCCTGATCATCGGCAACCACTTCGAGTCCTGGAACGGCGGCACCTATATGCGTGCCGTCGAGGACGTGGTGAAGGAGGTCTGCAACAAGCCCGACGTGCGCTGTGTCTCCTTCCACCAGTTGGCCGACTGGCTGGACGCCCAGGACCCGCAGACCCTCGCGCGCCTGCGCACCCTGAGTGTGGGGGAGGCTCCCCGGCAGGGCTGGGCGTCCCTGCTGTCCGGCCGCCCCGCCCCGGCGCCCAAGGGCGTGCCCGGGGCGCCGGCGGACGGGTCGTAGCGCCTCAGGCGGGCGTCGCCACCCCTTCGCCGAGCACGAACCCGGGGTCGACCTGCGCCGCCAGGTCGGCCCCGGTGCGCTCGTTGCCCCACGACTCGGCGTTCTTCAGATGGAAGTGCACCATCTGCCGGGTGTAGCGCTCCCAGTCGCGGTGCTCGTAGGTGGCGTCCGCGGCGGTCCGCAGGGTGTGCAGGGCGCGGGCGTTGGCCTCTTCCAGGAGATCGAAGCGGGGCGGGCGGCCCTTCTCCATGGCGCGCACCCAGTCCGAGCGTCCGACCGTCACGAGCAGGTCGTCACCGACCTCCGCGCGCAGGAAGTCGATGTCGTCCTGTTCCTGGATCTTGTTGCCCACGACTTTCAGGGCCACGCCGAAGTCGCGGGCGTACTCCTTGTACTGGCGGTAGACGGAGACGCCCTTCCGGGTCGGCTCGGCGACGAGGAACGTCATGTCGAAGCGGGTGAACATGCCGGAGGCGAAGGAGTCGGAGCCGGCCGTCATGTCGACCACCACGTACTCGTCGGGGCCGTCGACGAGGTGGTTCAGATACAGCTCCACCGCTCCCGTCTTGGAGTGGTAGCAGGCGACCCCCAGGTCGGCGTCCGTGAAGGGACCCGTGACCATCAGACGGACGGCACCGCCGTCGAGTTCCACCGGACGCGCGCAGGCGTCGTAGATCGGGTTCGGATCCGCGACCCGCACCAGCCGCGAACCCTCGCCGGGCGGCGTCGTCTTGATCATCGTCGCGGCGGAGGCGATGCGCGGGTTGGCGCCGCGCAGATGGTTCTTGATCAGCGACAGCCGCTCGCCCATGGCGGGCAGCGCCGCCGCCTCCTGCTCGTCGAGGCCGAGCGCCGGCCCGAGGTGCTGATTGATGTCCGCGTCGATGGCGACCACCGGAGCGCCGGCGGCCACGAGATGGCGGACGAAGAGGGAAGAGAGAGTGGTCTTGCCGCTCCCGCCCTTCCCGACGAAAGCAATTTTCATGTTCACCAAGCGTAGTCGTGCACTAGCCCTGCGTGTCAGGTGGACGTGAAGAAGACCACTCCTTCGTGGGGTCGGCCGGTGGGGTGCGTACTGTCGTACTCATGAGTACGACAGGCGCGACCGCCGATCCGCTCGCGGCCCTGGGCGCACTGCCCGGCGTGGCCGAGTCCGTGGAGTCCGTGCGCAAAGCCGTGGACCGGGTCTACGGGCACCGGGTCATGCGGCGCCGCAGCAACGCGATCACCTCCGAGGCGGCCCTGCGCGGCTCGCGCGGCTCGGCGGCGCTGTCCGGCGCCGACTGGGCCCTTGAGGAGGTGCGGCGGCGTACCGACTTCAGTGCCGACGCCGAGGCGCGTGTCGTGGGAGCGGCCCTGCGGCTCACCGCCGAGGCGGGACAGCTGCTGTCCGTCTGGCGTCAGTCGCCGCTGCGGGTGCTGGCCCGGCTGCACCTGGTGGCCGCTGCGAGCGGTGGCGACGAGGTCGGCCGGCCGCGCCAGGCGGGTGAGCCGGTGGGCGAACCGCTGGTCGAACTGCCGCTGCCGGACGCCGCCGAGGTGTCGGGCCGGCTGGAGGGGCTCGCGGACCTGATCATCGCCGGCAGCTCCGCACCCGCCCTGGTGACGGCCGCCGTGGTGCACGGCGAACTGCTCGCACTGCGTCCCTTCGTGTCCCACAACGGCCTGGTCGCGCGCGCGGCCGAGCGGCTCGTGCTGATCGGTAGCGGCCTGGACCCGAAGGCGGTCTGCCCGGCCGAGGTCGGCCACGCCGAACTGGGCCGCGCCTCCTACCTGGCCGCCCTGGACGGGTACGTCTCCGGCACCCCCGAGGGCATGGCGGCCTGGATCGCCCACTGCGGCCGGGCGGTCGAGCTGGGGGTCCGCGAGTCGACGGCGGTGTGCGAGGCGCTGCAACGCGGCGCGGCCTGAAACGTCCCCGGACAAGGGTTGCGGCGGTACGAATTCTCGTACCGCCGCTGGCATGCTCACCGGGTTACCAAGCGTCCTCGAAAAATGCCCATCAGGCCGGGGACTTTGCCCTCGCCTGGTGCGGCTGGCCCGTAATCGACGGGTCGACGTCGCGTGGGTGCGCGGTGTTCATGCAAGGTCCGTAGGGCCAAGTGCGTAGTGGTAGGGGATCCTCTCGGATGTCCTCTGGTCTCGCGGGCCTTGACTCCTTTGTACTGCAAGCCGGGACAGAGCGGAACCTCTGGCCGCACTTATTTATTTTCTGTATCAAACAGGGGCGTATCGGGCGTCGGTCAGGTGGTGCCGCGGCGCCTGCTGGCGTACCAGACGAGGCCCGCGGTCGCCCCTGCCGCTGCCACGGCCGCCGCCGCGACCAGTGCCGGGCGCGGCGGGACGGACAGCGCCGGCAGCCGCTTCTTGAGCGGGACCGGGCGGCGGAACTCCAGGACCGGCCAGCCGTGCGCGAGTGCCTCACGGCGCAGTGCGCGGTCCGGGTTCACGGCGTGCGGGTGCCCGACCGTGCGGAGCATCGGCAGGTCGGTCGCCGAATCGCTGTAGGCGTAGCAGCGGTCGAGGTCGTAGCCCTCGGACGCGGCCAGCTCCTTGATGGCCGCGGCCTTGGTGGGGCCGTAGGCGTAGTACTCCACCTCCCCGGTGAAACAGCCGTCCTCGCCGACGACCATGCGGGTCGCGACCACGCGGTCCGCGCCCAGCAGTTCGCCGATCGGCTCGACCACCTCGGCACCCGAGGTGGACACGATCACCACGTCACGGCCGGCCGTGTGGTGCTCCTCGATGAGGGAGGCGGCCTCGTCGTAGATGATCGGGTCGATCAGCTCGTGCAGGGTCTCGGCGACGATCTCGCGTACCTGCTGGACGTTCCAGCCGCGGCACAGCGCGGACAGATACTCGCGCATCCGCTCCATCTGGTCGTGGTCCAGGCCGCCGGCCAGGAAGACGAACTGGGCATATGCGGTACGCAACGCGGCCCGGCGGTTGATCAGCCCGCCTTGGTAGAAGGACTTGCTGAAGGTGAGCGTGCTCGACTTCGCAATGACCGTCTTGTCCAGGTCGAAGAAGGCTGCTGCGCGGGGCAAGGAGTGGTT
Organism: Streptomyces sp. NPDC028722; assembly: GCF_040637655.1. Classification (NCBI taxonomy): domain Bacteria; kingdom Bacillati; phylum Actinomycetota; class Actinomycetes; order Kitasatosporales; family Streptomycetaceae; genus Streptomyces; species Streptomyces sp. NPDC028722. The sequence goes on from NZ_JBEZWU010000017.1 coordinate 48,474, forward strand.
TTCCACGCCCCTGAGCATAGGCGCCCACCATTCGGCGTAAGGGTGAGGCGCGTGGGTTTGCCTGAGAGGCCTCTCGGGTACACCATGGAAGTCACGGATCGTTCGCGACCGTGCTAACCCGGTCCGGCTCCTCCCCCCCGAGTCGGCCGTGGGGACGACCCCCGCTCTCCCCCCCGGCGGGGGTCGTCGCATGTCCGGACGCATTTTGCCCGTCCTTCCCTTTCCTTCCGCGGTCGTACGGCCGGCCTCCCGCCGCCGTATCCGCGCTCTGTCTGCGCCCATGATTGCTCACGCCGGGTAATCGTCGCGCTGCGCTGTGGAAACCGCACGCGGATCAGCACAGTGGTCACCGGTATGGGTGACGCAGATATTCACAGGGTCCGCGTTGTCCACAGTTTTGGACCAAGATCCCCACCATTTCGCGGATCGCTGCACCGTGATTGCAGCGCGCTCCGGCCGCGGCGAGTTCCTGGCCGGTTCCGATTGTCCGAGCGCGCACGGCCGGCTCCTATCGGCCGTTCATAGGGAGGCCGCTTGCCGGTTCTCCGCACCTTTGGGAATCGCGTGGCACGGGGCTGCGCGGCCCGCGCAGCGAAGGGGGAACACCGTGACCGGAACCGTCACCCACGACCCGCCACCCGGCACCGGAGAGCGGCCCGGACGGCCGCTCATCGTCACCGAGGACGCCGCCCTGCTGGACGACCTGCTGCGCCTGTGCGCGGCAGCAGGCGCCACACCCGAGGTCCACCACGGCGTACCGGAATCCGGTGACGACTGGGAATCGGCACCGCTCGTGCTGGTCGGTGACGACGCCGCCCGCCGGGTGCGCGGGGCCGCGCGCCGGCCCGGGGTGGTGCTCGTCGGCCGGGACCAGGACGACTCGGGGGTCTGGAAACGAGCCGTCCAGATCGGCGCGGACCACGTTCTGATGCTCCCCGACGGCGAGCAGTGGCTGGTCGACCGTATCGCCGACGTGGCCGAGGGCATCGGCCGTCCCGCCCTCACCGTCGGAGTGATCGGCGGCCGGGGCGGCGCCGGGGCCTCCACCCTCGCCTGCGCGCTCGCCGTCACCTCCGCCCGTGAGGGGCTGCGCACCCTCCTCGTGGACGCCGATCCGCTCGGCGGCGGACTCGACGTGCTCCTCGGCGGCGAGAGCGTGGAAGGGCTGCGCTGGCCCGCCTTCGCGGCCTCCCGGGGACGCGTCGGCGGTGGCGCCCTGGAGGAGTCGCTGCCCGAGCTGCACTCCCTGCGGGTGCTCAGCTGGGACCGCGGTGACTGCGTCGCCGTGCCGCCCCAGGCGGTGCGCGCGGTGCTGGCCGCCGCCCGGCGGCGCGGCGGCACCGTCGTGGTCGACCTGCCCCGCCGCCTGGACGACGGGGTCGCCGAAGCCCTGGCACAGCTCGATGTCGCCGTGCTCGTCGTCCCCGCCGAACTGCGCGCGGTCGCCGCCGCCGGCCGGGTCGCCTCCGCTGTCGGGATGGTCGTACGGGACCTGCGGGTGGCCGTCCGCGGGCCGTACGCACCCGGTCTGGACGACCAAGAAGTGGCCCGGCTGCTCGGCCTGCCGCTGGCCGGCGAGGTGCCCGTCGAACCGGCGCTGCTGCGGCCGCAGGGCGGCGCGAAACCCCCGGGCGCCACCGTACGCGGCCCGCTCGCCCGGTTCTGTGTGGACTTCTGGGAGCGCGCTCTGGTCGAGGCGGGAGGCGCCCGATGAGCCTCCCCCGACTGGAACGGACCGACGGGACGGCCCTCCTCGACGGCGTCCGCCGCCGGCTCGCAGAAAGCGGCGCCGAACCCACCCCCGCGCGCGTGGCCCAGGCCCTGCGTGAACAGGGCCGGGTGCTCGGCGACGCGGAAGTCCTCGGCGCGGCCGAGCAGCTGAGATCCGAACTCGTGGGCACCGGCCCCCTGGAGCCGCTGCTCGCCGACCCGGACGTCACCGACGTCCTGGTCTCCGCCCCGGACCGGGTGTGGGTGGACCGCGGCGGCGGCCTGGAACTGACCCCGGTGGCCTTCCCCGACGCGGCGGCGGTACGACGCCTCGCGCAGCGGCTGGCAGCCGTGGCCGGACGCCGGCTGGACGACGCGCGGCCGTGGGCGGACGCCCGGCTGCCCGACGGGACCCGGCTGCACGCGGTGCTGCCCCCGGTCGCCGTCGGCTGCACCTGCCTGGCCCTGCGGGTGGTGCGGCCGCGGGCCTTCACGGTCGAGGAACTCGTCACGGCCGGCACGGTGCCGCCCGGCGGCGACCGGATCCTCAGGGCGCTGCTCGCGGCCCGGCTGTCCTTCCTCGTCAGCGGTGGCACCGGGAGCGGCAAGACGACCCTGCTCAGTGCCCTGCTGGGCCTGGTCGGACCGGGTGAGCGGATCGTGCTCGCCGAGGACTCGGCCGAGCTGAAACCGGACCACCCGCACGTCGTCCGGCTGGAGACCCGGCCCGCCAACCAGGAGGGCGCCGGCCTCGTCACCCTGGAGGACCTCGTGCGGCAGGCGCTGCGGATGCGGCCGGACCGGCTGGTCGTCGGCGAGGTGCGCGGGGCCGAGGTCGTACATCTGCTCGCGGCTCTCAACACGGGACATGACGGCGGCTGCGGCACGGTCCACGCCAACACCGCGACGGACGTACCGGCCCGGCTGGAGGCGCTGGCCACGGCCGCCGGCCTGGACCGGGCCGCCCTGCACAGCCAGTTGGCGGCGGCCCTCTCCGTGGTGGTGCACCTCGCACGGGACAGGTCCGGACGGCGCCGGATCGCCGAGGTGCATGTGCTGGACCGGGACAGCACCGGGCTGGTGCGGACGGTGCCCGCCCTGCGGTGGGGCGAGCGGGCCTTCGTACGGGAGCGGGGGTGGGAGCAGCTGCGGCAACTGCTCGGTGCGGCGGACGAGTTCGGGGACGAGCGAGAGAGGTGACCGAGGTGACTGGTGGGACGACGATGGGGGCGCTGCTCTGTCTCGGCGCGATGACCTGGCTGTTCGGCGGACGGCATTACGGGATGCGGCGGGCACGACTGCTGTTCGCCGGTGGCCGGGTGGTGGCGACCGGGCCGCCCGCCTGGGAGCAGGCGCTCGCGGAACTGCGGCGGATGCGCGCGCGGTGGGGGCCCGAGTGGTGGGCACTCCTGGCCGGGCTGGCGATCGGCCTGCTGGGTGCCTCGGTCCTTCCGGCCGTCGCGGGGGCGGCCGGGGTACCGGTGCTGCGCCGGCTGCGGCTGGCCCGGCAGGCCCGGCGTACCCGCGAGCGACGGGCGGATGCGGTGATCGCCTTGTGCGGGGCGCTCGCCGGGGAGGTACGGGCGGGGCGGCAGCCGGGCGAGGCGCTGCTGCGGGCCGCGCGGGAATTCCACGGACTCGGTGACGCGCAGGCGGCCGTGGTCGCGGCGGCCCGGTTCGGCGGGGACGTACCCGACGCCCTCACCGCGGCGGCCCGGCAGCCGGGCGCCGAGGGCCTGCTCGGACTCGCGGCGTGCTGGCGGGTGGCCGTCGACCAGGGTGCCGGACTCGCCGGCGGCCTGGACCGGCTGGACGGTGCCCTGCGCGCCGAACGCGACCAGCGTGCCGACCTGCGCGCCCAGTTGGCGGGCGCCCGGGCCACCACGGTGCTGCTCGCCGCCCTGCCCGCCCTCGGCCTGCTGCTCGGCGCGGCCATGGGAGCGGACCCGCTCCGGGTCCTGCTGCACAGCGGCGCCGGCCTCGGCTGTCTGGCGGTGGGGGCGGTGTTCGAGGCGGCCGGGATGTGGTGGGCGACGCGGATCGTGCGGGGCGCTGAGGCGGTGTGAGGGGGCTGGGCGGGTGGTGGAGGCCGGGTTGGGCCGGTGGGTGGCCATGGCCGCGGTAAGGGGCTGTCGGTGGGCCGGGCGGCGGGCGGGGTGGTGTCCGAGGTGGTCGTGATGCGGGACATGGTGCGAAGGACGGGGAGAGGGCGGGCGGTATGAGCGGGGAAGTCGTCCACAGGCTGGGGATGGCTGTGGCCGGGGTGCTGGCGCTCGGCTGGGGGGTCCGGAGACTCGAGTTGGCGCGGCGGCGGCGCCTGGCGCGACGCCGGGTGGTCGAGTTGCTGGGCTTCGAAGCGCCTGTAGCCGGAGCATCGTTCGCGATCCCGGGGGCCGTACGCCGATGGCTGCCGCCGGCCGGTGCGGCGTGCGGGGTGTGGGTGCTGGTCGGCGGAGTCGCCGGGATCCTGCTGGGGCTCGGTCTGGGTGTGGTCCTGTGGCGGTGGCGGGACCGCCAGGCCGCAACCGGGCGGGACGAGGTGGCCGACACCGCCGGGGCCGCACGCCGGCTTCCGCTCGCCGCCGACCTGCTGGCCGCCTGCATCGCGGCCGGCGCCGGTCCGGTGATCGCCGCCCAGGCGGTCGGCGAGGCCCTCGGCGGGCCCGTCGGGCAAGCACTGGCGCGGGGCGCGGCGGAGGTACGGCTCGGTGGTGAACCGGCCGATGCCTGGCGCAGCCTGGCCGCGCTGCCCGGCGCCGGTGCCCTGGCACGGCTGCTGGAACGGGCCGACGAGACCGGGCTCCCCGCGGCCGCCCCCGTCGCCCGCCTCGCCTCGGACGCACGGGCGGACTGGGCCCGCACCGCGACGGCCCGGGCACGCCGGGCCGCCGTACTGATCTCCGCGCCGGTCGGCCTGTGTTTCCTGCCCGCCTTCATCGCCATCGGCGTACTTCCCGTCGTGATCGGACTGGCGGGCGGGGTGATGAGAGGGAGATGAGGCGCACGAGAGCGGGCCAGCACACACATGTCAGGTAAGTGCCGGGAACGGCGACGGACAGACCGGAACCTTCACGGGGGTCGAGATGAACAGGAAGATCAGGAAAGCAGCGGTCCGGGTGCGCAGGGCGTGCCGGCAGGACACCGGAATGGTGACGTCCGAGTACGCGATGGGCATCATCGCGGCCGTCGGGTTCGCATTGCTGCTGTACGAGGTCGTCACCAGCGGCCAGGTCCGGGCGGAGCTACAGGGCATCGTGAAGAAGGCCCTCAGTGCGCGAATGTGAGCGAGGCGGGGACCGGGGATTCGTGACCGCGGAGGCGGCCGTGGTGCTGTCCGTGCTGGTGGCGTTCACGATGGCGCTGGTCTGGGGGCTGCTCGTCGTGGCGGCCCAGATCCAGTGCGTGGACGCCGCCCGTACGGGCGCCCGGGCCGCCGCCCGGCAGGATCCGGCCGACGGGGTGGTGACGGTGACCCGGGAGGCGGCGCCGAGAGGAGCACGGGTGACCGTGGCACACGAGGGCGAACGGGTCCGCGTGACGGTGGTGGCCGAGCCACCGGGGCTGAACGGGCTGCCCTTCGAGGTGCGGGAGGAGGCCGTGGCACTCGTCGAGGACACGGTGGGAGCGGGGGAGGCGGGGCCATGAGACACCGGGGCGGGCAGGGGTGCGCCGACGGCCGGCGGCGGGCCGTCATGGGGTGGGCGGTGACGCCCGCGCCGCGGGTCGAGGAGCGGACGAAGCAGCAGGGTCGCAGACACCTTGAGAAGGCGTGGGGCGGTGGGCGTGGAAGGCCTGACCGGTGCCGGGAGTCCGACCGGGGTTCCGCCACCGTCTGGAGTCTGGGGGCGATCGCCGTGCTGTTGGCGGTGTTCGGCGGGGTCCTCGCACTCGGGCATGCCGTCGTCGTCCGGCACCGGGCGGCCGGCGGCGCGGACCTGGCGGCGCTCGCGGCGGCGGACCACTGGGCCGAGGGTGGCGCGGCGGCCTGCGGCCGGGCCGAACGGGTGACGGCGGCCCAGGGGGTACGGCTGGTGCGGTGCGTGATCCTGGGTGAGACGTCGGACGTGTCGGTGGCATCCGGAAGCGGGCCGTTCACAGCGGAGGTCAGAGCGAGGGCCGGACCGGCGGGACCGGTGGGGCCGGCGGCCCCCGAGTCCCCTGACGTGCCGGACGAGCCCCACGGCGTGTCGCCTGCCGAGGCGAACGGACGACAGGCCGAGCTGTCTGCCGTGCCGGTGCCGGGCGGGTTCCGGCCTCCGCCGCCTGCCGGCCGGGGCGCGCGCCAGGCGTCGTCACCCGCCGCCCCGGCCGGGCCCCAGGTCTCGGCGCCGGGCCGTGCGGAGCGGGTCGGCCGCTGAGCCACTGGGGCCCGTCCGGGCAGCCCCGGGCGGCGAGCACCACATCGCCCGTCGGCGCGCCGCCCAGCCGGCCCCGGGCCCCTGTTGGCCCAACCGGTCCGCGTGACCCCGTCAACCTGCCGCCCCCGCCGGCCCGCGATCCCCTGGTGGCTCGACCGGTCCGCGTGCAGCGGATCGGCTCTGCACCAGCCGCCCCGGAACCCCGTTGGCTCAACCGGTCTGCCTGCCCCAGCGGCTCTCTGCCCAGCTGGCCCGGAATCCTCCTGGTTGGCTCAGCCGGCCTCTTCGCTCGGTCGGGTCTGTTCCGGCTGCTCCTCCGGCGCTCCCCGCAGGAGGACCGTGAGCAGGCGTACCGCGCCCCTCTTGTGCAGGGGGTCGTTGCCGTTGCCGCACTTGGGGGACTGGATGCAGGACGGGCAGCCGGCCTCGCACTCGCAGGAGGCGATGGCCTCGCGGGTGGCGGCGAGCCAGGCGCGTGCGGTGTGGAAGGCGCGCTCGGCGAAGCCCGCGCCACCGGGGTGGCCGTCGTAGACGAAGACCGTCGGGAGCAGCGTGTCGGGGTGCAGGGGGACCGAGACGCCGCCGATGTCCCAGCGGTCGCAGGTCGCGAAGAGGGGCAGCATGCCGATCGAGGCGTGTTCGGCGGCGTGCAGGGAGCCGCCGAGGATCTCCGGGATGATCCGGGCCTCGTCGAGCTGGTCCTCGGTGACCGTCCACCACACCGCGCGGGTGCGCAGCGTACGAGGAGGGAGGTCGAGTTTGGTCTCACCGAGCACTTCACCGGTGATGAGGCGTCTGCGGAGGTAGGAAACCACCTGGTTGGTGACCTCGACGGAGCCGTAGCACAGGCGGCCGGTGCCCCACGGCACCTCGGTGTCCGTCTCCAGGATGGAGATCGACGTGGTGTCGCGGGCGACCGTCGAGTACGGCGGGTCGGCCTGCTCGACGAGGGCGACGGAGTCCTCCAGGTCGAGGGAGCGGACCAGATAGGTGCGGCCCTGATGCAGGTGGACGGCGCCCGCGTGGACCGTGGAGTGCGCGGCGTTCGCGTCGACCGTCCCCAGCAGGCGGCCCGTACCGGCCTCGACGATCTGCACCGGACGGCCGCCGGTGCCGCGGATGTCGGTCAGGTCGGCGGCCCGCTCCCGGCGGGTCCAGTGCCAGGCGCTGGTCCGCCGGCGGAGCAGCTTCGCGGCCTCCAGCTGCGGGAGCACATCCGCGCAGGCGGGGCCGAAGAGCTCCAGGTCGTCCTCGGTCAACGGCAGTTCCGCGGCGGCGGCGCACAGGTGCGGGGCGAGGACGTAGGGGTTGTCGGGGTCGAGGACGGTGGATTCCACGGGTTGGTGGAACAGGGCCTCGGGATGGTGGACGAGGAACGTGTCCAGCGGGTCGTCGCGGGCGACGAGGATCGCGAGGGCGCCCTGACCGGAGCGGCCCGCGCGGCCCGCCTGCTGCCACAGGGACGCCCGTGTCCCCGGATAGCCGGCGATCACGACCGCGTCCAGGCCGGAGACGTCCACGCCCAGCTCCAGGGCCGTCGTGGCGGCGAGGCCGAGGAGTTCGCCGGAGTGCAGGGCGCGCTCCAGGGCACGGCGCTCCTCGGGCAGGTAACCGCCGCGGTAGGCCGCGACACGCCGGACCAGGGAGCGGTCGACGTCGGCCAGTTTCTCCTGGGCGATCACCGAGATCAGCTCGGCGCCGCGCCGGGACCGTACGAAGGCCACCGAGCGCACGCCCTGCACCGTGAGGTCGCTCAGCAGGTCGGCGGTCTCCGCGGTGGCGGTACGCCGTACGGGTGCACCCTTCTCGCCGTGCAGGTCGGTGAGCGGGGGCTCCCAGAGGGCGAAGACCAGCTCGCCGCGAGGGGAGGCGTCGTCGGCGACCTCCACCACCGGCAGGCCGGTCAGCCGGCGGGCGGCGACAGCGGGTTCGGCGGAGGTCGCCGAGGCCAGCAGGAACACGGGGGAGGAGCCGTAGCGGGCGCACAGGCGGCGCAGGCGGCGCAGCACCTGGGCGACGTGCGAGCCGAAGACGCCCCGGTAGGTGTGGCACTCGTCGATGACGACGTACCTGAGCGACTTCAGGAAGGAGGACCAGCGCGGGTGGGACGGGAGTATGCCGCGGTGCAGCATGTCCGGGTTGGTGAGGACGTAGTTGCCGTACTGGCGGATCCACTCGCGTTCCTCGAACGGTGTGTCGCCGTCGTACACGGCTGGGCGTACGGCCGTGCCGAGAGGTTGTGAAAGTTCCTTCACCGCCCGGCACTGGTCGGCCGCGAGGGCCTTGGTGGGGGCCAGGTACAGCGCGGTGGCGCCGCGGCCGTTCGTGGCTTCGGCGCCGTCCAGAAGGCTGGACAGGACCGGGACGAGGTAGGCGAGGGACTTGCCGGAGGCGGTGCCGGTGGCGACGACCACCGACTCACCGTCCAGGGCGTGCTCGGCGGCCAGTGCCTGGTGCGCCCAGGGGTGCTCGATGCCGCACGCCTGGACGGCCGCGATCACCTCGGACCGAATCCGGTCAGGCCAGACGGCATGGCGGCCCGCACGCGGGGGCAAGTGCTCCGTATGAGTGATGCGCGCAGACCGGTTCGGCCCGGAGGCGAGCCGGTCCAGGACCGTGCCCGGAGACAGGCCGGAAGCCGGAGTCGCCGGGGACTGATCGGATCGGTGATTCTTGGCCATCGGCACCGAGTGTGTCACTGGAGTGACGGACAATGGAGCCAAGGCGTCGTGCACGCCTGCCGGTAAGTGATTGAATGCCATCGCGGCTGGCGAAACGCCCCGGGGGCCGCAAGCCGAGATGCCCGAGGGGCGAGCGCTCGATAGCAAGGTGCTGGAGGATCCGTGGACCTGTCCCTGTCGACCCGTACCGTCGGCGATCGTACGGTCGTCGAGGTCGGTGGCGAAATCGACGTATATACCGCGCCCAAGCTGCGCGAGCAGTTGGTCGAGCTGGTGAACGACGGGAATTTCCACCTCGTCGTCGACATGGAGGGCGTGGACTTCCTCGACTCCACCGGGCTCGGCGTGCTGGTCGGCGGCCTGAAGCGGGTAAGGGCCCATGAGGGCTCGCTGCGCCTGGTCTGCAACCAGGAGCGCATTCTGAAGATCTTCCGTATCACCGGCCTCACCAAGGTGTTCCCGATTCACACCTCGGTCGATGAAGCGGTGTCGGCCACCGACTGAAGTCGGGCCGGCCGTCGGCGCCGGACCCCTGCCGGGGTCTGCCGTCGGCCGGTCCCGTCCGAGCCGTGACCTGTCCGCGGCCGGCCGGTGAGCGGTCCGGTTCTCCGGGCCGTGACCCGTCCCGGTCGTCGGTCCTGTCCCGCCCCGGATCACGGGTTGCGATCCGTCCCGGTCGGCGGGCTGCGACCCGTCCCGGGTCGCGGGCTGTGACCCGTCCGGGTCAGCGTCGTGGTTCCGGTTTCCGGCCCGGGGCCGTGACCCGTCGGCCCAGGGTCATGACCGTCGGGCTCCGGGCTGTGTCGCGTCCTGTGACACGTCCGGCTCCGGGTCATGAGCCGTCCGGTTTCCGGGCCGGTGAAACGGTCCGGCGCACAGAAGTACACCAGGGGGTGCGGGCCCCGGGCGGTCCCGCCCCCCACCGCACGCCCGTCGTCGCGAGGGGGATGTATGGCCACCGTCGAACTCCGCTTCAGCGCGCTGCCCGAGCACGTCCGGACCGCCCGGCTGGTGGCGGCAGCGGTGGCGCGCAGGGCCGGAGTGGACGAGGCCGTCCTGGACGAGGTCCGGCTCGCCGTAGGCGAGGCGTGCTCCCGCGCCGTCGGGCTGCATCAGAACAGTGGCGTCACGGCACCGGTGAAGGTGGCCCTGATCGAGGACGAGAAACAGTTCTCCATCGAGGTCGGCGACGAAGCCCCGCACGCCGTGCCAGGCGGCGACACGCCCGGCGACACGCCGGACGGCGACGCGGATGTCGAGGAGGACGAGATGGGCCTCGCGGTCATCAGCGGCCTCGTCGACGACGTGGAGGTCTCCACCGGGCACAACGGCGGCCTGATCCGGATGACCTGGCCGACCACGCCGCCGGCCACCGTGCTCCTCTGAGCCGACGCCGACCACGCCGCCGGCCACCGTGCTCCTCCGAGCTGGCGCACACTCCTCAGAAGGGCCCTGCTGAGCAGGGCCCTTGTCGTTTTTCCGGCACCGCCCGGAATGCGTGAAGAAATTCACGATCAATGGCCGGATGATTTGATCAAGCGCTCGTCGAGCTGTCAATGCGTTCAAGCCATTACCTCTTTCGGACCACCACGACGTGCCATCGGTCGTGGGCTCGATCATTGTTGAGGGTGCAAGAGGCTGATTCCGTTTACCGTCCCCTGTCTAGTTCACTCGGGGGTACCTACAATCCGTCCACATCTTGAGCTCAGCCCAAGCGTCAAGGAGGACGAATGGCGGGGCTTTCCACCTCACATCAGTTGGGTCACCCGACATCCCTCGCGGCTGCGGTCCTGACCGACGACAACCGGATCCTCGTGGCCGTCATCGCGGCGGTCGCCCTGGCCGCGCTGGCGGTCGCAGGGATCCTGGTGCGCCAGGTGCTGGCGGCGGGCGAGGGCACCGACAGCATGAAACGGATCGCCGAGGCGGTCCAGGAAGGTGCCAAGGCGTATCTTGCCCGGCAGTTGCGCACGCTCGGCGTATTCGCCGTCGTCGTCTTCTTCCTGCTCATGCTGCTGCCCGCGGACGACTGGAATCAGCGGGCCGGACGCTCGGTGTTCTTCCTGATCGGAGCGGTTTTCTCGGCGACCACGGGCTATATCGGCATGTGGCTCGCCGTACGCAGCAATGTGCGGGTCGCCGCGGCGGCCCGGGAAGCCACCCCGGCGGAAGGGGAACCGGAAAAGGATCTCACCACCGTCTCGCACACCGCGATGAAGATCGCATTTCGCACGGGCGGCGTCGTCGGCATGTTCACGGTGGGCCTCGGCCTGCTGGGCGCCTCCTGTGTGGTGCTGGTGTACGCGGCCGACGCGCCGAAGGTGCTGGAGGGCTTCGGCCTCGGCGCCGCCCTGATCGCGATGTTCATGCGTGTGGGCGGCGGCATCTTCACCAAGGCCGCCGACGTCGGCGCCGACCTGGTCGGCAAGGTCGAGCAGGGCATTCCGGAGGACGATCCGCGCAATGCCGCGACCATCGCCGACAACGTGGGCGACAACGTCGGCGACTGCGCGGGCATGGCGGCCGACCTGTTCGAGTCGTACGCCGTCACCCTGGTGGCCGCGCTGATCCTCGGCAAGGCCGCCTTCGGCGACTCCGGCCTGGCCTTCCCGCTGCTCGTGCCGGCCATCGGGGTGCTCACGGCGATGGTCGGCATCTTCGCGGTCGCCCCGCGGCGCGCCGACCGCAGCGGCATGACGGCGATCAACCGGGGCTTCTTCATCTCCGCGGTGATCTCGCTCGTGCTGGTCGCGGTCGCCGTCTTCGTCTACCTGCCGGGGAGATACGCCGACCTGGACGGCGTCACCGACGCGGCGATCAGGGGCAAGAGCGGCGATCCACGGATCCTCGCGCTGATCGCCGTGGCCATCGGCATCCTGCTCGCCGCCGTCATCCAGCAGCTGACCGGCTACTTCACCGAAACCAACCGCCGCCCGGTGCGGGACATCGGCAAGACTTCCCTCACCGGGCCGGCCACCGTCATCCTGTCCGGTATCTCGCTGGGCCTGGAATCGGCCGTCTACACCGCGCTGCTCATCGGCCTCAGTGTGTACGGTGCGTTCCTGCTCGGCGGTACGTCGATCATGCTGGCGCTGTTCGCGGTGGCGCTGGCCGGCACCGGACTGCTCACCACGGTCGGCGTGATCGTCGCCATGGACACGTTCGGGCCGGTCTCCGACAACGCGCAGGGCATCGCCGAGATGTCCGGTGACGTCCAGGGCGCGGGCGCGCAGGTGCTCACCAACCTGGACGCGGTCGGCAACACCACCAAGGCCATCACCAAGGGCATCGCCATCGCCACCGCCGTCCTCGCCGCGTCGGCGCTGTTCGGGTCGTACCGTGACGCGATCACCACCAACGTGCGGGACGTCGGCGCGACGCTCAGCGGTCCGGGCTCGCCGCTGACCCTGTCGATGGACATCTCCCAGCCCAACAACCTCGTCGGCCTCATCGCGGGCGCCGCGGTCGTCTTCCTCTTCTCCGGACTGGCCATCAACGCGGTGTCGCGGTCGGCGGGTTCGGTGGTGTTCGAGGTACGGCGGCAGTTCCGCGAGCACCCCGGGATCATGGACTACACCGAGAAACCCGAGTACGGACGGGTCGTCGACATCTGTACCAAGGACGCGCTGCGGGAGCTGGCCACACCCGGTCTGCTCGCCGTCATGGCGCCGATCTTCATCGGGTTCACGCTCGGTGTCGGGGCGCTCGGCTCCTACCTCGCCGGCGCGATCGGCGCGGGCACGCTGATGGCGGTGTTCCTCGCCAACTCCGGCGGCGCCTGGGACAACGCCAAGAAACTGGTGGAGGACGGCCACCACGGCGGCAAGGGCAGCGACGCCCACGCGGCCACGGTGATCGGCGACACGGTCGGCGACCCCTTCAAGGACACCGCCGGACCGGCGATCAACCCCCTGCTGAAGGTCATGAACCTGGTGTCGCTGCTCATCGCACCGGCGGTGATCAGGTTCTCCTACGGTGACGACAGGAACCTGGGCGTGCGGATCGGGGTCGCGGTCCTCGCGCTGCTGGTGATCGTCGTCGCGGTGTACATCTCCAAGCGCCGCGGGATCGCCGTCGGCGACGAGGAGGACACCGGGCGGGCCACCAACTCACCGGACGCGGCGGTGGTTTCGTAGCCCTGCGGGCAAGCCCCGGTCAACGGGCGGGCGGGCGGCGCGTACTGACGCGCCGCCCGCCCGCTTTCCTGTGCGCCCGCGTACGCGTTGCCGGCCGCCTCCTCCGGTGCGCCCGCGTACGCCGTGAGCCTTCTCTCCCCTGGTGCGAATAGTCACAAAAGCCTACGTAGGGTCCGTCCGGTTGAGGGGGGTCCGCCGTCCGCCGTGTAGATTCCGGGGGCCGAGAGCCATGGAAGGGACCGATCCGGTGAACAAGAAGCTCGCGGCCGCACTGTCCGGCGGTGCGGTACTGGTAGCGGCGCTGTCGGGTTGCAGCAGCAGCGGCGGCGGTGACAAGGGGCCCGATCCGAAGCTGGTCGCCTGGGCCAAGAAGGTGTGCGACGCGGTACCCCCGCAGGACGCGAAGATCAGGTCGGCCAACGCGTCGATCGCGTCCATCGCCACGGACAGCAACCTCCCGCCGAAGAGCGCCCAGAAAACCTACGCACAGGCCTTCCAGGACCTGGCCGACGGCTACAAGGCCCTCGCCGACGCCCTCGGTCACGCGGGAGCGCCCCCCGGGATCGACGACGGCGTTAAGCGGCAGCAGGACGCCGCCAGGAACCTGGCCGGCCTCTCCTCGTCGTACGTCGACCTGAAGAAGAAGGTCGACGGGCTCGACACCAAGGACCAGGGCAAGTTCGCCAAGGGCCTCAAGGACGTCGCCGCCGCCCAGGCGGAAGACGTCGGCAAGCAGAGCAACAGCGGCACTCAGGCGCTGAAGCGGCTGGAACAGGGCGACGTCAAGGCGGCGATGGCCCAGCAGCCCAGCTGCAAGGCCCCGGCGGCGTCCGGGACGGCCAAGGCGACGCCGAAGGGGACGGCCGGCTGACGCCGGCGGCCGGCCCGCGCGCAGACGGCCCGGACAGCCGCCCCGGGCCACAATGGGGACGTGACTGACTCCGGACTCGCTCCCCTGCCCGCTTCCGACCGGCCCGACATCGCCGCGCGCCTGCGGGACGCCCTGCTGGCCGCATCCTTCACCGCCGACGGGCTGCTCGACCTGCTCGGCGCCCCCGCTTACGCGGCGCTGGCCCGCAGCGAGACCGTGCCCGCGCTCAGGGCGACCCGCGGCGACACGCCGCTGGAGACGCTCGTACGGCTGTTCCTGCTCCAGCAACCGGTGCCCCACGCGCGCGTGGCGGCGATCCTGCCGGCCGCAGAGGCGCTGGAAGCCGGGTGGCTCACCCGCGTGGGCGGCGACGAGGTGGCCGCCACGGTGGACGTACGGCCGTACGGCGGCCCCGGTGGCGAGGACTGGTTCATCGTCTCCGACCTGGGGTGCGCGGTCGGCGGCGCCGGCGGCATCGGGCAGCGCGACGAGGGGGTCGTCCTGGGCGTCGGCGGCGCCTCCACGACCCTCGCCGGCATCACCGTCCGCACGCCCGTCGCCTCCGCCCTGGACCTTGGCACGGGCTCCGGTATCCAGGCGCTGCACGCCGCCCAGCACGCCACGCGCGTGACGGCGACCGACCTCAACCCGCGTGCGCTGCACACCACGGCGCTCACGCTGGCGCTCTCCGGGGCGCCCGCCGCCGACCTGCGCGAGGGTTCGCTGTTCGCGCCGGTCCGGGACGACGAGAAGTTCGACCTGATCGTGTCCAACCCGCCGTTCGTGATCTCCCCCGGCGCCCGGCTGACGTACCGGGACGGCGGCATGGGCGGGGACGATCTGTGCCGCTCGCTCGTTCAGCAGGCGGGGGAACGCCTGACCGAGGGCGGGTTCGCGCAGTTCCTCGCGAACTGGCAGCACGTGGCGGGGGAGGACTGGCAGGACAGGCTCAGGTCGTGGGTGCCGCGTGGGTGCGACGCCTGGATCGTGCAGCGCGAGGTGCAGGACATCACGCAGTACGCCGAGCTGTGGCTGCGCGACGCCGGTGACCATCGCGCGGACCCGGTGGAGTACCAGGCGCGGTACGACGCCTGGCTCGACGAGTTCGAGGCGCGCAAGGTCAGGGCGGTCGGCTTCGGCTGGATCACCCTGCGCGGCACCGGGGCCGCCGAGCCCTCGGTCACCGTGGAGGAGTGGCCGCACCCGGTCGAGCAACCCCTCGGCGAGGCGATCCGGGCGCACTTCGAGCGCCTCGACTATCTCCGGGCGCACGATGACGCGGCGCTGCTGGACAGCCGCTTCCGGCTCGCCGCGGAGGTGGTCCAGGAGCAGGTCGGGCTGCCCGGTGCCGAGGACCCGGAGCACGTGGTGCTGCGCCAGCACCGCGGGATGCGCCGGGCGACCAAGGTGGACACGGTCGGTGCCGGGTTCGCGGGCGTGTGCGACGGCACCCTGAGCGCCGGCCGCATCCTGGACGCCATCGCGCAGCTCGTCGGGGAGGACCCGGTGGTGCTCCGCGACCGGACACCGGCGCAGATCCGGCTGCTGGTGGAGCAGGGCTTCCTGGAGCCGGTGCGCTGAGCGGGCGCACGCGGGGAGCCCGGGCGGCGCGCTCTCAGCGCACCGTGAGGCTTTGAGCGCCGTGAGCGGGGGCGCGTGACGCGGGACGAAGGGGCCCCGGCGAGCTGGTGCCGTACGGCCGGTGTCCGCGCTGTCGTAGGCGCCGCCGGCGCGACTTCAGGTCGGCGCGTCCATCGTCGTATGCCCGTGGCACAGGCCCGGCGGAGGTGCCGCGGGGAGGGAAACCGGCCCGTGACGGGAAAAAGGTCGGAAAAATAGGGTGCCGGATTTCGGGACGACGTGTCCGAACACACATTCGGTGGCTCGCCGGTCGTCCGTTCACCCCCGCGACGCCTGTCCGTCGCCCGCGCGTGCCACCCTCCCGGCGCCGGGCACGGCCGGGTGGCGCACAGGAGGTGGGCGGGACATGGAGAGCGGGCCGGCGATCTTCGCCGGAGTGGTGTTCGCCCTGTTCGGAGCGGGTCTGCTGGCCTGGACCGGGGCCCGTCTGCGGCGCCGCGAGCCGGTGGCCGACGGTGTGAGCCGAGTCGCATCGGCCACCGTGGCGAGCGTGGCCGGGACGGTGGCTCTGGCCCTCGGTGTGTACTGCCTGGCCCGTCTCTGACACCGGGCGGCACCATGTCCGCCGGGTAAGGGGAGCATCACGCTCCGGACAGGGGGGCGGGATTTGCCAGGCAGTCCGGGCGGCAGGAATGGCGGTAGTCGGGTTACCGTTCGAGTGGCCGTTGTGGGCTTTTCCCGTTTGACACGGGGGCGGGATGTAGCGTCACACTCCGCAGCGTCACATGACCAGCAGTACGCCGTGCCCCCGGGACCAAGGCCTGGGGAGGCCCCAGCGTCGACCGGAGAGAAGAGCGAAGTTGTCCCCGACCAGCGAGACCGCACAGGGCGGCCGCCGACTCGTCATCGTCGAGTCGCCTGCCAAGGCGAAGACGATCAAGGGCTACCTCGGCCCCGGCTACGTCGTCGAAGCGAGCGTCGGGCACATCCGCGACCTCCCCAACGGCGCCGCCGAGGTGCCCGACAAGTACACCGGTGAGGTCCGCCGCCTCGGTGTGGACGTCGACCATGACTTCCAGCCGATCTATGTCGTCAACGCCGACAAGAAGGCGCAGGTCAAGAAGCTCAAGGACCTGCTGAAGGACTCCGACGAGCTGTTCCTCGCCACCGATGAGGACCGGGAGGGCGAGGCGATCGCCTGGCACCTCCAGGAGGTCCTCAAGCCGAAGATCCCCGTCAAGCGGATGGTCTTCCACGAGATCACCAAGGACGCGATCCGCGAGGCCGTCGCCAACCCGCGCCAGCTCAACCAGAAGCTGGTCGACGCCCAGGAGACCCGCCGCATCCTCGACCGCCTCTACGGCTACGAGGTCTCGCCGGTCCTGTGGAAGAAGGTCATGCCGCGGCTGTCGGCCGGCCGCGTCCAGTCCGTCGCGACCCGCCTCGTGGTCGAGCGGGAACGCGAGCGCATCGCGTTCCGTTCCGCCGAGTACTGGGATCTGACGGGCACCTTCGGGACCGGCCGCGCGGGCGATCCGTCGGACCCGTCCTCGCTGGTCGCGCGCCTCCAGACCGTCGACGGCAGGCGGGTCGCGCAGGGCCGCGACTTCGACTCCCTGGGACAGATCAAGAGCGCGAACACCCTCCACCTCGACGAGGCGAACGCCCGCGCCCTCGCCGCCGCCCTGGAGAACACCCGCTTCTCCGTGCGGTCCGTCGAGTCCAAGCCGTACCGCCGCTCGCCGTACGCCCCGTTCCGTACGACGACGCTCCAGCAGGAGGCGAGCCGCAAGCTCGGCTTCGGTGCGAAGGCGACGATGCAGATCGCGCAGAAGCTGTACGAGAACGGCTACATCACGTACATGCGTACGGACTCCACGACGCTGAGCGAAACGGCCATCACCGCCGCCCGCGCGCAGGTCACGCAGCTGTACGGCGCGAACTACCTCCCCCCGCAGCCGCGCACCTACGCCGCGAAGGTGAAGAACGCGCAGGAGGCGCACGAGGCCATCCGTCCGTCGGGTGACCGTTTCCGCACCCCTGCGGAGACCGGCCTCACCGGCGACCAGTTCCGGCTGTACGAACTGATCTGGAAGCGGACCGTCGCCTCCCAGATGAAGGACGCGACCGGCAACAGCGTGACCGTCAAGATCGGCGGCGCCGCCGCCGACGGCCGGGACGTCGAGTTCAGCGCCTCCGGCAAGACGATCACCTTCCACGGCTTCCTGAAGGCCTACGTCGAGGGCGCCGACGACCCGAACGCCGAGCTGGACGACCGCGAGAGCCGGCTGCCCCAGGTCACCGAGGGCGACGCGCTGTCCGCCGAGGAGATCACGGTCGACGGGCACGCCACCAAGGCCCCGGCCCGTTACACCGAGGCCTCCCTGGTCAAGGAGCTGGAAGAGCGCGAGATCGGCCGGCCGTCGACGTACGCGTCGATCATCGGCACGATCCTCGACCGCGGCTACGTGTTCAAGAAGGGCACGGCCCTCGTGCCGTCCTTCCTCTCCTTCGCCGTGGTCAACCTGCTGGAGAAGCACTTCGGCCGGCTCGTCGACTACGACTTCACCGCCAGGATGGAGGACGACCTCGACCGCATCGCCCGCGGCGAGGCCCAGGCCGTGCCGTGGCTGAAGCGCTTCTACTTCGGCGAGGGCAACGTCACGGCTGCCGCCGCGGACGCGGGCAACGGCGACGGCGACCACCTCGGCGGCCTCAAGGAACTGGTGACCGACCTGGGCGCGATCGACGCGCGCGAGGTGTCGTCGTTCCCGGTGGGCAACGACATCATGCTCCGCGTCGGCCGCTACGGCCCGTACATCGAGCGCGGCGAGAAGGACACCGAACAGCACCAGCGCGCCGACATCCCGGACGACCTGGCGCCGGACGAGCTGACCGTCGAGCTGGCCGAGGAACTGCTGGCCAAGCCCAGCGGCGACTTCGAGCTGGGCACCGATCCGGCCACCGGCCACACGATCGTCGCCAAGGACGGCCGCTACGGCCCGTACGTCACGGAGGTCCTCCCCGAGGGCACCCCGAAGACCGGCAAGAACGCGGTCAAGCCGCGCACGGCGTCCCTCTTCAAGTCCATGGCGCTCGACACGGTGACGCTCGAGGACGCGCTGCGGCTGATGTCGCTGCCACGGATCGTCGGCACCGACGCCGACGGCGTGGAGATCACCGCGCAGAACGGACGCTACGGCCCGTACCTGAAGAAGGGCACGGACTCGCGTTCGCTCCAGGCCGAGGACCAGCTCTTCACCATCACGCTGGAAGAGGCGCAGGCGATCTACGCCCAGCCCAAGCAGCGCGGCCGGGCCGCGGCCAAGCCGCCGCTGAAGGAGCTGGGCGAGGACCCGGTCTCCGGTAAGCCGGTCGTGGTCAAGGACGGCCGGTTCGGCCCGTACGTCACCGACGGCGAGACCAACGCGACCCTCCGCTCCGACGACAGCGTCGAGGCCATCACCCCTGAGCGTGGTTTCGAGCTGCTCGCCGAGAAGCGCGCGAAGGCGCCCGCCAAGAAGACCGTGAAGAAGGCGACGGCGAAGAAGACCGCCCCGGCGAAGAAGACCGCGGCCAAGAAGACGGCCGCGAAGAAGACGACGGCGGCCGCGAAGAAGACGACCGCCAAGAAGGCCACCGCCTCCAGGGCGGCGGCTTCCGGCACGGACGACTGACACCCGGACCGGATCGGAAACCTCCACTCCGGCTTCGTGCACGCACGCCCCGGCATCACTTTGATGTCGGGGCGTGCGCATGCCAGGACAGCGAGGTGTGGTGTCGGTGGCTGCGGATAGGCTGAACGCATGACGCGAGCCGAGCAGCCAACGGCCCACCCCACAGCACCGGACGACGCCCTGGTCGCGGACTCCCGCGAACGCGCCGTCCGCTCCCTGCTGCGCCGACCGCAGCTGAGGCGCCTGTGGAGCGCACAGCTGGTGAGCGGGGTCGGCGACACCCTCGCCCTTCTCGTACTGGTCGTCCTGGTCCTCCAGGCGGCGATCACCGAGGGCGCCTTCGGCGGCGGCTACCGGGGAGTGGCCTTCGCGGTCGCGATGGTCTTCGCGGCGCGCATCCTCGCTACGCTCCTCTTCGGTGCCGTCCTCCTCGGCCCGCTGACCGCGCTCACCGCCCAGGAGGGCCCCCTCGACCGGCGCTGGACCATGGTCGGCGCCGACGGCGTCCGCGCCGCGCTGCTGATCGTCGCCCCCCTGTGGATCGACTGGGCCCCGGACGACGCGCTCGCCGTCCTGCTCGTCACCGCCTTCGTCGCCGGCGTGGCCGAGCGCTTGTGGACGGTGTGCCGCGAGAGCGCCGCCCCCGCCCTGCTGCCGGCCCCGCCGCCGGAGGGCGCCACCGTACGGCCGCTCCCGGACCACCTGGACGCCCTGCGCCGCCTGGCGCTGCGGACGACCTTCCTGGCGGTCCCGCTGGCCGCCGCCGCACTGATCGTCGCCGGCCTGCTGAACAACCTGCTGGGCACCGGTGTGGCCTGGTTCGACCAGCACCAGGCGGCCCTCGGGTCGTATGTGGCGGCAGGCATGTTCGCCGCCTCCCTGTCCGTGCTGACCGCTCTGGAACTGCCCGGTATCCGCACCCCGCGCGCGCGGTCCCCGCTGGAGGGCCTGCGCCGCCCGCGCACCGGCACCGGCGTCGACAAGGGCCGTACGGGCGCGGCGCCCCTGCTCGTCCCGGCCTGTGCCGCGGTCGCCGGCGCGATCGCGGCGGCCGTCGCGGTGTGCGTGCTGCACGCCAAGGACCTGGGCGGCGGCCCGGTGCTCTACGGCCTGCTGGTGCTGGGCCTGACCGGCGGGGTCGGCGTCGGCATCCGTACCGCCCCCGCGGTGCTGCCCTCGCTCTCCCGCCGGCGCCTGCTGGCCCTCGCCATCGCCGTCACCGGCATCGCCCTGCTGGCCGCCGGTCTGGTCCCCGACGTCACGACGGTGCTGCTGCTCGTCACGCTGGCCGGCGCCGGCGCGGGCGTGGCCGCCAACACCGGGCACACCCTGCTCGACCAGGAGACCGAGGAGTACCGCCGGGCGCGCACCACCGAGCACCTGCACGCCGTGGTCCGGGTCTTCGTAGCGCTCGGCGCCCTGATCGCACCCCTGGTCGCGGCGCTGATCGGCCCGCACCGGCTGGAGAACGGCAAGTTCGTCTTCGCGCACGGCGGGGCCGCCTTCACCCTGATGCTGGTCGGCGCGCTGCTGCTGCCGGTGGCCGCGCTGGTGCTCGCCAAGGTCGACGACCGGTCCGGCGTACCGCTGCGCCAGGACCTCAAGGA
The DNA here is from genome assembly GCF_040637655.1 of Streptomyces sp. NPDC028722. NCBI lineage: Bacteria > Bacillati > Actinomycetota > Actinomycetes > Kitasatosporales > Streptomycetaceae > Streptomyces > Streptomyces sp. NPDC028722. Next base: position 69,095 of record NZ_JBEZWU010000017.1, read on the forward strand.
CGCGCTGCTGGGCGGTGACGACCCCGTCACGGCGCCGGCGGTCACCGGCTTCTTCATCGCCCTGGAGGGCGGTGACGGCGCCGGCAAGTCCACTCAGGCCGAGTCCCTCGCCGAGTGGATCCGCGCCAAGGGCCACGAGGTCGTGCTCACCCGTGAGCCCGGCGCCACCCCGGTCGGCAAGCGGTTGCGCTCGATCCTGCTGGACGTATCCTCGGCGGGCCTCTCGCACCGCGCGGAGGCACTGCTGTACGCCGCCGACCGCGCGGAGCACGTCGACACGGTCGTACGCCCCGCGCTGGAACGCGGCGCGGTGGTCATCTCCGACCGCTACATCGACTCCTCCGTCGCCTACCAGGGCGCCGGACGCGACCTCTCCCCGACCGAGATCGCCCGCATCAACCGCTGGGCCACCGCCGGGCTCGTCCCGCACCTCACCGTCCTGCTGGACGTCTCCCCGGAGACCGCCCGCGAGCGGTTCACCGAGGCGCCGGACCGGCTGGAGTCGGAGCCGGCGGAGTTCCACGCGCGCGTACGGTCCGGTTTCCTGACGCTGGCCGCCTCCGACCCCGGCCGCTACCTGGTCGTGGACGCCGGGCAGGAACCCGAGGCCGTCACCACGGTGATCCGGCACCGGCTGGACACCGTGCTGCCGCTCTCCGAGGCCGAGATCAAGGCCCGCGAGGAAGCGCGCAGGAAGGCCGAGGAGGAGGCCCGCCGCAAGGCCGAGGAAGAGGCCGCGCGCAAGGCGGAGGAGGAGCGTCTGGAGCGCGAGCGCCAGGAACAGCTCGCCAGGCTGCGCGCCGAGGAGGAGGAGCGCAAGCGGCGCGAGCTGGAGGAGGCGCAGCGGCGCGAGGCCGAACGGCAGGCGGAGGAGGCCCGGCAGCGGGCCGAGGAAGCCGCCCGGCGTGCGGAGGAGGAGCGGCAGCGGCTCCTCGCCGAGGAGAAGGCGCGGGCCGAGGCCGAGGCCCGCCGCAGGGCCGAGGAGGAACGGCGCCGCAAGCAGGCCGAGGAGGAGGCCCGGCGGCGCGCCGAGGAAGAGGCCCGCCAGGCCCGGTTGCGCGCGGAGGAAGAGGCCCGCCGTCTGGAGGCGCAGCGCAAGGCGGAGGAGGCGTTGCTGCGGGCCGAGGAAGCCCGCCGGCAGGCCGCCGAGGCCGCGGCGGCGGCCGACGCGGCGGCCCGCAGGCCCAGCGCACCGCTGCCGGGCACCCCGGCGGCACCGGCCGCGCCCGGCGTGGCGGACGAGGCGGTCACAGCCCCCGCGCCGGTGGTCTCACCGGACGCGGACGGCCGGCGTAGGGATGGGCGGGACACGGACGACACCACGGTGCTGCGGCCGGTGCGCGCGGAACGCGGCGGCCTCGCCGGGGGCGCGCGGCGCCCCCACGCCGACGCCGAGGTGACCGCCGAGCTGCCGCAGCCCCCGGTGACGCCGGGCGCGGCGGACGAGACGGCCGTGCTGCCGCCGGTGTCCGTGGAGGACACGGCCAAGCTGCCGCCGGTGTCCGTGGAGGACACGGCCAAGCTGCCGCCGGTGACGGATCCCGGTGCCGCCGACGAGACCGCCGTACTGCCGCCCGTACGGGAGGACACCCCGGCGGGCCGCGTGCCGCCCGGCTTCTTCCGGGACGAGCGCCCGGGCGGCCGGCGCCCGGGCGTGGGCCCCGACGGTTCCGAGGCACACACGCGCGAGATGCCCCAGATCGACGCCGACGGCACACCGCGCCGCCGCCCGCGCTCCGACTGGGCCGAGGAAACTCCGCTGGACGACCTGCCGACCCTGGCGGACGAGCTGCTGGGTTCCTACGACGAACAGCCGCACGGCGACCAGGGCGGCACCGGCGAGGACCGGAACCGCGGGGGCCGCGGCCGGGGCCGCCGCGGCTGAGGGCGCACGACTGCCGGGTGCGGGGCGGGGATCCCCCGCCCGGCACCGGTTGGGGCGGGGACGGTGCGTGCTCGGCGCCGGACGACGGCCGGATCGGTTGCTGCCCGGCTACTGCCGAGGGCGGAATCGGCTGCTGCCCGGCACCGGCTGAGGGCGGCCATCGGTTCCTGCCCGGCCGGCACCGGTCGAAGGCGGGGATCGTTGCCGACCGCGAAGCCGAAAAGCACCGGAAGGGCAGGACGCCGGCGAGTCGAGGGAGCGGAGCGCGAGCTTTTCCCGTCCTAGTCCGTGGCGGCCGGCTCCGGCAGGGCTCCCGGGTGCGGACCGGGCGCGCCCGACCGCCGTTTCCCGTACCTGCCCAGCACCGCGAGGGTCAGGGTGGTGATGACCGATCCGGCCGCCATCAGCGTCACCGCCGTGGCCGGGGATGTCAGTTGGGCCAGTGTGCCCGCGAGGGTGGCGCCGACGCCCTGGAAGGCGGCCATGCCGGTGGCGTGCAGGCCGAGAGCCTGGCCCGCGAGGTCGTCCGGGGTGAGCGACATCAGGCGTTCCTGAAGGACCAGGCTCGCGGCGAAGCCGACGGAGGCCACGGTGACGGCCACGGCCGACAGCGCCACTCCCGGCCGCAGGACGAAGAACAGATAGGGAACCGCGAGCAGCAGACGCAGCGGGGTCGCGATACGGCGGCGCACCGAGGGCGGTACCAGGCGGCCCACCGCCATGTCGCCCACGAACATGCCCAGCGCCCCGCACGCGTACAGCGTGCCGGCGGCTCCGGGGGCGTAGGCGACGTAGAGCGAATCGCTGCCGACCACCAGACCGTTGGGGACCCACAGCCCCAGATACGTCAGGCGGCGGGGGCGTGAGGACCACAGGAGGGCGTTGGTGCGCCAGGTCGCCGAGACGGACGGGCGGCCGGCCGAGCGGGGCGGGCGCGCCGTGAGACCCAGGCGGGTGACGAGGGCCGCCAGCAGGTACAGCCCGGCCGCGAGGAGCAGGCAGGTCCGAGGGGACAGCAGCGCGAGCAGTGTGCCGCCCGTCGCGAAACCGGCCGTCTGCGTCAGGCCCCAGAGCATGTTGTACACCGAACGGCCGAGGACGTAACCGTCCTTGGTGAGGATCTCGTTCAGCAGCCCACCGCGCACTCCCCCGCCCAGCGACGCGACCAGGCCCTGGAGGAGCAGGACGGCGAAGACCGCCCGCACGGGCAGGCCGGGCAGCGCCAGCACCGTCGTGCCGGCCGCGAAGGCGAGGGCGATGCCGGACAGGATGCCGCGCGGGGGCAGGCGGTCGGCGCCCGAGAGCAGGAAGGTGGCCCCCGCCAACTGCGCCAGTTGCGGGCCGAACATGCTCACCGCCGACAGGAACGGGGAGCCGGTGGCCCGCAGCACGAGCGTGCCGAGAGCCAGGCCGCCGATCGTCTGCGCCGCGGCGAAAGCGGCGAAGGAGAGCAGGAACGGGGTGTACTCCGGGGTGCGGAACAGGGTCCGGTAGCTGCGCATGCGCCGAAGTCTCGGAGCGACCCGGGGGCCGTGTGCACTGTTTCGCCGACATGTGAAAGGTCGTACGTACGCATGGGCTCATGGCAGGTCGGCACCGACACCCTCGCCCGCAGCCGGTTCGTGCTCTCGCCGTTCGCCGAGACCTTCGCGAGCCTGAGACTGCTGTCCGCGGGGAGCGGCGCCCATCCGGGCGAGGAGGCCTGGCTGCGCGCCCATCTGCCCGGTTACCGCGCGCGCCTCGCGGCCGACCCGGTGACCGCGCGGCTCGTGCCGGCGGCACTCGGCACGTCCTGGATCGCCGACTTCTTCTGCCCCACCTCGTGCGCCGGGGAGAGTTTCGAGGAGACCGTGGCCCGGGTACGGGCGGCCGGGGCCGGGGAGGCGCGGGCCGACCTCCACGTGTCCCTCCGGGGCCGGCTCCCCGCCGTCCTGGAGCGGGACGACCTGCCCGAGCGGGCGGGCGCGCTCCTGACCTACGTCTGGGAGGAGACCGTACGGCCCCGTACTGGGAGCGCCGGCGGCGCGTCCTGGAGGCCGACGTGGTCGCGCGGACCGCGCGGGTGAGCCAGGGCGGCTGGGCGGCCGTGCTGGACTCGCTGCGGCCGGGGATGACGCGGTGGCTGGGGGAGAGCCGGTTCCAGGTCAACCTGAACGCGTATCCGCCGCGGGAGATCGCGGCCGGGGCCGAGCTGCTGTTCATGCCGGTCACGCCGGAGACCGGTTGGGTCTCGTGGGAGGGGCGGGAGCGGTACGCCGTCGTCTACCCGTGTCTCGGGGTGCTCGCCGACGACCACCGTCGGCGGCTTGTCCCGGCCGGACTCGGAGCGCTCATCGGTACCGCGCGCGCCCGGGTGCTGGCGCTGCTCGCAACCCCCATGAGCACGACCCAGCTGGTCGCCGTGACCGGTCAGGGGCTGGGATCGGTGGGCCGGCATCTGCGGATCCTGCTGGACGCGGGGCTGGTGGAGCGGCAGCGGGCCGGCCGGTCGGTGCTGTACGTCCGCACAACGGCGGGGGAGGCGCTCATGGAAGCGTCCGCACCCGGTACCGGCGACCGCGAAGCGGGACGCCGGGGCGACCGCACCGACCACCACCGGCCCCCGTTGTCAGACCTCGCCCGCACAATGGAGTCCGGAACGTGGAGTGTGACGGAAGGGCGGCGTGACCCATGACCGTGTGGGACGACCTCGTCGGGCAGGAGAAGGTGAGCGCGGCGCTGGATGCCGCCGCGCGGGACGCCGATGCCCTGGTCACGGCCGCCGCGGCGGACCAGCCGCCGCCGGAGGCGTCGAAGATGACGCACGCCTGGCTGTTCACGGGGCCGCCCGGCGCGGGCCGCAACCAGGCGGCGCGGGCCTTCGCCGCCGCTCTCCAGTGCGTGAGCCCCGACCGCGCCCTCGGCGGAACCCCCGGCTGCGGTTTCTGCGACGGCTGTCACACCGCGCTGCTCGGCACGCACGCGGATGTGACGACGGTCGCCGCGGTCGGTTCGGAGATCCTGGTCAGGGACATGCGGGACACGGTCCGCAAGTCGTTCACCGCCCCCGCGACCGGCCGCTGGCAGGTCATCCTGGTCGAGGACGCCGAGCGGCTGAACGAGAAGTCGGCCAACGCCGTCCTGAAGGCCGTGGAGGAGCCGGCCCCGCGCACGGTGTGGCTGCTGTGCGCCCCGTCCGTCGAGGACGTCCTGCCCACCATCCGCTCCCGCTGTCGGCACCTGAATCTGCGGACGCCGACGGTCGACGCGGTCGCCGACATGCTGGTACGCCGTGACGGCATCGACCCGGAGGTCGCCGTCGCCGCCGCCCGCGCCACCCAGGGCCATGTCGACCGGGCCCGCCGCCTCGCCACCGACCCGGCGGCCCGCGAGCGCCGCGCGGCCGTCCTGAAGCTGCCGCTGCGCGTCGACGAGGTCGGCGCGTGCCTCAGGGCCGCGCAGGAGCTGGTCGACGCGGCGGCCGAGGACGCCAAGCAGCTCGCCGAGGAGATGGACGGCAAGGAGACCGAGGAGCTGAAGGCGGCGCTGGGCGCGGCCCAGGGCGGCCGGATGCCGCGTGGCACGGCGGGCGTGATGAAGGACCTGGAGGACATGCAGAAGCGCCGCAGGACGCGTACGCAGCGTGACAGCCTCGATGTCGCCCTCGGTGACCTGACCGCCTTCTACCGCGACGTCCTCGCCCTCCAGCTCGGCACCCGTGTGGCGATCGCCAACGCCGACGCCGGGGACGCCCTGGAACGGCTGGCCCGCGCCGGCGCGCCGGAGTCCACCCTGCGCCGTATCGAGGCGATCGCCGCGTGCAGGGAGGCCCTGGACCGCAATGTGTCCCCGCTGCTGGCCGTGGAGGCGATGACCATGGCCCTACGGGCGGGGTGACGGTTCGGCCCGGCCGCCGAGGGAGACACGGTGGAGGGTGTCCCTCGTACGAGCCACAGTTCGCACAGTATGCACCCGGCCGGTCGCGCACGGTTACGCTCGGCTGATGCACACCAGGCCATCCCCTCACCGGATCCGTGGCATCCGTACCCGGACGACGGCCCGTCTCACGGCCACCCTCGTCACGGCCGCCGCCCTGCTCATGACCGCCTGCTCACCGGGGAGTTCCAGTGCGGCGAGAGGGGCGACGGTGGACGCGGCACTGGCCGCGCTGCCGCGTTCGACGCCGTCGGCGCTGACGTCGTTCTACAGCCAGCGGCTGCAATGGCGCGACTGCGGAGCACCGGGCTTCCAGTGCGCCACGATGAAGGCCCCGCTGGACTACGCCGCACCCGGCGCGGGCTCCGTCCGGCTCGCCGTCGCGCGCAAGAAGGCCACCGGGAAGGGCAAGCCGCTCGGGTCGCTGCTGGTCAACCCGGGTGGTCCGGGCGGCTCGGCGGTCGGCTACCTCCAGCAGTACGCGGGCATCGGCTACCCGGCCCGGATCCGGGCCCGTTACGACATGGTCGCGGTGGACCCCCGGGGTGTCGCCCGCAGCGAGCCCGTCCGCTGCCTCGACGGGCAGCGGATGGACGCGTACACGCAGACCGACATCACCCCCGACGACCAGCGGGAGCGCAACGCGCTGGTCGCGGCGGACCGCGAGTTCGCCGAGAGCTGCGGGGCCCACTCGGCGAAGCTGCTGCGGCACGTCTCCACCGTGGAGGCGGCCCGCGACATGGACATCCTGCGGGCGGTGCTCGGCGACCGGAAACTGAACTACGTAGGAGCGTCGTACGGCACGTTCCTGGGGGCGACGTACGCCGGGCTGTTCCCGGCCCGGGTCGGCCGGATGGTGCTCGACGGCGCCATGGACCCGTCCCTGGGCGCCCGCAGGCTGAACCTGGACCAGACGGCGGGCTTCGAGACGGCGTTCCAGGCGTTCGCGAAGGACTGCGTACGGCGTTCCGACTGCCCGCTCGGCGGGAAGGGGACGACACCCGCACAGGCCGGCGACCGCCTGCGGGCGTTCTTCCGCAAGCTGGACGCCCACCCCGTGCCCGCCGGCGACGCGGACGGCCGCAGGCTGGGAGAGGCGCTGGCCACCATCGGGGTGATCGCGTCGATGTACGACGAGGGGTCCTGGGAGCAGCTGCGCGAGGCGCTGACCTCGGCGATGCGGCACAACGACGGCGCGGGCCTGCTCGCCCTCTCCGACAGCTATTACGAGCGGGACGCGAACGGCCACTACAGCAACCTGATGATGGCCAACGCCGCCGTGAACTGCCTCGACCTGCCGCCGGCCTTCACCGGCCCGGAGCAGGCGGAGAAGGCACTGCCCGCGTTCGGGAAGGTGTCCCCGGTGTTCGGCCCGGGCCTGGCCTGGGCGTCGCTGAACTGCGCGTACTGGCCGGTGAAGGCGACGGGCGGGCCGCACCGCATCGAGGCGAAGGGCGCGGCGCCGATCCTGGTGGTCGGCACGGTCCGCGACCCGGCCACCCCGTACCGCTGGGCGCAGTCCCTGGCCCGCCAGCTGTCCTCCGGCCGCCTCCTCACCTACGTCGGCGACGGCCACACCGCCTACGGCCGCGGCAGCGCCTGCATCGACTCGGCGATCAACACCTATCTCCTCCACGGCACCCCGCCGCCCCCCGGCAAACGCTGCACCTAGCCCGCCCCGCCCGCCGCGCTCGCCCCGGAACCACCCGCTCCGGGGCGGGTACGTAGCACCCCGCGGAACTGTGTAGACTTACCGTCGTTGCTGATCGCACCATGGTGCGGACAGCGCGCCGCTTTAGCTCAGATGGCCAGAGCAACGCACTCGTAATGCGTAGGTCTCGGGTTCGAATCCCGAAAGCGGCTCCATCCAAATCCCAGCCCAGACATTGTCTGAGCTGGGATTTTGCGTTCAGCGGACGCGACGGCGGCGCCGGGCCCGCTCCGCTCGCCGGTCGTCGGTCTCAGTTGCGGTCTCAGTCGGGGGTTTCTGGCGCGGCATGAAGGCGTCACCCATGCGCCTCATGGCGTCCTTCGACAGGTGTGATCTGCCTTTCACGTATCGCCGGGTCTGGCTGATCTGGGTGTGCCGCAGGATCTCCATGATCGTGGGCATGTCGACGCCGAGTTCGTTCAGGATCGTCCCGGCGGTGTGCCGGCTGCCGTCGTACAGGCGCCGGTCATCGATGCCCGCTTCCGTGAGCAGCTCCTTGAATTCCTCCCAGTCGGCGCGGGGGTCGATAGGCCGGCCGTCCGGCCGAGTGAAGACGGCGCCGCACTCTTGCCACTCGTCGCCGGCCGCCGCGCGCATCGCGTCCTGCCGTTCCTTGTGCTCGACCAGGTAGGGGACGAACGGGGGCGGGATCGGCACGGGGTTCCGGCTCTTCTTGGTCTTGGGCCGGGTGAAGACGAGGCCACCGCCCTTGCGCTCCGGGCACACGCTCGCGTGCCCTGTGCAGCCCTTCGGGCACGGCTTCGGGCATCCGCGCTTGTAGCCCTTGTGGGCCGCACAGTTCGGCGGGCACGGCTGGAAGCGGTGACGGCGTGCACCGCAGGAGTGAGCGTCTTGGCAGCCGTGGCGCCAGGTGAGCCGCTGGAGTTGCCACTGGGGGTGGAACAACTCGTTCTCCAGGTCGACGTACGGCCACCGCAGACCGAGTGTCTCGCCCTGCCGGAAACCCATGCCAACGCCGACACACCAGCGCATGAAGGTGGTCCGTTTGGCCGCGGCCTCCAGGAACGCTTTGGCTTCCTCGGTGGTGAAAGGGTTCGCCTCGGTCTCGTCCACGGTGGGCGGGTCGACCAGCGTCGCCACGTTCTCAGCGATGATCCGGCGCCGGTGGGCGATCTTCAACGCGCGCGACAGGATGCGGTGCACCTTGAGGACGTGCGACGGCGCGTGGCCCTCGTCCAGCATGGCGCGGTACATCCGCTCCAGGTGCTCCGGGGCCAGCTTGTCGAGCCGGTGCTGACCCACGCCCGGAACGATGTCGTTGCGCGTCTTCGACCAGTAGTCGTCCAGTGACCGCGGCTTGAGCTTGAGACTCGCGATCTCGGTCAGGTAGGTGTCCATCCACTGCGCCACCGTGGGCTTACGGCCGGCCTTGGGCGCGCGGCCCTTCTCGCGCAGCGCTTCCAGCTCGCGGACCTTGCGGCGCACCTCGGCTTCGGTCTTCGCCCGGCGGTGGCGCCGGTCGGGGCTTCCGTCGTTCTTGACGCCCATCGTGACGCGGCCGTGCCACCAGCCGTCGGCGCCGCGGTAGACGGACGATTCCATGTTGGCCTTGCGGGGGCTCATGTACTTCCCTACTCCTCCGAACGCGAGGTGGCCCCGGACGAACGGTCCGGGGCCACCTCGCGCGGTCAGGTCAGGCGGACTGCGGTTCGAGGGCGTTGACGAACTCTTCGAGGTGGCACCGCTTGATGCGGCGCGACCGTCCCCGCTTGATGAACTTCAGCTCTCCGGCGGCCATCAGCTCGTAGACGGTGGAGCGGCCGAAGCTGAGGACTTCGGCGGCTTCCTCCGGTGTGTAGAGCAGACGGTCGAGGTGCGCGACGGCGGTGCTGTTCACGTAGACCTCTCCTCAGCAGTGCATCGGGGCCCCGGGCCCCTTCTGGGGAATCCGCAACATCCGCCACGCCGCAACATTGCTGGTCAGCGGCTTGAATCTGTGGCGGATGCCGGTTGTGTTGCGGATAGGGGCCGCCACGTGGTGCGCGTGGCGGCCCCTGTCGGGTGCGGGTGGTCAGCCGGCGATGCGGAGTTGGCGTGTGTCGGTTTCCGCGAGCATGTGGCGGTTCTCAAAAGCGTCTTCCGCCACAGATTCACCCTCGTTGACCTGCGGTGTTGCGGCTGTGGCGGATGTTGCGGATTCTCCGGGGTCCGGGGGGCAGTAGCGGGCCCAGGCGTCGCTGAGGTCCTCCGCGTAATAGCCCTTCGGCGTGGTGCTGCCGACCCGGATACCGCGGGGCTTGATCGGGGTGTTGTCGGGGCGCACGTACTGGCTCAGGAGCTTGGACAGTGCGCGGGCGGTGAGCGGCTTGGTGTTCTGTCCGTCCTCGCTCATGTCGGACCAGGGTGCGTCATCGAGCTGGAGGAGGACTTCCAGGATGGCGGCCGTGGGCATGCGGTCCACGCCGCAGAACACGCGGTCCCGCAGGTCGGTGAGCAGCTTGACGCCCAGGGAGGCTTGGTCGCCCTCGGACGCGGCCTTGATCAGGGCGACGCATGCGGCGCGGGCCCGCTCGGGCCAGCGTCCGCCGGCCGCGTCCGCGACCGCGAGCAGCGGCTCCCACACGTCCGCGGGGCGGTCGGTGACGCCCTCGGGCATCTCCGGCCAGGCCTGCGCGATCTCGTCGTGGATGGTGGCGGTCCACTCGGCGAGCCGGTCCCGCAGCACGTGGCCCTGCTTCTCGTGGATGCGGCGCCGGTAGGGCTCGCACTTCTCGTTGGGCGCCTTTTTCCGCATGCGGATGATGACCGACCTGGTCAGGATCGTGTCCGGGAGCGAACCGAGTCCGGCCATGGCGACCGCGCAGAACGAGGGGAAGAAGCCTGCCTTCTGCTCGGAGCCCTCTCCGACGCAGCGCAGGGACTTGGCGCCGCGCCGGTAGCCGGAGTTGAGGAACCCGCGGACCTCTTCGTTCCCGCCGGCCTTGGGGCCGAAGACGGTGTCGATCTCGTCGAACAGCAGCGTCGGTGTTCCCGCGTCTGCCGCTACCAGCCGGAACAGGGCGTTGGCGGAGGCGTTGACGGTGGTCGCGGAGCGCGGGGTGAGGGTTTCGATGATCTCCAGTGCGCGGGACTTCCCGGAGCCGGGTTCCGGGCTCAGGAAGGCGATGCGGGCGGTGCCGTCCAGTGCGTCGATGAGGTGGGCGTGTGCGTCCCACAGGGTGACGGCGACGTAGGCGTGTTCGGTGGGGAAGACGTTGAAGCGGCGGTGGAAGGCTTCCACCTCGTTGAGCAGTGCGGCGCCGTCGATGGCGGTCATGCGGCGGCCTTCCCTTCGGGGGTTGCGGCGGGAGCTCCCGTGCAGGCGGATCGGTGGGCGTCGTACTCGGTGGCCAGCGCGGCCACGTTCTCGGGGCCGGTGGCGGTGCTGGTCAGTCCGCAGTGGCAGGCGTAGGCGGCGGTGGGCAGGGCACCGGGCCGGGTGGACCAACGGGCGCCGTCGTAGTGGTGGCGGTAGACCGGCGGGGCGAAGACGCGGATGCCGGGGGTGTTGGGCGTCGGGTCGGCGCCGGGCCGTGCACCGCCGGTTGGAAGTCGATCGGAGCGAGGAAGAGCAGTGACGACGCCCTTACGGGCGGCGCCTTTTGGCTCGCCCACGGCCGTCGCGTCCGCACGCGGGGGAGCGGCCGGCGGCTGGTCGGGGGTGCCGGTGAGGCAATCCAGGCGGGGGGAGTCGGGGCCGGTCATGCGGCTACCCGCGGTGTGGCGTGTGCGATGACCCAGTCCATGGCGCTGCGGATGGTGGTGCGGCACTCGGCCGGCGGCAGTCCGGTCGACTCCCCCGCCCCCTGGATTGCCTGCTCCGCCACGTCCCGGGGGAGGTCGCCCCACGCGACGAACCGGGCGACCTTGCAGGCGCTCCTGTGCAGGGCATTGTTGCGCCCGCCGTCGGTCGTGGCAGCTATGACCGCACACTCCCGCTCCAGCGCCGTGCGAGCGGCCCGGGTCCCGTCCCGCAGCGGCGCCAAGTCCACGACGGCGGGCCGGTCCGGCTCAGTGAGCAGTTCGGCCAGCCAGCCGGGCAACGGCGCCACGGGGGCATCGTCGGTCACCTCGTAGGCGCCGTCGGGCGTGGTGCTGCCGGGGGCGACGACGTAGCCACCCCACGCGCGGGTGTCGATGTGCGGTCCAAGACGGTCAACGCTGCACTTCAACCGCACTCCGGCGGGGGCGGTGAAGTACAGATGTTCCCCGCCGCGTGCGGTCCGCACCCGGTAGGTCGCGGGGACAGCCTGCCGGGCGTGCTCGCAGAGCGCTTGCAAGGAAGTGGCGCCGTCAGGCGCTCCTGCTGGTTCTTCGGGCTTGCGCACGTCCAGGTCGACGACCAGCAGTCGGGCCGGGCCGGTCGCGATCCCGACGTTGTACGGGCGGGCGGCCCAGGTGGCGTGGATGAGGTCGGGGTTGGTGGTGGCGCGCTGCTCGGGCTTGCGGTGCCCGCCCGCACACCGCCCCGCTCGGGGGCAGTCCCGTTCAGGGTGCCCTGCGGGGTACTTGGCGCGCGGGTGCAGGGGGATGACGGGCCAGCCGCGCTCGGCCGAGGACAGGGCGGAGGCGAGCAGGGGAAGGCAGGCCAAATTGGCGGTCAGGAGGCCGCTCATGCCGCGGCCTTCAGCCCAGAGGCGAGGACCCCGAGGAAGGCACGGCCGATCCATTCGGCGTAGGCCGGGGGAATGGCCTCGCAGACTCCCTTGATCGTGGTGATCCACGGGGTGCCCATGGTCCCTGCCGCTGCACGCTGCCAAGCCTTCGAGTGGCGTCCGCCGGTGATGGTCATGAACGGTTGCTGCGGTGTGGGCAGGTACCCGTTGCGGGTGCACCTTTGTCGGTGGGCGGGGTGCGGCGGTGGCGACAGGGTGAAGCCGCCCGTCTCGAACAGACGGTGGCGGTAGAGGCGGAGGCCGAACATGGGGCCGCATAGCATGAGCGGGTCCAGCAGTTCGCCACGTGCGGCCTCCACGTTCTCGATGACGTAGGGGCGGCCCGTGGTCTGGATCGCCTGGCGGGCGGGGGCGATGAGTTCGGGGTAGGTCTTGTGGTTGTAGGCGTTGAGCGGGGTCCATGCCTGGCAGGGCGGCGAGGCGTGGATGAGATCGAAGCCCGCGCCGTACTCGCGGATGTAGTCGACGGCGTCACCTTGGATGAAGGTGAAGGGGTAGTCCGGCTGCGGGACGATGTCGACGCCCACGACGTCGAACCCGGCCCGGTGGAATCCCATGGCCATGCCGCCGGCGCAGCAGAACGTGTCCAGGACGCGGAGTCGGTCCCGGCCTCGCGAAAAGCCGGTGGTTTCGGTCATGCTGATGGTCTCCTTGCTTCTGTGTAGAGGCGGGAGGACCAGGGCGGCCGTGGCTTTGGCGAGACGCGGGCCGCCCTGGGGGGATTTGGGGATGAGGGGGAGAGTTGGCTACTGCCTGGCTCGTGATGGCCGCTGGCGACAACCGCAGGCACGGAGGAAATGGCGGCTACGACGACCTGCCGTCCGAGCACTACAGCTGGGACAGTGCTGTCCCTAACCACGGACGACCGGCTGCGGGCGATGTGATAGCCGTCTGGGACAAGAAGTGCCTGCTGGGCATCTCAGTTATCGAGGCCATTGACACCGGTGAAGGTGTCAAGGACGTTTACGCCTGCCCGAACCCGGCCTGCGGGAAGTCCGACTTCCAGCCGCGAAAGACTGTGTCGCCCAAGTACGCCTGCTTGAAGTGCGGGCACCGATTCGATGCGCCCGTATCGGGTACCAAGCCCGTCGTTACCTACAGGTCGCGCCACGGGGCGGCCTGGGTCGACATGCCCGGCGTCCTGTCGGGCGACGAACTTAGGTCCCTGTGCGACAAGCCCAGGACGCAGCACAGCATCCGCTCGATGCGATGGGAGAGGCTCCGTGACGCCATTACCGCCACGGGGATCCCGACCACGGTCGACATCGCTGACAGCGCCCAGCGAGCAATCGCCGGGGGTCACAAGCGGGTCAGTGTGCGCGCACGGGTCGGACAGACGGCCTTCCGCTTGCGGCTGCTGAAAGCACAGGGCGAGAGCTGCGCATTCACCGGCCCCGCCCCAGCGGCGGCACTGGAAGCGGCACACCTGTACAGTTATGCCGCGACAGGCGAACATCACACCAGCGGCGGCTTGTTGCTACGTCGGGACATTCACCGTCTGTTCGATCTCGGGCTGATCACCGTGCGCCCAGACGAGATGACGTTGGACGTGGCAGGACAGCTAGCGGAGTACCCGCTGTATGCCCAGATGCACGGCACTCGGCCGACCGTTCAGCTCCGGCCCCAGCACCGCCCCTGGCTAAGAACACACTGGGAACTGCACCGCGCGCACGGTCAGGCCGCCAGCCCGTCTGCTCCGCAGGCTAGCCACGCGCTACCGAGCCACCTGGTATAAGCGGGCGGGATGCACTCGCGGATGCCGTCGCGGTTCATCCACGGAACCCCCAGCACCTCACGGGCCAGGGGCACGCCGGAAAAGTTGCCGACGAACTGCCCGTAGTGCCCGGCCGGGACGGGGCGGCCCATCTTGGCCTGAGGCACCAGGTGCGCGGGGTGGCCCGGCTGGTCGAGGTGGAAGCCGCCGCCGGTCTCGAAGTAGCGGTGGCGGTAGTTGGCCAGGCGGAACATCTGCCCGCACAGCATCACCGGGGCGTGCAGCTTGGGCACGGCGCCCCGGACGTTCTCCATCACCCACGGCCGCCCCGTCATCTCCAGCGCCGCGCGCGTGGGTCCGATGAGGTCAGGGTGGGTGTTGTTCTGAATGCGCTGGCATTCGGTGTCGTGCTGGCACGGCGGCGAGGCGTGGATGAAGTCGAACTCCGCCCCGTGGTCCAGGACGAACGCGATCGCGTCCGCCTGCACGAACCGGAACGGGTAGCGGGGTTGCGGGGCGATGTCGATGCCGGTCACGTCGAAGCCGGCATCGGTGTAGCCCTTGGCAGCACCGCCCTGGCAGCAGAACAGATCCAGTAAGCGGGGCCGTCGGCCGGGCACTCGCCGGATACGGGTGGGTTGCGTCATCCTGGGAGACCTCCAACAGGTCAGTTGGTGGCAGGTGGACAAGGGCGGCCCCGCGGCTTTGGCGAGACGAGGGGGCCGCCCTTGGCATAGCTAGGCGTTCTTGGAGCGGGCGAGTTTGAGGGTGATGCCGCCGGCGCCGATGGGGCCGGCGGCGCCGGCGATGGTGGTGGCGGTGTGGGCGGCGGCGTCCATCAGGACGCACAGGGCGGCGACGACACCCCAGGTTCCGAGTGCGGCGGCGCCGGCGATCGCGAACGGGATGAGCAGCCGCTGCCACGGGATGCCGGCCGGGGTGTCGTTGAGGACGAACACGACCGGCTGGCCGGTGGCCTGCGCGCGCTGGTAGGCGTCGGCGGGGATGTGCGGGGCCATGTGGCCGGGCGGGGTGTGCTGGCTCATTTCAGGCTCCCTCGGGGTGTGGCGCGGGTCCGCGCCAACAGGTGACGCGGGCCCGTGCGGGGGGGTGGTGTGCTTGTCGCGTTGCTTGTCATCTCTCTTGTCGTGCGGCTTGTCGTCTGGCTTGTCGCTTGTCTTGTCTTGTCGCTTGTCGTCTCCCAGGTCACAAGCCGTTTCCGGGACCCGTCGCCCCGGTAGGCGGCATGTGCATGGGAGGGGGCCGCAAGCGATAAGTGATCAGTCGTCGGATACGTGGGAGCGGTGGACGTATCGGGCTTTGGTGCCGTCTCCGACGCGGACGGCGGTGCCGTCCTGCATCCACGTTTTCAGCCAGCCGACGACCGTCTGACGAGTCGTGCCGTACTGCTCAGAGAGCGCGCGGGCGATCGCAGACGCCCCGGTGCCATCGGGGCCGGCGGCGAGCAGCGCGGCGAGCGCAGCCTGTTGTGCGGGACTCTCCTGCTCACCCCGCAGCGCGGACAGATTCAGCCCGCCCACGGCTGGCGGCCCGCCGTTCACCGGGGACTGCGGTTCATGTGCGGTGCCGAACTCGGCGTCGATCTGCGCCCGGAACTGCCGCAGCATCTCGTCTTCCGGCGAGACATGGTCCTGCTCCTGGTTGCTCAGAGCGGACAGGTTCAGCCCTGCACCGGCCGTGCCGGCGGTGCTCTTGTCGTCGTTGGTGTGGTCGCGCATCCATGCGGTGCGCTCGGCGTCCCAGCGTCGGGCGTAGGCGGGCCCGGCGGCCTTGGCGGACACGGCGTCGAGGGTGGGATGCCGGTCGGAGGTGGCGGCGATGATCTCCCGGATCTGGTTCGGGAGGATCCGCCAGGCTTTGAACAGTGCAGCCGGGGATTCGGGGGTGCCCATGAATCCGGCGCCCTTGTAGGGGGCCTGGTCGACGCGCAGTCCGCGGGAGCCGGGGAACATCTTGGACAGGTCCATGCCCTCGGTCTCACCACCGGTCAGGGCGACACGGACCTTGGCTTCCCGCCGGATCATGAGGTTGCTGAGCACGCTCCCGGTCGCCCCGAGAGCGGTCAGGACGGTGCGGATGCCCATGGCGCGGGCGATCCGGATGACCTCCAGGATCTTGTCCCCGAGCTTGCGGACCTGCCGGTCGGGGCTGGCCAGGATCTCCGCGCCCTCATCGATGACCAGCATGATCTGCGGGATCTTCGCGCTGATCGGCAGCAGATCGGTGTTCGCGCGGGCGAGTACGTCCTGATAGCCCATCTTGCGGTGCTTGGCCACCCGCACGGCGGTGTCCAGCATCGTCATCGCCTCATCGAACGTCCCGGCGAGCCAGTCGATACCCGGGCGGACCGGCTTGCCGTCCGCGGACTTCACCTCACCGTTCAGTGCCGGCAGGACCCAGGGCAGTCCGGCGCTGCCGGCGTTCAGGTCGATCACCCACGTGAGCATGTCGTCAGCCCGGGAGAACCCGGCCAGGATCGAGTGGACCATGTTCGTCTTGCCCGATCCGGTGGGTCCGACGATGAGCGCGCACTGCTCACGCAGGTAGACGAGGATCTCCTCGGCGTTGGTGCGGTATCCCCAGGGGATGCCGGTGTGCACCGACAGCGGCCCGTAGTTGGCCGGGTAGGTGCGTTCCTGTTCCAGCACGTTGACGGTGCTGACGTCGATGATGACGCGGCCCTGGTGGATGCCGGGGGAGGCGGTGGCGGTGCAGCCGTGCGGCAACTGCGCGTCCGCGGACAGGCGGGGGGCTTCGGCGGCGATCTTGTTCCAGGTGGCGCCGCCGGGCGGGAGTTCGGCGTCGATGGAGTACCCGGCGCCGGTGGCCCATTGCTCGACACCGACCACGCGCACGGTGATCGAGCAGACCCGCTGGATCCGATCCACCCACTCCGCGGCGATGGCCCGCCGGTCCGCAGACAGCTCCCGCGCGATCTGCCGCTGTTCCGCGGCGAGGGCTTCCTCCTCCCGCGCTTCCTCGAACAGGGCGGTTGACCGGGCGGCGGCGCCGATGCCTACCCCGAGGGTGGCCAACGATCCGAGGGCGGCCCAGGTGAGGGGGCCGGTGGTCATGGCCCAGGTGGTCCAGCCGGCGCCGACGAGCCAGGACGCGGCGCGGGTGGCCAGGGTGCGGCCGGCGTTGCGCACCCGCAGCCCGACGATGGTGTGTCCGAGGGCGCCGGCCGCACCGACGGCCAGCGCCCAACCCGGGGGCATGGATGTGGCGGCGCCGGTTGTGGCGAGGGCGAAGGCTCCGGTGGTCGCGGACAGGGCGCCGGTCACGGGTCCGTGACCGGCGCTCCAGTCCAGCACCGGGCCACTGCTCACCTGCTGCTTCTTGGCGGTGGCGGTGCTGGTCATGTCAGACGTTCCAGCCCTTCTCGGCTTCGGGACCGTTGCGGGGGTCCTCGTGGCGGGCGATGTCCTGCTCGTGGGCCTGGCGGAAGAGGGCGCCCATGTCCTCGGCGACGGCGACGGCGCTCATCAGGGCGCCGAAGATGTCGTTGAAGCCGTCCGCGACTTCCTTCTCCAGCGGGAATTCGGAGTCGGAGCGTTCGGCGAGGATCTTCATGACGTTCGCCACCGAGGTGAGGGCGGCGGGGAGGCCCTCGACCATGGCGAGGATCTCCATGGCGTTCTCGGGGTCGTAGGAGTTGGCGGCCTGTTCCATCTCGGCGGCGGCCTCTTCGAACCGGAAACCGGACACGTGCTCTCCTTCGGTGGTGTCGGTGGTGGGGGTCTGACCGGCGGGCCGCTCGACGCCGTCCGTGATGCCGTCCGCGTCTTCGGCGGCTTCGGCGTCGGCGGCGGCTTCCTTCTCGGCCAGCTCCTTGCGGATGGCCGCGTCCCGTTCGGCGCGCTCGGCGGTGGCCGCGCGGACCATCCGGGCGTACAGGCGGCGGCCGGGGTACATCAGCCACGGGATGCCGAGCTTGCGCCCGAGCGGGGTGGTGACCAGCCCGAGCAACCCCAGGGGCGCGGCGAGCAGCGCGGCCAGCAGCCGGCGACCGTGGAAGCGGGCCGCGGACCTGACCAGCGCGTGCCGGGCAGCCTTGCGGGCGGGGGCCTTACGGACCGCCGCGCGCTTGGCGGCGACCGTGCCGGCCGTGGCGGCGTCGCGCTTGGCACGCAGCTTGGCGACCGCCGCGTCCCGGGCGGTCCGCGCCTTCTGCCTGCTACTGCCGAGCATCCGGCCCGCCGGACCGCCCCGGTGTCCGGCGCGGTTGACGGGCCGGGAGCCCCCGCCGGCAGTGGGCCTGGCCTTGGCGTTGCGGCGAGCGTCGGCGACCGCGCGGCGGGCGGCGGTGGTCTGCGCCCGCTGCCCGGCCCGGGAGCCGGCCGCCGCGTGCTGAGCCGACCGCAGGGCCTTGACCTGCCCGACCCGGCCTGCGGCCTTCCCCGCAACGGTGGCGGCCGCGCGTTTGGGCGCGCCGGGAGTGGTCTTGCCGCGGGCCTTCCCGCCTGGACCGGCCGTGGTGCTGGCGTTGCTCTTGCTAGCGGCGCCGGTTCCGCGGCGGTGCTGGCCGGGCACGTTGCCCGACCGGCCACCGGCACGACCGGCGCCAACGGACGTGCCGCCGTGGCGCAGGCCGGTGGTGCGGGCGGCGGCGGTCCGGCCGGCTGCGCGCGCGGCGGCCCGGCGGGCTTCCTTACGCGGGTTGGCCTTGTAGTTGCGGGTGGCGGCCACGGTGCCGAGGACGACGGCGCCGGTCGCGGCGACCATGGCGGCGATGGGGCCGCCGGCCAGGGCCGCGGTGGCGACCATGCCCACGGTGCCGTTCGCACCCGACAGGGCGAGGGGGACGACCGGCCAGCCACCGGGCGTGTGCTCGACCTCCGCCGCGGCCGGGGCCGGCGTCTTCTCGTTCGGTGCGGGGACGGTGGAGGGCAGTGGGGGCGGGGCCGGATCGACGGCTACCGGCTCAGTGCTGAGTTCCGTCATGCTGTGAGCACTCCTCTTTGCGGAGTAGGGCCCGGCCAGAGCTGTGGAGGCGCATGGCCGGGCCTGCCGGATCAGGTGTGGTGCGGGTGGCGTGCGGCGATCTCCTGCCAGCGCCGGTCCTGTGCGCTATCCGTGGGGGTGAGGCTCACGCGGAAGTCGCAGCCGGGCCGCGGGCAGCGGTGGGTGGTCGTCGCCCAGGCACTGATCAGGCGGAAGAACAGGCCGGAGAACGTGGCCAGGCAGGCCAGGCAGCAGGCCAGCAGCAGCGTGAGAGGCACGCCGTAGCCGGAGAGCCGCACCCCGATCGCCAGGGCCAGAACCGTGCTGAAGGCGACGGCGCCCGTGGTGACGACGCGCTGACGTGTGAGGTTCACTCTCGACTCCTCGGTTCGGGTCGGGTGGTCAGGCGGCGCGCTGTTCCTCGGCGGGGTCGAAGCAGGGGGTGCACATCCCCAGCTCAGCGGGGATGACGTAGCCGGCATCCCGGCCGCACTCCGGGCAGATGCGCCGGGCGGTGTTGGCCTTGGCCAAGGCCGCCCACTTTGCGGGCGTCATCGGCCGGACCGGCTTGGCCTTGTCCACCTCGTACAGGTAGGCGACCAGCGGGCCGCGGCGGCGCCGCGGACGCTCCAACTGGGCCGCCACGTCCTGCCCGCCCGGCCGCAACCCGAGGGCGCGCAGCTGGCGGCGGGTAGCCAGACCGTCAGGCGCGAGGCGCCACCGATAGGTGGGGAGGGTGGCCATCAGGTGCTCGCGATGGCCAGCTCAGCCCCGTCCGCGCCGGCGGCCGGGTCGCGGTGTTCGGCGTAGCGGGCGGACACCCAACCGACCGACCAGCCGCACAACTCCGCGGCCGCCCGCACGGGCAGGCCCTCACCGAACGCCGCGTGCACCACCGCACGGGCCCGGCCCTCGGCGAGCTTCTCGCTCACCGGCCCACCGGACAGCAACGCGACGCGTTCACGGCGTTCACGCTCGGCCCGCTCCTGCTGCTGCCGACGCGCTTCCTGCTCACGCTCCAGCCGCTCCCGCTCACGGCGCTTAGCCGCCTCGCGTTCAAGGCGCTCACGCTCGCGCTGCTGCTGTTCACGCTCACGCTCACGACGTTCACGGGCCTCCCGCTCGGCCTGCTCCCGCGCTTGCCGTTCCGCGCGCTCGGCACGACGGGCCGCTTCCTCACGTTCGGCCTGCTCGCGGGCGAGCCTGGCCTCATGTTCACGCTGTTCACGCAGCAACTGCGCGGCGTGCTCACGCTCCTCACGCGCCCGGCGGTCCGCCGCTTCCCGCCGCTCGGCCGCGGCTTGCTCCCGCGCCTCCCGCTCGGCCTTCTGCGTGGCCTCCAGCGCCAGCACGGCGGCGGTGATCGCGCGCCGGTAGGCGAGCCCGGTCTCCGCGGTGACGATGAGCAGGAGCGGCGCGACCGCGTGCACGGCGACCCCGACGGGGTCGTTGTGCAGCGCGGAGTCGGCGACGTTGAGCGCGAGGGTCATGCCGCCGGTCATCCACCGCAGCGCGATGGGCCACCGGCCACCGTGCCCCCCGAGCCGGGCGAGGACGGCGTCCAGGCGGACCACGATGACCACCGCGGCGTCCACCACCAGTGGCAGGATCGGCGCCGTCCACCCCCACTTCTGCGGGGTGTGGGCTGCGGCGAGGGGGGTGACGGTGAGGATCGAATAGAGCATGGCGCCGGCCACGATGAGCCAGGTACCGGCCGACAGCGCACGCTCGGCTGAACGGACATGAACGGCGTTCACGCGCCCACCCCCGCCCGTGAACGCACCCGGGCCGCGGCGATCAGCAGCACGGCGGACGACGGGTCACCGTGCGTCTCGGTGTCCTCCGTCCACGTCCACTTAGCTTCCGGTACCGGCTCGAACCCCAGCGCGTTGAGCGCCTGCGTGCGTTCCGTGAACGTGGGCACCGGCCACGCGCCACCGAAGTCGTGCTGTGGCCACTGCTCGGTCGTGTTCAGCAACACCACGTACAAACGCCAGCGGCCCCGCCGGACCGACATCTGCGCCGTGAACTCCCGCGGCTCGTCCTGCTCGCTACTCATGCCGCACCCCCGAGGGCGAGCAGGGCCGCCAGGACGAGCAGGACGCCACCGGTCAGGGTCAGGTCGACCGCGCGGCGCAGGCCCGTGTACTTGGTGACCGCGAGGCGGGACAGGCCGGCGATGTCAGCGGCCCGGTCCCGGGAGACGGTGGCGGTGATCTCCTCCGCGGTGAGGGTGGCCCACAGCGGGAAACCGTGCCGGCCGCCCAGGTTCGGGCGGACCGAGCACAGCAGCAGACCGGCCGCGCCGACCAGCAGGACCAGCCCTAGAGCTCCCGAGACGACGGCGGGCGGGTTCAGCGGCAGGTCACGGCCGACCGACCACGCGCCGGCGAGTACCGCGCCGACGAAGGCCAGCAGCAGCCCGGTTTTGGTGTCCGTCCGCGCGATCTCCGCTTTCACCTCGGCGTGCGCGGCGGCCAGGTTCGCGTCGGGGGCGCTCACGCGGCATCCCCCGCCAGGTTCGCGCCGGCCACGTGGTTGGCCAGGTCCCGGCGGACGGAGAGCACGCGGTGCTGGGCCCGGCGGACGCGGCGGGCGTCCAGCTCGTTCGGCGTGCGGTCCAGGTGAGTGATCTGTGCGTCGAGCAGTTCGATGCCCGCGAGGATCGCCGGCATCTCCTCCTCGATCGCGTCCAGCTCCGCGTCCGTCGGCTCCATGAAGTCGGCGAACGCGGTAACAGCGTCCTGAACAGTGACGATGTGGCTCATTGGGTCGTGTTCTCCCTTGCAGGCGGAACGGCCCTAACGCGGCTCCCGGGAGGCACCCCGGGAGCCGCTCGCCGTTGGGTCGGGCGTCTCCGACTCCCCGCGCTCCCACCCGTCTCCGGCTGCCTGCATGAAGCGGGCCGGATACGGGTGAGAGAGGCAGCCGGTCGCAGCGGCAGCGCTGCGAAGCCAGGAAGGACCAGAACAAATGCTGCGGCGACCACCGTCCGGTCCATCCGGCGGCGCCCTGGTATGTCGTCGGCTCACACCGACCTCCCGCAGATCGCAGGAACACGGCTTCACCGATCCGCTGTTGCCACAGCGCATCGGTCCCGAGCCGGGAAAATCGGGTGCGTCATCGTTCACTGCTCTGACGCCAGCAGGGCGGCGCGCAACGGGTGGCACCCGAGGAGCTGACCTTCCGTGAGGAAGGGATGATCCCGAAGGGTGTTCTCCAGAGCCGGTACGCGAGCAGGACGGGTTCTCCTGCTCAAAGTGGCCGCCGTCGGCCGTCACCCGGGCCGTTGCGGGGACAGGGCTCATGCCCCGTCAACTGCACACTGTTGAGTTCTCAAGGCGCTAGCGCTCACTTCGTACTCACCCCTGTGGGGCTTTCCTCCAGGCGCTTCAGTGCAGGTCAAGCAGTCGCGTTTCAGCTGCCCCACATTGCCTAGGGGGGCTTGCCGTCCGTCTGATAGGTACCGTAGGCAACACCCGGGCTGTGTGCAACCCCGCCTCGCGATAAGCTTTGAAAGCCCCCCTAGGCAGCGATGGGAGACTCGTGCACGACGACATGGAGCAGGTTTCTGGGATCAAGGACCCCGTTGACCGTGCCAAAGCGACGATCGACCTGATGGCGCGGTATCAGAGCCGGGTCAATGAGCTGTCCCGCATCCGGCGCGAGGCGATCGAAGAAGCGCAGGCGGCGGGCATGACCCAAGCCGAGATCGCGACGCGCCTAGGAGTCAGCCGAGGACGGGTGGGCCAGCTCGCCTCCGCCGGCCCCCCGCCGGAGCGGGCGTTCTTCGGTACGGACCTGGTCACGGTCTCCGTGGCCGGCATGTATGAGGCAGGCAAGGGTCCCGAGCAGAACCCCAGCGAAGTGGTCACCCGGGAAGACCTCAACAACTTCGAGCACCTGCGCAAGCTGGTGACCGGAATGAAGCTCGATGCGCAGTACGAAGTGATTCCGCCGGCGGGGATCGTCAACCTCAACCGGAACAACCACGTCGTCATCTGCGGCCCTCGCCGGTCTCCGATCGTGGCGCAAGTACTGGAGGGGGACGACAACCTGCGGTTTCAGAAGGACACCGCGTGGCACGTGGTTGATCAGGTTGCCGGGAAGGAGTACCGGTCACCCCTCGATGAAGACGGGACGGCTGGTGATGTCGGTTATCTCGGGCGGCTCCCCCGCCTGGACGGCAAGGGGACGTTCCTCTACATCGCAGGTATCCACGCCATCGGGGCGAGCGGCGTCGTCCACTACCTTGAGAACAACCTGGCAGAGCTGTACCGAGAGGTCCGCACCCGTCGCTTCTCGACTCTGATTTCGTGCCGTTACGACCCGCAGACGCTCGAAGTACTGGAGAGTCGACGCGTCACCCCGCTGTACCGACACGAAGGCTGAGCATGCGCGTAGCCATTGACACCCAACCCGGTGGAGCCGCCCCGAACGAAGATTGGGTGGCTGGCACACCGACTCTAGCCGTCGTGCTCGACGGACTCAGCACCGCGGGCTTGGACACGGGGTGCCGTCATGGAGTCCCCTGGTACGTGGCTCACCTCGGCACTCAGCTTGTCGCCGCACTGGCAGACCCGGAGACCGCGCTTACGGCCGGCTTGGCGGATGCGCTCGAACGGGTGGCGGCGCTGCATCCCGAATGCGACCTGAGCAACCCGGGAACGCCGTCGGCAACCGTCGCGGTCGTCCGAGAGCGGGGAGGGTTCCTCGACCACCTGGTGTTGGCGGACTCCCCGGTCATCCTCGAAGGGCACGAGGCGTTCACCGTGGTCACTGATCTTCGGGTGGACGAGGTGCTTCCCGAGCTGAGGGCCGAAGTCGAGCAGTACGAAACCCACACAGCGGACCACAAAGAGGCTTTGCGGCGATTCGTGACCGCTCAGCGACAGACCCGCAACACGTCGACCGGCTACTGGGTGGCGGCGGCTGGTCCAGAAGCGGCAGATCACGCACTTGTAGGCAGCACCCCCACCAAGGAAGTACGCGCCGCGGCGGTGGTCTCCGATGGCGCGTCACGTCTCGTCACGGAGTACGGCATGGCCACGTGGCACGAAGTCTTCACGACGCTCCGGACCGGCGGCCCGCGAGAGCTGATCCACCACGTTCGGAAGGTCGAAGCTACCGACCCGACCGGCCGTCGGTGGCCTCGCTACAAGCCGGGCGACGACGCTTCCGTCGCCTTCTGCCAGTGGTCATAGTGGCAGGTCGGTGAGGAACCATGCGCCGTGCTCCGTCTCATTGAGCCCGCCCGGCGTTGGCCATACTGATTCACACGCAGGGCGGGGATACGGGCACGAATATCAGCTGATACCGGGGTGAAGGGAGCGCCAGTCCCACTCGTGGGTCCCTCTCGGCTGCCTCCCATCCCGTACGCCATCGACCCAGGCAGAGCCGAACAGGCGCGACCCTTGGCGTTCAGGTTGTTCGTACAGTGGCACGCTCCACAGAGACACACGAACCATGTCCGCTCAACGGTGTGTGCGTCGACGGCGGACGAGACGGCTAACCGCGTGGGATCGGACGCCTCAAGGCAGAGGCTTACCCTCACCAACTGCTGGCAAGAGACCAACCTCTTCAAGGTCCAGCACGGAGAGAAGTGGGGCAGCGATGCCCAGCTTGACGGCAGCCTGATGGATTGCTTCCCGCAGGTAGGGCCGCGTTACAGGTGTCGCGATCACTGCCGCAAAGCGCTTCGCAATGGCTGCTGGGATACTGACAGGTTCCGGTGTGCGGAAGACGGCAGCCACGTCGGCGACCAAACGCCCCTCCGACGTCACAACCAAGGCACGTGTCCGGACTGCCAAGCGGTTTCCCTCCATCCGCTGCATGAGCTGGATGTCTGCGTGGTCGCCGCCAACCTCATCCTCAGCATCGTCGTTCAGCTGGTCAAAGCCGTCAGACCTGCGCCCACTCACCTCGTAATACACGATGTCGAGAAGCTCAGCGAGCTGTTGTAGCTCCTCGAGCGAGGAGACCTGACGCGCCGGGCTTGCGCTCATGCGGCACCACGCTGCCTGCGTGCCACCGGAACGGGCTCTGCACTGTGCGCCAATGGTTCCCAGGAGTGCGTGCTCACTACTGGCTCGTCAACGACGTGTGCCTTGGTTGCAACAGCCATCCCCACCGCTCTGGCGTAGCGCATGATCGTGGACAGCCGCGGGTCCCCCCCCAGCCGCTCGAAGTCGGAAACGGCGGACTGGGTTGTTTCCATTGCTTGCGCGACCTGCTTCTGAGTGATCCGACAGGCCTTGCGATGCCTGACCAGGGTCTCTACGAGCATCATGACCGCGTCAGTGTCAGTGGCGGCAGCGCTCGTCTGTGCATCGTTGAGGTCGAGGCCAAGCAGCCCTGCCAGGTGCTCGTCCATAGTCACTCCTTCCCCTGGAGCCGAGTATCGCTCAGGACCGATATCACTTCAACGCCTCAGTGGCAGTGCCGTCACCGCTTTGCCTGGTTTGCCACTCAGACAGCCGTTTGCGCGCGGTCTCAATATCGCCTGGGTCGGTTTTCACGCCCTGCGTCGACTTCTTGTTGACGAACTTGAGCGCGAGCAGTAGGGGACCTGCCCCTTCAACCTCGCTGTAGAACAGCCGGAAGATGCGCTCACCACAGTTGAGTCGCAGCTCCCACAGGCCCTCCCCGAGCGGCTTCCGATCTTTGGGCAGCAGCTCGTCTCTGGCTGTGCGCTCCATGATCTTCTGTAGGCGGACCAGCTCATCCCGCTTCAAGCGGCACTTAGTGATCTCCTTCTGGACCACCTCGGCGTCCAACGATGACTGATAGAACTCCCACCTCTTGGCCATCAGCCCCCCTCCCATGCCTAGCGCGGCGTCGACCCTACCGCGCGCGTTGGTGGCATAACAGAAGGTGATACTTATGCGCAGAGCTAGGTTCTGGGCGCCTCTGCCACGAGGGCACCAGCCGGGGGCGCATGCGAGCACCTGGCGCGATCTCCGTGCGATTGGCTGGGCCGTCCGTGGACGGTCGGCGACGGCAGACGGCCATCGCAACGACAGCTGTTCAGGCCGACCTAGGTGATCCGATTGGGCGTGACGCTGGTAGAGCTACGCCTCAGCCCAGAGATCTGACATCTGCCAAGGGCACCGGTTGAGGCTGACACCAACGCCTGATCCCAGCAGCAGTGAACGGCGGCGGTCAGCTAGGGGCAGCGGCCGACCGCGGATCGAGGCACCCAGTGGATGAAGCAACCCCGAAGGCACTGCATGATCACTGATAAGGATGGGACTCAAACCTGTCTCAGATGGCGGGCCGCCCCGCCGGCTCGACGCCTACGAGTCACTGGAACCCGTACAGGTCTTTGCTGGCGGCATAGCGGAACCGGGCAATCGCCCGGACCAGGGTCGTCGGCAACTGTTCGCAGGCATCCGTGACCTCAGTGGTCATGCGCTCAAGGAGGGCTTGCTTAGGCTCCGCATCGATGCCGTCTTCGCGGCGCCTGGCCACCAATAGATCCGTCGCAACCTGAGACCTCCGTGTGTCGCTCAGGGAGGTGTTCCAGTCACTGCACAGCACCTGATCGGCGTCGATGGGTAGTGCTGATGCTGCATCACTCGGTGGCGCTGTCCTGCTCTCTGAGGATGGTGATGGTCTGGGTACCGACTGATCGCCGTCCTGCTTCGACCCGGCGCAACCCGCCAGCAGCAGGACTGCCACGAGACTACTTGCTATCCCAACGGCAGGACTGAGAGCCAACTTGGCATTCATGTCGCCCCCCATGCGTCTGACAGTGTCTACGATGATCGCATGTGTGACGGTGCTCACCATAGGCTTCGGGCTCACTCCCGGCTCTGAGTGGAGCGGGGGTGAACTCACGCGCCCGCCGGACTTCTTCCCTGTCTCTGCTCCCCCTTCCCCCAGACGCCCCCAGGCAGTAGATGATTCACGGGATGGTGCAGTTCAGAGAAAGTTGAGCCCCCTGTAAAGCTGCTTGCCGTTTGGGGGGCGCCAGGACCGTCCCGCGCAGGAGCATCAGTCCGCGGTCGAGCACCTAGCGGGGCTTGCCGCTGGATCAGGCGGCCAGTCACGCTGCGGGAACGCGCCGGTCATCCCACACGAATCGGCCTGTACCCTTCGCCCAGCTCAGACCATTGATGTCTACCGGGGCCAGCAATCCGGGTGCACCTGCCGCATCCTGCCGGGGTCGGTGGAACCGGGTCACGTACCAGGTCCCGCCGGTTCGGTTGCGGCAGTACTGCCAAGGGGGGACGCCACACTTAGAGCAAGCCGCCTCGGCGCACGCGTTCCAGGCTCGACGTAGGGCGGCTTCGATGGTGGCGGGGGCATGGCCGGCTGGCTTCGCGGTGAGAGTGAAGTACTCCATTCGCCGATGATGACACTTGGTCTCCCGTTCATCAGGTGCACGCGATTCCCCGAGCCCGAAGGTCGGGACGGTCTCAGTTGGGGTCTCGATCGCCGCTCGTTCCACGAGCGCTCGTTATCGTCCGCTGAAGTCCGACATCCCTGGTGACCAGAAACGATGCCGGTTTCACGGACACCGACGGACTCCGTCGGATCAAAATCGGACAACTCGTAATGCGTAGGTCTCGGGTTCGAATCCCGAAAGCGGCTCCACTGGAACCCCAGCTCGGATCATGTCCGGGCTGGGGTTTTCTCGTGCGCCGGTGCGACGGGGGCACGGCCGGGCCCGGTGCGGTGCACTGCGGTCCGGTCGGCTCGTGCTTGTGCTCGTGGAGGCATTGCGCGGCCGGCCGGCCGGCCGGTGGGTGGCGGGCGAGGCGTCGGCGGGCCGTGTGGCGGCTCGGTCGGCTCGGGGCCCCGTCGGTGATTCGCGCCGGCACCGGTGCCGGGAGCCGTTACCGGGTACCAGGAAGCGGACCGGGCCGGGGGGAAGAAGAGGGCGGGACGGGGCCCCGGTCGTTCACCTCCGACGGCCGGGGCCCTGTTCGTCCCCGGACCCGGCCTGCGGCGACACTCCCCCGAGTTACGCGACATACGCGCGCGCCGTCGGGCCGGACCCGATGGAATGATCACATCAGGATTCGCCAACGGATCGCTAACATGTGGCCAACGGTTCGTCGGGGGTTGGCGAGCCAACTGGCCGGAAGCCGCCCGGCGGCAACGGACGCGGCCCGCATCCACGGGCGTTCCGGAACCGGACCGGCGGACGGAAGGCGGCGGGAAACCGTTGTGGACAGGGCGGAAATTCGCCAGACAACGGCGGGCACACGTCCGCCGCGGTGCACGGTCGGCCCCGACCGCGCGGAAAGGCAGTGAAGCGGCGTGATGCGGCGGTGCGAGCTGCGCTTCGGGCTGCTGGGGCCGCCGGTCCTCTACGACCGGCCGCCGGACGGGATGCCGGACGCCGCCTCCTCGGGGTTCCGGGAATCCGGCCCGGCGGACGCGCCCGCGCACCCGGCGTTCCCCGACGACGCCGACCACGGTGTCCGCGCCATCGGCAGTCCCAAAGTCCGCGCCCTGCTCGCCGCGTTGCTGCTGGAGCCCGGGCGGGTCGTCTCGGTCCAGTCGCTGAAGGACGCGCTGTGGGGCGGCGCGCCGCCCGTCTCCGCGAAGGCCTCCCTGCACAACCACGTCACCCGGCTGCGCCGCCTCCTGGACGACCCCGAGCGGCTCAGGGCCGTACCACCGGGGTACCTGCTGCGGGTCGATCACGGCGAGCTGGACGTACACGTCTTCGACGCCCTGGTCGCCGAGGCACGGGCCGCGCACGCCCGGTGTGACTGGCCGGACGTCGTCCGCGCCTGCACCACCGGGCTCGCGCTGTGGCGCGGCACGCCGCTCAGCGGACTCCCCGCCGACCTCGGCGGCTACGCCCTCGTGCAGCGCCTCGAAGAAGCCCGGCTGTTCCTGCTGGAGTGGCGGTACGACGCCGAACTCACCGTCGGCGGGACGCGGTTGGCGGCCCTCGTGCCGGAGTTGGCGGCCCTGGTCGCGGAGCATCCGCTGCGCGAGGCCTACCACCGTCAGCTGATGCTCGCCCTGCACCGCACCGGCCGGCAGGCGGAGGCCCTCGCCGTCCACCGTGACCTGCGCGCCCGCCTGGTGGAGGAACTCGGGATCGAACCCGGTCAGGCGGTCCGCGAGGCGCATGTCGAGGTGCTGCGGGGAAGCGACGAGGGGCGGCGGCGACAGGACGGCGAGCACGGCGGTCCCGGCCCGAACGGTGGTGACGGGCGCCGGCCGGGCGAAGACGGCCGGGTGAGCGCCGTCGGCAAGGGGGAGGCGGCCCCTTCGGCTTCCGCCGCACCGTGCGACGGTGACCAGCCGGATGCGCGGCAGACCCCGCGTCCGGCGCAGCTCCCGGCCCCTCCGGCGCATTTCACCGGGCGTGCCGACGTGTGCCGCGCGTTGCGCCACGCGCTGACCGAGCCGCCCGCCCCGGCACCCGCCGTCGCCGTGATCAGCGGTATGGCGGGCGTCGGCAAGAGCGCGCTGGCGCTGCATGTCGCCCACGAGCTGAGGGAACGTTTCGCCGACGGTCAGCTCTACGTCAATCTGCACGGCGCCACCCCCGGGGTGGCCCCGTTGACCACCGCGCAGGCGCTCGCGGCGCTGCTGCGGGACCTCGGTGCTGAGTCGCGGAACATCCCCGAACACCCGGACGCCGCAGCCGCCCTGCTCCGCTCGCTGCTCGCGCCGGCGCACCTCCTGCTGGTACTGGACGACGCGGCCAACGCGGCCCAGGTCCGGCCCCTCCTCCCGGCCGGGTCCGGCTGCGCGGTGATCGTCACCAGCCGCTCGCCGCTGACCGCGCTCGACGGCGCCCGGCGCTTCCCGCTCACCCCGCTGACCGGCGAGGACAGCGCGGCCCTGCTGCGCGCCGTGAGCGGACGGGAGGGGCTGGACGCCGGGCACGCCCTGGTCGAACTGACCGGCCGGCTACCGCTGGCGCTGCGCGTGGTCGCGGCCCGGCTCGCCGCCCGGCGCGCCCTCACCCCCGACGTCCTGGCGAGCCAACTGGCCGACACGGGCGGGCGATTGCACCATCTGGAGTACGACGACCTGAGCGTCCGGCGCTCCCTGGCCGTCGCCCACGACGCGCTCGCCGCCGCCGAGCGCGAGGCCGACCGGGACGCGGCCCTCGCCCTGCGCCACATCGGTGCCCTCGACCTGCCCACCTACGGCGCCCCGCTCGTCGCCCGTCTGACCGGTACCGACGAGCGCCGCGCCGAGGCGGCCCTGGACCGCCTGGTCGACGTCGCCCTCCTGGAGGAGACGGCGTACGGTCGCTACACCCCCCACGACCTGGTCCGCGACTTCGCCCGCGAACTGGCCGACGCGGCCACACCCGCCGGCCTCGCCCCGCCCCCGGCCGCTCGCCCTGCCGGGACTCCGGACGCGGCCGAGAATCCCGCCCCGGCCGCGGCTGCCGACGTGCCCGAGGACTCCGCCCCCGATACGGCCGCCGCAGGTGCCGAGGTGTCCGAGGACTCCGTGCGCGACCCGGCCGACCCGGCCGACATGGCGGCCCCTGTGGATACGGCCGGCACCGGCGGCGCGGGTACCGACGGGGGAACGGCCCCCGGTCCAGGCCGACCGGCTCCGGCCCGACCCGCCCCCGGCCGGGCCGGCCCAGGCGTCCCCGCCGCCGGGCCGCGCGCCAGTACGCGCCCCGCGCTCGCCGGGGCCGCCCCTCAGGACGCCGCCGGTCCCGATCGCACCGCACTGCGGTGGTACGCCGCCGTGGCGGAGCGGGTGCTGACGGCCGTCGTGGAACCGGGGCTCGACCAGGACGACCGGCGGCGGCCGACCGGTGCGCAGCCGGTGGGGCACGCGGCGGACGTGGCGGCCCTGGCGTCCTTCGAGTCGGCCGAAGAGGCCTACGCCTGGGGCGAGATGGAGCTGGAGAACGTCGTCGCGCTGGTGGAGCGGAACGCCGCAACGCAGGATGCGCCCACGGCCGCCGCGCTCTCGGTGCTCGTACGGCTGCTCTTCCCCTATGTGCAGCGCAGCGGCCGGGTCGCCGAGATGGAGGTGCTGGGGCGGGCAGCGCTCGCCGCCGCGCGGCGGCTCGCGGACCCGGCGGCCGAGGCGTACGCGCTCGGCGACCTCGCGGGCCTGCACTTCCTGATCGGCCGGCAGAACGACGCCCTTACTCTCACCGACCAGGCCCTGGAGATCTGGCGGCGGCTCGGCACCGCCTCCCGCATCCGGCGCTGCCTCAACAACCGCGGACTGCTGCTGGAGGGGCTCGGCCGGTTCGAGGAGTCGGGGGAGGCGCTGCGGCAGAGCCTCGGGTACTCCCGGCTGCTGAACGACTCCTACGGCGAGGCCGTCACCCACAGCCACCTGGGCAACCTCTACGAGCACACCGACCCGCGCGCCGCCATCGAGCAGCACCGGCGCTCGCTGGCCATCGGGGACGCGATCGGCGCGGTCATCGTGCAGCACTCGGCGCACTGCAACATCGGCTACGCCCACCTCACTCTCGGTGAACCGGCCGCCGCCGCCCGGCACTTCGAGGAGAGCCTGCGTATCCTGGGCGGTCACGGCGACTGGCACGGGGAGTCGCAGACCCGGCTCGGTCTGGTCCGGGCGCTGCGGCAGCTGGGGGAGACCGGGCGGGCGGCCGGTGAGTGCGCCGAGCTGCTGCGCCGCGCCGACGCGCGCGCCGACCGCTACACGGGCGGCCTGGCTCTGCACCAGCACGGGCTGCTGCTGTGCGGGGAAGGGCGGCGGCCGGAGGCGTGCGATGCCTGGCGCGCGGCACTCGACGCGCTGGACGGCACGGACGAGCATGCGGTCCTGGCCGAACTGACGGCCCTGCTGAACGACGGGCCACCCGCCCCGCGGTGACAGCCCCCCGCTCCGTGGCCCCTTTCACTTGGCGTCGGCATAGCACTCCACCACCGCCGTCGTGAACGGGAATCGCACCGGTGTCTCGCCGAAGGTCAGCCGGCCGGCGAGGTCGGCGGAGTCGCGGATGGCCCGGACGACGGTGTCGGCCTCCTCGGCGGGGCAGTGCACGATCACCTCGTCGTGCTGGAAGAAGACCAGCTCGGCCCGGAGCGGCGCGCAGGCGCGGCGCAGCGCGGCGAGCAGCAGCAGGGCCCAGTCGGCGGCGCTGCCCTGGACGACGAAGTTGCGCGCGAAGCGGCCCCGCGCGCGGGAGTTGCCGGAGGCGTGGCCGGGAGCCCAGCCGGTACGGCCGTCGGGCTGCGCCTCGGTGTCGTCCTCGCCCGCCGGGATGCCCGCCTCCTCCGCCGCGTCCTCGCCCGACCCGGCGGCCGGCGGGCAGGTGCGGCCCAGCCAGGTGCGCACCAGCCGGCCCTCCTCGCCCGCGCGGGCGGCGTCGTCGACGTAGGCGACGGCCTTCGGGAAGCGGCGGCGCAGCGCGGCCAGGTTCTTCAGTCCGTCACCGGAGGTCTGGCCGTAGACCGCGCCGAGGACGGCGAGCTTGGCCTGGTTCCGGTCGCCGGAGAAGGCGCGGTCGGAGACGGCCTGGTAGAGGTCGCTCGCCCGGCCGGCCACCTCCATCAGGCCGGGATCGCGGGAGATCGCGGCCAGCACGCGCGGCTCCATCTGGTCGGCGTCGGCCACCACCAGCCGCCAGCCGGGGTCGGCGACCACGGCCCGGCGGATCACCTTGGGGATCTGGAGGGCACCCCCGCCGTTGGTCACCCAGCGTCCGGTGACCGTGCCGCCGGCGAGGAACTCTGGGCGGAAGCGGCCGTCGCGCACCCAGTCCTGGAGCCAGGACCAGCCGTGCGCCACCCAGATGCGGTACAGCTTCTTGTACTCCAGCAGGGGGTCGACGGCCGGGTGGTCGACGGACCGGATCTCCCAGCGGCGGGTGGACCTCACCTTGATCCCGGCCTGCGCGAAGGCCTTGACCACGTCGGCGGGCAGGTCCGGCCGTACCCGGCGGCCGAAGGCGGCGGACACCTCGTCGGCGAGTTCGGCGAGGCGGCGCGGCTCGCCGCCGCCCGCGTACCGCTCGCCGAGCAGGGAGTGCAGCAGTTCGCGGTGGACGTCGGCGCTCCAGGGCAGACCGGCGTGGTTCATCTCGGCGGCCACCAGCATCCCGGCCGATTCCGCGGCGGTCAGCAGCAGCATCCGGTCGGGGTGGGCCGTCCTGCCGTGCCGCCGCAGCTGCTCGGCGTGGACGGCGAGCAGGTCCGGCAGGGGCAGGCGGGTGCCGGCGGGCTCGAACAGGGGGGACTGGGCGCCCGGTACGGCCGCGCGCTGCGGCGGATCGGGCGGTACGGGTCCGCCGCGGAGGCGGGCCAGGGCGGCGGCGGCCGAGCGTGGCTCGCCGGACCGGCCCTCGTGGCCCAGCAGGAGTGTCTCGGCGTCCTCGACGTCGTAGCACCGCTCCACTCGCACCCCCGTGGCGAGCAGACGCGGGTAGACCTCGGCGGTCGACCGCCACACCCAGCGCGTCACCTCCGGGCGGCTCCGCACCGCCCCGGCGAGATCGCTCTCCCGCCGCACCGGCCCGGCGGGCAGCCCGTCCGGGCCGAGGGGGGCGACGTCCACGCCACCGTCCTCGGCCGGTGCGAGCGCCCACCGGTCGGTCATGACTGCGAGTCTGGCAGGAGGGTCTGACAATGGCCCTGAGCTGCGG
Source organism: Streptomyces sp. NPDC028722 (assembly GCF_040637655.1). NCBI lineage: Bacteria > Bacillati > Actinomycetota > Actinomycetes > Kitasatosporales > Streptomycetaceae > Streptomyces > Streptomyces sp. NPDC028722. The sequence goes on from NZ_JBEZWU010000017.1 coordinate 102,533, forward strand.
GTTCAGCCTCCGTGGCACCCTCCGCATCCGTCGCCTACTCCTCCCGCTCGCCCTTCCCCTCCTCCTCCCGCTGCTCCAGCAGCAGGGCCAGCACCTCGCCGACGTGCTCCTCGGTCCCGGCCTTGGTGATGCCGAGGCCGCTGAGAACGCCCCGGCCGTTCTCCTGCTCCAGCAGTGCCAGCAGGATGTGTTCGGTGCCGATGTAGTTGTGGCCGAGCCGCAGCGCCTCACGGAAGGTGAGTTCCAGGGCCTTCTTGGCCTCGGGGCCGTAGGGGATCAGGTCCGGGACGTCGTCCGCGGCGGGCGGCAGCGCGGCGGTCGCGGCCCGGCGTACGGAGTCCAGCTGGACGCCCTGTGCGGTGATCGCCTTCGCGCCCAGGCCTTCCGGCTCGGCGAGCAGCCCCAGGACGAGGTGTTCGGGGCGGCCCTCGGCGTTGCGTGCGGCCACCGCCTCGCTGTGGGCGGCCATGACGACGTTCCGCGCGCGCGGGGTGTAGCGGCTGAAGCCCTGGCTGAGGTCGAGGGTGGCGGACTCCTTCGACACGAACCGCTTCTGTGCCGCCTGCCGGGTCACACCCATGCTCTGGCCGATGTCGGCCCAGGACGCTCCGGAGCGGCGGGCCTGGTCGACGAAATGCCCGATCAGATGGTCGGCCACGTCACCGAGGTGATCGGCGGCGAGCATCGCGTCCTGGAGCTGGTCGAGGGGCTCGGTGTGCACCTTCTTGATGGCCTCGATGAGGTCGTCGAGGCGCACGGATGCCGTGAACTTCGGGTTGGTCGCCATGTGTCAACCGTAGGTTGTCACCCTGAAGTTGTCAACGGATGGTTGACAGTCACCTGCGACGTGCCGCGTGGCGCGCGTGGCGGAAGTTCACCGAGTGGGACGCCGACGGTCACCATGATCCCGGCCCCCGCTCCGGTGCTGGCCCCCGCTCCGGTCCCGGCCCCCGCTCCGGTTCCGGCGCCGGCCACTCGTGCCGGTCCGCGCGGAAAGTTGTCCACAGGCTGTGGACGGTCGGCCCCGGCTGTCGGTGCCGCATGGCACGATCGGCAGTGTGACCAGCACCGCCAGCACCGTCGAACGGGCCTTCCGTGCCGCCCTCTACGACGACACCGACGCCGGACTCGACACGGCCGCCTCCCTGCTCGCCGCCGACCCCGCCGCGGACGCCGAAGTCGCGCGGCGCGGCGAGGACTTCGTGGCGGCGGCCTGGCAGCGCGGCTGGCAGCCCGCCGACGTCGTACGGCTGGTGCGGCGCGAGCTGGACGACGTACATGTGCGCCTGGCCGCGACGCTGATCCGGGCCCAGGCCGGGCGGGACCGGCGGCGCGGGCGCCGCTGGGCCGCCCAGCTGGAGGCCCTGCCCGAGGGTTCCGTGTCCGGCGCCGACCGGTTCTCGCAGGCCACCGCCGTCCTGGAGCTGTACCGCCTGCTGCTGCGCCTGCCCTCGCTGGAGCCCCTGGAGGACGACTCCCGCCGGGCCCCCGGTCCCGGTGCCTCTCGCATGCTGAGCCGCATCCGCGCGCTCCTCGCCAAGGCCGAGGCGACCGGCTTCCCGGAGGAGGCGGAGGCGCTCAGCGCCAAGGCGCAGGAGCTGATGGCCCGGCACAGCGTCGACGAGGCGCTGCTCGCGGCCGAGGCGCCCGCCCCGGACGCGCCCGGCGCCTGCCGCATCGGCGTCGACCCGCCGTACGAGCAGGCCAAGGCGATCCTGCTGGACGCGGTGGCCACCGCGAACCACTGCCGCGCGGTGTGGAACGAACCACTCGGCTTCTCCACGGTCGTCGGTTTCGAGGCGGACCTGGAGGCGGTCGAGCTGCTCCACACCTCGCTGCTGGTGCAGGCCACGCACGCCATGACCGAGGCCGAGGCGGCGCAGCGGGCCGGCGGCCGCAAGCGGACCAAGTCGTTCCGGCAGTCGTTCCTCGCGGCCTACGCGCACCGTGTGGGCGACCGGCTCGCGGCCGCGGCCGAGACCCAGGTGACCCGGGACCTGCTGCCGGTGCTGGCCACGCGCGAGATAGCCGTCACCGGCCGGCTGGAGCGCATGTTCCCGCAGACGACGACCACCCGGCTGCGCGGGGTGAACGACGCCGCGGGCTGGACCGAGGGCGCCCGCGCGGCGGATCGGGCGCAGGTCAGAGCCCGCCGCCGGCTCGGCTGAGCATCAGTCGCCGACCTGCTGGAAAGCGCTGACGGAGGCGTCCGGGCCGCCGCCGCTGCCCCGGCCGGCGACGGGGCCGTACGACCAGGGGAAGGACCGGGCGGTGTCGGATCCGGGCAGGCTGATCCGCACCGTCCTGGCCGCCAGGGTGTTCTTGTCGCCGTCCTTGCCGCGCACGTAACTGATCGAGAAGGACGCGGAGTCGCCCTTGGCGAGCTTCAGCTTCTGCGCCTTCGCGCCCTTGAGCGGGGGCACGGTGGCCTGCGCGGTGCCGGTTTTCAGCACGGCACCCGCGAAGTGGTCCAGCGTGCAGGGGGCGCTGTGGTTGGTGATGCTGACGGGGACCTCGCCGCTGTCTCCGGCCGCGGGGGCCACGCTCGCCGATCCGATCTGCACGGAGACCCCGCCGATCGCGCAGGCCGAACCGGCGCTGCCCCCGGTGTCGTTCCCGCCGCCGCCGTCGCAGGCGGTGAGCAGGAGGGCGGCGGTGAGGGCGGTGACGGTGAGCGGAATGACGCGCATGAGCAGGTCCCTGTCCACGTGGTGGTGACGGTGCCTCTGCATCATGGCCCCTGAGCGCGGGCCCGGTTCGCGCGACCCTCCTCAACCGCCGGGATCCGTAAGCGGCACCCCGCCGGTCGGACCGTCACCTGGACCCTGGAACAGTAAGGGCTCACTACGCGTCTCTTCCTAGTGCACGGGGGCCGGATCCGGACGGCACGGCCCGGAGGAGGCACGCGCGATCATGACAGGGCCGGACCCGGCCTGCCTGCTCCTGGGCAGGTGGTGGGCCGGCTTCGGTAAAGCAGGCGTCAAAACCGTAATCGCGGGACCACTCCCCGTGCACGTGCATCTGCTCATGCGTTTGCACGTGAACAGAGTTATGATCCGGGTCAGTTGACCACAGCATCTATGGCCACATCAGCCAGTGCACCACCGGGGAGCGACCTGTGGACCGCGACGTTGACAACGTGTACGGGGGGTACGACGTGTACAACGGCATGGCTGCCACGCAGCTGGACGGAGTGGCCTGGCAGAAGAGCAGGCACAGTAATTCGCAGGGCTCCTGCGTGGAGTTCGCGAGACTGCCGGGCGGCGAGGTCGCCGTCCGTAACTCGCGCTTCCCTGACGGGCCGGCGCTCGTCTACACGCGTGCGGAGATCGAGGCGATGCTCCTCGGCGTCAAGGACGGCGAGTTCGACCATCTGGTGGGCAGTTGACACCGCCCCCGCGGGACGGCCCGTTGGCAACGATGTCGGAGGTACAGGCGCGCGCAGCTGATGCGCTGACGCGCGTAGACAGTGGGCGTCCGTCGGTGCCGTACCGGATCAGCCGGCCGCTCCGAGGCGGAACATCGCCCAGACCACCTTGCCGTCGAGAGTGCCCGCGAGCGGGTGCCAGCCCCAGCTGTCGGCGAAGGAGTCGACCAGGAACAGCCCGCGGCCCGACTCGGCGGAGAAGTCCTCCGAGTCGCGCGGGACCGGCGTCTCGTGGCTGGGGTCGCGCACCGCGCACACGAGCCGCTCGGTCCAGCGCAGCAGGTGCAGCCGCACGGACGGGCCGCACCCGTCGCCGCGGCGCTGGTCGGCCGGCAGCGCGTGGCGCAGGGCGTTGGTGACGAGTTCGGAGACGACGAGGCAGATGTCGTCGAAGCGGTCGCCGACGTCCCACGGGTCGAGGGTGTCACGGGTGAAACGCCGGGCCTCGCGCACCGCCTCGTACCGGGCGGGCAGGACGCAGGAGGCGGCATCGGACACGGCCGCGGGGTCCAACGGCGGAAGGCCCTGCCGTAACGGCTTGAGCATGGTCGATCCATTCGTCCCCATGCGAGGCACTCCCGGTTGTTCGCGGTCGTTGCGATGCAGCGGTGGCGCGGCACCCATGGTTTCGGATGCGTAGAGCAGATGCAAGGGCAGATGCACGTGCACGTGACCGAAATGAGGCCTCCCGTACCGCTTCTTGGCCATTTTTTCTGCCATCTACCCGACGGTTCCCTGCGGTTTCCGTCAGAGGTCCCGACCTCTCCCCCTCCGGACCCCGCCACGACGGCCGAGCTCTTTCCGTTTCCGTAACCGGACGAGTACTGCTCGAAGTGTTTTAGTGGCAGACTTCGGCCCCTGGAGACGGTTGGGGAGGCTGGCGAACGTGAGCGCGGGAGAGCCCGGATCGGTGGTGCGGCGGATGCTGCTCGGCTCGCAACTCAGGCGACTGCGGGAAGCACGGGGGATCACGCGCGAGGCGGCGGGATACTCGATCCGCGCCTCCGAGTCGAAGATCAGCCGGATGGAGCTGGGCCGGGTGAGCTTCAAGACCCGGGACGTGGAGGACCTGCTGACGCTCTACGGCATCACGGACGAGTCGGAGCGCGAGTCACTGCTCTCCCTCGCCCGGGAGGCCAACGTGGCGGGCTGGTGGCACAGTTACACCGACGTCCTGCCGACCTGGTTCCCCACCTATGTGGGCCTGGAGGGTGCCGCCTCGCTGATCCGCGTCTACGAGGTGCAGTTCGTGCACGGCCTGCTCCAGACCGAGGAGTACGCCCGCGCGGTGGTCCGGCGCGGCATGAAGGGCGCGAGCGCCGCCGACGTGGAGCGGCGGGTCGCGCTGCGCCTGGAGCGGCAGAAGTACCTGCTCTCCGACAACGCCCCCGAGTTCCACATCGTCCTGGACGAGGCCGCCCTGCGCCGTCCCTACGGCGACCGCGAGGTGATGCGCGGCCAGCTCCAGCACCTGATCGACATCTCCGCACGCCCCAACGTACGGCTCCAGGTCATGCCGTTCGGCTTCGGCGGCCACTCCGGCGAGAGCGGTGCCTTCACCATCCTCAGCTTCCCCGACGCGGACCTGTCCGACGTGGTGTACCTCGAGCAGCTGACCAGTGCCCTCTACCTGGACAAGCGTGAGGACGTCGGCCAGTACGAGCAGGCGCTGAAGGAGCTACAGCAGGACAGCCCCGGACCGGCCGAGAGCCGGGACCTGCTCCGTGGCCTCCTCCAGCTGTCCTGACTCGGTCCAACTCCCCTGTATCGCCAGTACGATGACGACTGATCAGACATGGCGTTGATCTGGTGTCCGCTAGCGATTGAGGGATCACATGTCGTCCTACTTCACCGACCTGGCCCAGCAGTACATCGGCGGCGAGTGGCGCCCGGGTACCGGCTCCTGGGACGTCATCGACTTCAATCCCTACGACGACGAGAAGCTGGCCTCGATCACGGTGGCCACGGTCGACGAGGTGGACGAGGCCTACCGGGCCGCCGCCCGCGCCCAGAAGGAGTGGGCCGCGACCAACCCCTACACCCGGCGCTCGGTGTTCGAGCGGGCGCTGAGGCTGATAGAGGACCGCGAGCAGGAGATAGCCGACCTGATCATCGCGGAGCTGGGCGGCACGCGTGTGAAGGCCGGTTTCGAACTGCACCTCGCCAAGGAGTTCCTGCGGGAGTCGGTCCACCTCGCGCTGCGCCCCGAGGGCAAGATCCTGCCCTCGCCGGCCGACGGCAAGGAGAACCGCGTCTACCGCGTGCCGGTAGGCGTCGTCGGTGTGATCAGCCCGTTCAACTTCCCCTTCCTGCTGTCGCTGAAGTCGGTCGCCCCGGCCCTCGCGCTCGGCAACGGCGTGGTGCTCAAGCCGCACCAGAACACTCCCATCGCCGGCGGCACCCTCCTCGCGAAGATCTTCGAGGAGGCCGGGCTGCCCGGTGGCCTGCTCAACGTGGTCGTCACCGACATCGCCGAGATCGGTGACGCGTTCATCGAACACCCGGTCCCGAAGGTGATCTCCTTCACCGGCTCGGACAAGGTCGGCCGGCACGTCGCCACCGTCTGCGCCGCGAACTTCAAGCGCTCCGTCCTGGAACTGGGCGGCAACAGCGCGCTGGTGGTGCTGGACGACGCCGACCTCGACTACGCGGTGGACGCGGCGGTCTTCAGCCGGTTCGTGCACCAGGGCCAGGTCTGCATGGCCGCCAACCGGGTGCTCGTGGACCGTTCCGTCGCCGACGAGTTCACCGAGAAGTTCGTCGCCAAGGTCAGGACCCTCAAGGTCGGTGACCCGCGTGACCCGCGGACCGTCATCGGCCCGGTGATCAACTCCGCTCAGGCGGGCGCCCTCTCGGGCACCGTCGAGCAGGCGCTCGCCGAGGGTGCCACCGCCCTGGTGCACGGCACCACGACCGGCAACCTGGTCGAGCCCAGTGTGCTCACCGGCGTTCCCGCCGACTCCGCCCTGCTCCAGCAGGAGGTCTTCGGCCCGGTCGTCTTCCTCATCCCCTTCGACGGCGAGGAGGAGGCGGTCCGGATCGTCAACGACACCCCGTACGGCCTCAGCGGCGCCGTGCACACGGGTGACATCGAGCGGGGCGTGGCCTTCGCCAAGCGGATCGACACCGGCATGTTCCACGTGAACGACGGCACCGTCCACGACGAGCCGCTCGTGCCCTTCGGCGGTGAGAAGCACTCCGGCATCGGCCGCCTCAACGGCGAGACCACGCTGGAGGCGTTCACCACGGTCAAGTGGATCTCGGTGCAGCACGGGCGCAGCGGCTTCCCGTTCTAGGCCACTCGATTCCACGGCCTGGGGGGCCTGTAGGACAGGACCTGACCTCAATCGCCCGTAGCGTCAGCGGTGTCAGTCGGAAGGACCCGATGAGAGGCGGTCGGTCATGGTCACGCACGTGGCGGCGGAGGCGAAGGGCGACGAGCGCGGGGCACTGCTCGCGTTCGTCGAGGAACAGCGTGGCGGCATCCGCCGGTCCCTGCTGGGGCTGACGGAGGAGCAGGCCCGCTCCCGCCCCAGCGCCAGCGAGCTGTCCCTCGGCGGCCTGCTCAAGCACGTCGTCGAGGTCGAGCAGTCCTGGATCGCCCTGGCCCGCCAGGAACCGCCGGCGGTGCGGCGCGACGCGTCCAACTGGAACGAGACCTTCCGGTTGGTCGGGGACGAGACGGTCGCCACGCAGCTGGCGTACTGGGAACGGGTCGCCGCCGAGACGGAGGCGTTCATCCGCTCCGCGCCGAGCCTGGACGACACCTTTCCGCTGCCGCCCGACCCCTGGTTCCCGCCTCAGGGCCGGGTCTCGCTGCGCTGGCTGTGCCTGCATCTGATCCGCGAGACGGCCCGGCACGCCGGCCACGCCGACGTCATCCGCGAGTCGCTGGACGGGAAGACCGCGTTCGAGCTGGTGGCCCTGGCACAGGAGGCCTGACCGCCGCGGCCCGCGGGCGGGCGCACGGCCGTAGGGCCACAACCTGGACCGCGTGTCAGCGATCCGTCTTCTCCTGCTGGGTGCGGTCCGCCGGCACGGGCGGCCCCACGGTCACCAGGTCCGCAACGATCAGGGAGCGGCACCGGAGCCCGCTCCCTGATCCGCCCTGATCCGAACGGAAGACCCTAGTGGTGGAACCCGGTGGCCGCCTGCTTGTCCCGGGTCAGGGGAGCATGCTGCCCGCGGAGTCCGGGGAGCAGGCGGGTCAGGTCGGCCACGAACAGGTCGGCCAGGTCGTGGGAGAAGCCGTTGCGGCACACGATCCGCAGCACGGACAGATCCTCCCGGTTGGCCGGGAAGGTGTACGCGGGCACCAGCCAGCCGCTCTCGCGCAGCCGCCGGGAGACGTCGAAGACGTCGTACGCCGTGACGTCGCCGGTCGTGGTGAACGCGAACACCGGCAACTCGTCCCCGCGCGTGAGCAGTCGGAAGTCGCCCAGCGCCTCGATCCGACCGGAGAGCGACCGCGCCACGTCCCGCGTCGTCTGCTGCACCACGCGGTAGCCCTCGCGGCCCAGCCGCAGGAACGTGTAGTACTGCGCGGCCACCTGGGCGCCGGGCCGGGAGAAGTTCAGTGCGAAGGTCGGCATCTCGCCGCCCAGGTAGTTCACCCGGAAGACGAGTTCCTCGGGCAGGGCCTCCTTGTCCCGCCACAGCGCCCAGCCGACCCCGGGGTACACCAGCCCGTACTTGTGGCCCGAGGCGTTGACGGAGGCCACGCGCGGGAGGCGGAAGTCCCACACCAGGTCCTCGTCCAGGAACGGCGCGACCATGGCACCCGAGGCCCCGTCCACGTGCACCGGCACGTCCAGCCCGGTGCGCTCCTGGAGGGCGTCCAGGGCGGCGCACAGCTCGGCGATCGGCTCGTAGGAGCCGTCGAAGGTCGAGCCGAGGATGCCGACGACCCCGATGGTGTTCTCGTCGCACAGCTCGGCGGCGGCCTGCGGGTCCAGGTGGAACCGGTCGCCCTCCATGGGCACCTGCCGGGCCTCCACCTCCCAGAAGGCGCAGAACTTGTCCCAGCACACCTGGACGTTGACGCCCATCACCAGATTGGGCCGCGCGCCCGGATACCGGTCGGCGTTCCGCTTCATCCAGCGCCGCTTCAGCGCCATCCCGGCGAGCATGCACGCCTCGCTGGAACCGGTCGTCGAACACCCGATGACGGCCGCCGGGTCCGGGGCGTGCCACAGGTCGGCGAGCATCGCCACGCAGCGCCGCTCCAGCTCGGCCGTGCGCGGGTACTCGTCCTTGTCGATCATGTTCTTGTCGCGGCACTCCGCCATCAGCACCCCGGCCTGCGGCTCCATCCAGGTGGTGACGAAGGTCGCCAGGTTCAGCCGGGAGTTGCCGTCCAGCATCAGCTCGTCGTGCACCAGCTGGTACGCCGTCGCCGGCGGCAGGGGGGCGTCCGGGAGCCGGTGCGTGGGCGGGGCCGCGGTCATGCCGCCGACCGGATTGGCCTCCCCGAAGAACGGGTTGACCGACATCGGCCGTTCCTCAGGTGTCTGGGGACCTTTGTGCAGAGCCATGGGTGTGCCTCCGGGGGGATGGGAGAGGGAAGGGGGTCAACGGAGCGGGGTGCCGTCCTGGCGCAGCTGCATCTGCGGGCGGCCCGTCACCAGCAGCCAGGCCGGCAGTGAGGCGATGGTCAGCAGGGCGATGATCGCGGGCGACGCGACCAGGACGGCGGCGGTGAACAGGCTCACCCAGCCCTGCCGGGTGACGGCCAGCAGCATGCCGAGGACACCGGTCGCCACGCCCAGCGAGAGATGAACGGCCGGTACGAGCGCGTGGGCGCACAGGCCCAGGGCGGTGCCCACGAAGACGGCGGGGAAGATGCGGCCGCCACGGAAGCCGCAGGACGCGGCGACCAGCAGCGCGGCCAGCTTGACCACGGTCATCGTCGCGAACTGCCCGGCCGACCAGCCCTCGGGGTCACGGGCCAGCTGCCCGACCTCCGACAGCCCCTTGAACAGCGTCAGATGGCCGCCCACGGCCGCCAGCGCCCCGAGCACGGCCCCGCCGGCCGGCAGCATCAGCATCGGGTGCCGCAGCCGCCGGAAGCCCGCGTGGACGTACGGGAAGGCGTACACGGCGCACATGCCGAGCAGTGCGGACACGGGCGCGATCACGAGGGCCGCCAGCAGGTCCCCGGCGTGCGGGTGGCCCATCGGCGGGAGCCCGAGATCGAAGGTCGGCCGGGCCACCAGGGTGGTCGTCATGGCTCCGCACGCGCCGGCCGTCAGCGGCGCGAACAGGTTGTCCCACAGCCGCCCCCGCATCGGCCGCCCCGCCAGCGCTTCCGAGATCACCAGCGCCGCCGCCACGGGCGTGCCGAACAGCGCGCCGATCGTCGCCGACTCCGCGAGCACCGGCCACAGGGCGTCCGGCGCCCGGGGCAGCAGGCGCCCGCCGAGCCAGGCCGCGAGACCCACGTTCACGGCGATGATCGGGTTCTCCGGGCCGAGGCTGGGGCCGCCGGCCAGCATCAGCGCGGTCGCCAGCACCAGTCCGGGCAGCACCCCCGGCCGCATGACGGTGGCGTCGAGGCCGAGGGTGGCCGGGTCGGGTCCGGCGTGCCCGGGCACCTTCCAGACCACCAGCCCGACGGCGATGCCGGACGCCACGAGCATGACGAACATCCACAGCACCGAATAGCGGCCCACTCCGAGGGCGTCCGGCAGGGGGCCCCACAGCACGTGCTGGAGCTTCTCCGCCGCCGTGCTCACACCGACGAAGACCAGGCTCGCGGCCACGCCGACGGCGGCGGCGGGCAGGATGAACGGCAGCAGGGCCCGTGCCGGGGCCGTGGGGGCGCTCAAGGGCGCCTGCTGCGTCGTCTCCTGGGCCACGCGCTCACCATAAGCGGACAAAACGCACCCAACATCCCGAGCGTGAACCGGCTTGCACCTCACGTGACGTGATGCCTCAACGTGATGGCGTACCGACGACAAGGAGCGGAAAGTGAGCTACTCCGTGGGACAGGTCGCGGGGTTCGCCGGGGTCACGGTGCGCACCCTGCACCACTACGACGAGATCGGTCTGCTCGTACCCGGCGACCGGACGTACGCCGGCCACCGGCGTTACGACGACGCCGACCTCGACCGGCTCCAGCAGATCCTGTTCTACCGGGAGCTGGGCTTTCCCCTCGACGAGGTCGCGGCCCTGCTCGACGACCCGGACGCGGACCCGCGCGCGCACCTGCGCCGGCAGCACGACCTGCTGACCGCCCGGATCGAGACGTTGCAGAGGATGGCCGCGGCCGTGGAGCACGCGATGGAGGCACGCAGTATGGGCATCAGCCTGACACCGGAGGAGAAGTTCGAGGTCTTCGGAGACTTCGACCCGGACCGGTACGCCGGCGAGGTGGAGGAGCGCTGGGGCGACACCGAGGCCTACCGGCAGTCACAGCGCCGGACCGCCTCGTATACCAAGGAGGACTGGCAGCGGATCAACGGGGAGATGGACGCGATCCACCGCCGGATGGCCGGCCTGCTAGCCGAGGGCACGCCCGCGGACTCGGAGGCGGCCATGGACGTCGCCGAGGAACACCGCCGGTTCATCACGCGCGCGTACTACGACTGCGGCCACGCGATGCACGCGTGCCTCGGCGAGATGTACGTCGCCGACGAGCGCTTCACCGCCACCTACGAGGACATCCGGCCCGGCCTCGCCGGGTACCTGCGGGACGCGATCGTGGCGAACACGGCCCGGCACCGCACGTCCTGACACGCCGGCCCGGGATTCACTCCCGGGCCAGCACCACCGCCGTGCCGTACGCGCACACCTCGGTGCCCATGTCCGCGGCCTCCGTCACGTCGAACCGGAAGGCCAGCACGCCGTTGCCGCCACGCGCGCGTGCCTGCTCCACCAGGCGTTCCATGGCCTGGGTGCGGGTCAGCACGAGCGTCTTGGTGAGCCCCTTCAGCTCGCCGCCGATCATCGACTTCAGCCCGGCGCCGATCTGGCTGCCCAGGTGGCGCGAGCGTACGGTCAGTCCGAACACCTCGCCGAGCACCTCCTGCACCCGGTATCCGGGCACGTCGTTCGTCGTCACGACCAGCACGTCCGGCTGGGGCCCCTGGCCGCCGCCGTAGTCATCGAGTCCCATGGGTCACAGCTTTCTCCCGGTCGCCGCACAGTGCATCCTGGAGGCCCTGGTGGAACCTGGCGCGGTCACCTCACGTTGATAGCTTTGTGCGGCGCCACTCCGATACAGCAGACGCGGCGACCGGAGCGGCCGCCCCCCGCCGCCGTAGCCGCCTTCACCCCCTCAGGAGCCCGGACCCGTGATGACACTCGCCCTAGGCCCGAGCTGGATGGATCCCAACCACCTGCTCCAGACGTACGGCATCTGGGGTCTGCTGCTCGTCATCTTCGCCGAGTCCGGCCTGCTCATCGGCTTCTTCCTGCCGGGTGACTCCCTGCTGTTCACCTGCGGCCTGCTGATCACGTCGCACAAGCTCGACTTCCCGCTGTGGGCCGCGATCGGCCTGATCTGCCTCGCCGCGATCCTCGGCGACCAGGCGGGCTACATGTTCGGCAAGAAGGTCGGCCCCTCCCTGTTCAACCGCCCGGACTCCCGCCTGTTCAAGCAGGAGAACGTGGTCAAGGCGCACGAGTTCTTCGAGAAGTACGGCCCCAAGTCCCTGGTGCTGGCCCGCTTCGTGCCCATCGTGCGGACGTTCACGCCGATCATCGCGGGCGTCAGCGGCATGCGTTACCGCTCGTTCCTGACCTTCAACGTCATCGGCGGCCTCCTGTGGGGCGCGGGTGTCACCCTGCTCGGCTCCTGGCTGGGCAACGTCGGTGTCGTCAAGAACAACATCGAGGCCATCCTCATCCTGATCGTCCTGGTCTCGGTGGTCCCGATCGCGATCGAGTTCCTCCGCGCGCGCGGCAAGAGCAGGAAGGCGGCCGGCGCGACCGAGCCGGAGACCCCGCGGCAGCCCGCGCACCAGCAGCAGTACCAGCAGCCGCCGTACCAGCAGCCGCCGGTCATGGACGACGCGACGACCCGCCTGCGCCGCATCGACCCGGAGCAGCCGTACGAGCAGCCGTACCAGCAGCAGCCGTACCAGCAGGAACAGCCGTACCAGCAGCCGCAGCAGCCCCAGCAGCCCCAGCAGCACTGGAACCAGGGCGGCTACGACCACCAGCACCACGATCAGCAGCAGTACCCGCAGCAGCAGTACCCGCAGACCCCCTACGACGAGAACCAGTACGACCAGGGCCAATACGACCAGGGCCAGTACGACCCCCACCGGTACGACCCGAACCAGTACCCCTACGACCACCGCCGGCAGTAGCAGGGGCGGGTGCCGGACGCCGGGCGCTCAGAAGCCCCTGGTGCGCTTCGCGGCCCGGCGCTTGCCGGCGGAGCCGACGCGCAGGAACAGCCGCGAGATCTCCGACCCCAGGTTGACGCCGATGGCGATGGCCATCGCCAGTGACGCGGCCTTGGCCAGCGACACCAGCCCCTTGTCGACGTTGTTCTGGGCCATGGACAGCAGCCCGAAGTAGGTCGCCGAACCGGGCAGCAGCGGTCCGATCGCCGCGGTCGTGTACGGCAGCGCCGAGGCGAACCGGTACCGGGACAGCAACTGCCCGAACAGCCCGACGAGCCCGGCCGCCACGGCCGTGGACGCCACGGGCGAGATGTCCCCCGCGTAGTACATCGCGCCGTACACCGACCAGGCGACACCCCCGTTGAGGGTCACCCAGAGCACGGTGGACCGTTCCTGCTGGAGCAGCACCGCGAAGGTCAGCGACAGCAGCATGGAGGCCACGATCTGGATCAGCGGACGCTTGGAGATGCCCAGGGCCGCGTCCGGGTTCAGCTCACCGCCGACCTGCACGCCGAAGTACAGGACCACCAGGACCCCGACGACGATGCCGACGAAGAAGTACATGACCTCCAGCAGCCGCGCCGACGCCGTGATGTAGAAGCCCGTCAGCCCGTCCTGCACGCCCGCCACCAGCGCCCGCCCGGGCAGCAGCGCGAACAGCCCACCGGTGATCACGGCGGACGCCTTCACGTCCACGTGCGCCAGCGTCAGCGCCACCCCGATCGCCGCGGGCGGCATGGCGGCGACCGTGAACTGGTAGAACTCCGGCAGCCCGCGCCCCGCGCACAGCCAGGCCAGCCGGTCGCCGAGCATCGCGCCGACGGCCGCCGCGAGGAACACGATCGGGTCACCGCCGACCAGGATGGAGGCCGCACCGGCGAGCAGTCCGCTCGCGAGGGTCAGCGCCCAGCCGGGGTACGGGTGCCGGTTGCGGCGGATCTCCGCCAGGCGCCGGTAGGCCTCCTCCAGGGAGACGTGCGTCTCCGGGTCCGTCAGGTCGTCCACGAGCCGGAAGACGGCGGCCAGACGCGTGTAGTCGGTGCCCCGCCGCCGTACCGTCCGGGACGCCGTCACGGGGTCCTCCACCAGGGACGGCTGGTGCGAGATCGACAGCAGGGTGAAGGTGACGTTCGGCTCGCACCGGTCCAGGCCGTAGGAGCGGCACACCGCGAACATCGCGGCCTCCACGTCCTCCGCGCCCTCGCCGCCCGCGAGCAGCAGCTCCCCGATACGCAGGGTCAGGTCCAGCACGCGCGGGACGGCCGGGCCCTCCTCCTCCGCGCGCTGCACCGGCTCCGGCGCCGGCCGCTCGGTCACCGGCATGCGCAGCATGGTGCGCATGCGGTCCTGCCAGGGCGCGTCCTTGACCAGGCTGACCAGCGGCACCCCGGCGGCCGGCGTGAACGCGGCCGGCGGGCTCTTCGCGTCGTAGGTGCTGGGCGTGCTGAACGCGGACCTCTCCGGTTCGGCACTGGGCGGATGCGGCGTGTGGAGCCCGTCGGGCACCGCGAACTCGGACGTCGTCTCCGGCTCGCCACCGCCCCTGGGAACGTCGAGACCCCGGGGAACGGCGAACTCGGACGTGATCTCCGGGTCGTACCTCGCCTCGTCGGACCGCGGTTTACGGTCCTCCGTCTCCGTCACCTCGAACCGCTCCCTGAACGACACATTCCGTAAGCCTCAGTATGCGCACACGTACCCGGACGGGCCGCACACCCTGCCTGCACGCGAAACGGGCCGCACGCATACGCGTGCGGCCCGTTCAGCGGAGTGCGGGCTCAGTGGCCGCCCTGCTCCTTGAACCGCTTGTAGGACCGCTCGATCTCGATCTCGGCGTCCGTACGGCCGACCCAGTTCGCGCCCTCGACCGACTTGCCGGGCTCCAGGTCCTTGTACACCTCGAAGAAGTGCTGGATCTCCAGGCGGTCGAACTCCGACACGTGGTGGATGTCGCGCAGGTGCTCCACACGCGGGTCGGTGGCCGGGACGCACAGCAGCTTGTCATCGCCGCCGGCCTCGTCCGTCATCCGGAACATGCCGATCGCGCGGCACCGGATGAGGCAACCCGGGAAGGTCGGCTCGTCCAGGATGACCAGCGCGTCCAGCGGGTCGCCGTCCTCGCCGAGGGTGTTCTCGACGAAGCCGTAGTCGGTCGGATAGGCGGTCGAGGTGAAGAGGCGACGGTCCAGGCGGATCCGACCGGTCTCGTGGTCCACCTCGTACTTGTTCCGCGAACCCTTCGGGATCTCGATCGTGACGTCGAACTCCACCGGTGGCTCCTCCATGATCAGCACATAGTTCTGGTGGTTAAGTGTCCCTCACGCAGGTGTGTGATCGCGAAAGGGGCTGGTGGTCGTGCCAGTACTGAGGCCTTGGCGGGCCGCGAGACCGCAGGTGGCGCGGATCGCGAACGCCGTACGACCGCGTCTGGCGCGCGCCGCGACGGCAGCCGGGCCGCGGATCGCGCGGCTGACGAAGGCCGTGCGGGTCACACCTGCGCACCTCTCCCGTCCGCGGACCGTCAGGACCTGGCAGTACACCGCGGGCGCCGCCACCGCCGGCCTGGTGCTGGCCGCCGGCGTGGTGACCGTGGCCGGTCCCTGGGACGCCAACGGTCAGCGTACGGCCGAGGGGGACCGCGCCGCCGCACTGGAGGGATCAGGTGGCGCAGATCACGGCCGTTCCGGTACGGCCGCGGGGGCGCCGCGGCCCGCGCCGAGCGCCGCGCCCGTCCTGACGGGCCTGGGCGGCACCGGGGGCGCCGTCGGCACCCGGAAGGCCCCCTCGGGCGGCAGAGCCCTCCCGGACGTCCTGAAACCGCTCCTGGACGCCCCCGCGCTCGGTGACGACCGCGCGGGGGCCGTCGTCGACGTCGCGACCGGCACCCGCCTCTACGGCACCGGCGCCGGCAAGGCCCTCACCCCCGCCTCCACCACCAAGATCGCCACCGCCGTCGCCGCCCTCTCCGCCCTCGGCCCCGACCGCCGCCTCACCACCCGCGCCGCCCTCGAACCCGACACCCGGGAACTCGTCCTGGTCGGCGGCGGCGACCCCACCCTGACCGCGCACCCGGAAGCCGGCGGGGAACGGGCCGGCCTGCGCACCCTGGCGGCGGACACCGCGAAGGCCCTGGACAGGCGCGGCATCCACAAGATCACCCTCTCCTACGACACCACCCTGTACACCGGCCCGGCCCTGCACCCCATCGGCGTCAATGACAACCTCGCGCCGGTCAGCGCGCTGGCCGTCGACGAGGGCCGCGCGGACGGCTCCGCCGGCGGGCCGGCGCCCCGCGTGAGCGACCCGGCAGCCGACGCGGCGGCGAAGTTCGCGGCCTTCCTGAAGGACGCCGGCATCACCACCACGTCCCCCGGCCCGTCCAAGGCCAGCACGCGCGCCCAGACCCTCGCCACCGTCTCCTCGCCCCCGCTGTCCGCCCTGGTCGAGCGCATGCTCACCAACAGCGACAACGACATCGCCGAGGCCCTGGCCCGCCAGACCGCCCTCGCCGGCGGCGACCCCGCGAGCTTCGCCGGCGGCGCCCGGGCGATCGCCACCCAGCTGCGCAAGCTCGGGCTGCCCATGTCCGGGGCCGCCTTCCACGACGGCAGCGGCCTCGACCGCGCCGACCGGCTGACGGCGGACCTCCTCACCGCGCTCCTGGTCAAGGCGGGCGACCCGGCCCGGCCCGGCCTCCGCCCCGTCCTCACCGGACTCCCCGTCGCCGGCTTCACCGGCACCCTGAGCACCCGCTACACCGACGGCGCGGCCGGGGTCGTACGCGCCAAGACCGGCACCCTGACCGGCGTGAACACCCTCGCCGGCACGGTCGTCGACAAGGACGGCCATCTCCTCGCCTTCGCCTTCCTGGCCGCGCGCACGACCGACCCGGCCCAGGCCCAGTCGGCCCTGGACGCCGCGGCGACGGCACTCGCGGGCTGCGGCTGCCGGTAGGGGCCGCTCCCCGGGTGGCGGGGGCCCGGCACGCGCATCCACGGCGCCGGCATCGCGGCACGCGCGCGTGGGCCGGCCGTACGGTTCGCGCCGCGGCCCGCCGCCCGCCCGTGATCCCGCCGGCGTCCACGGCCTGCCCCAACGGGGGCCGCTCACGTACCGTTGACGCATGACTGGCTTCGGTGGCACCGCATCTCCCGGGATGGTCGACTGGAACCTCGCGGTGGCGACCGCGACACGGCTCGTACGACCGGGCCCCGACGTCAGCCGTGACGAGGCGCGGTCCGTCGTCGCGGAACTGCGCCGGCACGCGAAGGCCTCGGAGGAACACGTCCGGGGCTTCACCCGGATGGGCACCGGGGACATCCACGACACCCCCGTCCTCGTCGTGGACCGCCCCGGCTGGGTCCGCGCCAACGTCGCCGGCTTCCGGGAGATCCTCAAACCGCTCCTGGAGAAGATGCAGGAACGGCGTGGCGGCAACCCGGGCAGCGCCGTCCTCGGCGCCGTCGGCGGCAAGGTCACCGGCGTGGAGGTCGGCATGCTCCTGTCGTTCCTGTCCTCCCGCGTCCTCGGCCAGTACGAGACCTTCGCCCCCGCCGCCCACGACCTCCCGGCCGGCGCGAACGGCGGCGGCCGGCTGCTGCTCGTCGCGCCCAACATCGTCCACGTGGAGCGCGAACTCGACGTGGAGCCGCACGACTTCCGGCTGTGGGTGTGCCTGCACGAGGAGACCCACCGCACGCAGTTCACCGCCGTGCCCTGGCTCCGCGACCACCTGGAGGGCGAAATCCAGTCGTTCTTGGCCGAGACCGACGTGGACCCGATGACCTTCCTGGAGCGCATCCGGGAAGCCGCCCAGTCCCTGGCCGGCGGCCGTCCCGAGGCCGAGGAGGAGGACGGCGGACGCTCCTTCGTGGAGCTGGTGCAGACCCCCGCCCAGCGGGAGATCCTCGGCCGCCTGACCGCCGTGATGTCCTTGCTGGAGGGCCACGCCGACTACGTCATGGACGGCGTCGGACCCAGCGTCGTGCCGACCGTCTCGGAGATCCGCGAGAAGTTCCAGCAGCGCCGTGCGAAGGGCGCCTCCCGGCTGGACCTCGCCCTGCGCAAGCTGCTGGGTCTGGATGCCAAACTCAAGCAGTACCGGGACGGCGAACGGTTCGTGCGGGCGGTCGTCGACCAGGTCGGCGTCGACGGCTTCAACCGCGTGTGGACCTCGCCCAACACCCTGCCCACCAAGGCCGAGATCGCCCAGCCCGCCGACTGGGTCACCCGGGTGCACCGCAAGGCCGAGTCGTGATCCGCACCCGGGTGTCGTGACACGAATCCGGCCGACGGCAGGCGAACGCCCCCTCAATCACCCGTCCGAGGGACCGTGAGCCATGCGTAGGCGTGCAATGCTCGGGGAACGGCCCGCTTCTGTCACCATCTACACACTCTGTGTGACTGGTTCGGGCTCACCCCCCGGAAAACTTCATGAAGGGAACCGGACATGGGTCCCCATCCTGCGGTCGCGGCGATACGCCTGGCGGTTCGCCGCGTCCTCCACGACATCCTGAACGACCACCAGACCTCCGGCGCGTGCCCGGGCCGGCAGGCCCCCGGCGAGCGGCCCGGCCGGACGGTCGAGCGGCCCTCCTCCCCGCTCGTCCTCGTCGCGTGCTCCGGCGGCGCCGACTCCATGGCACTCGCCTCCGCCCTCGCCTTCGAGGCCCCCAGACTCGGCATCCGCGCCGGCGGGGTCACCGTCGACCACGGCCTCCAGCCCGGTTCGGGACTGCGCGCCGACGAGGTCGCCCTGCGGCTGCGCGAGCTGGGCCTCGGCCCCGTCGACTCCGTCGCCGTGACCGTCGGCCGTGAGGGCGGTCCCGAAGCCGCCGCCCGCGACGCCCGCTACGCCGCCCTCGACGCCGCCGCCGAACGCCACGGCGCGACCGCGGTCCTGCTCGGCCACACCCGCGACGACCAGGCCGAGACCGTCCTGCTGGGTCTCGCCCGCGGCTCCGGCATCCGCTCCCTGTCCGGCATGGCCGCGGTCTCGGGGGCCGGCGGCCGTTACCGGCGGCCCTTCCTGCACCTCGACCGGCAGACCGCCCGCAAGGCCTGCATGGTCCAGTCCCTCCCCGTCTGGGACGACCCGCACAACGCCGACCCCGCCTACACCCGCTCCCGGCTCCGGCACGAAGGCCTGCCCGCCCTGGAGAAGGCCCTCGGCAAGGGCGTCGTGGAGGCGCTCGCCCGCACCGCCCAGCTGTCCCGCGACGACGCCGACGCCCTGGACGCCTGGGCCGGCCAGGCCGAGGCCGCCGTGCGGGACGCGGCGGGTCTGCTGGAGTGCGCCAAGCTGTACGCCCTCCCGCCCGCCGTGCGCCGCCGGATCCTGCGCCGCGCGGCCATCGAGGCCGGCGCCCCGGCCGGTTCGCTGTTCGCCCGCCACATCGAGGAAGTCGACCGCCTGATCACCGGCTGGCGCGGCCAGGGGGCCATCAATCTCCCGGGCAGAGTCGTCGCCCAGCGCCAGGGTGGCAGACTGGTGATTCGGCAAGGCTGAAACCGGCCCCTCCCGGAGCGACCCTCCGGCGGGCCGGGCAGCCGGTGGCCGTGCATACGGCCGTAAGTGCGGGACGACCGAAAGTGATGCGGGTGGACGCGAAAGACATGGGTGCCGACCTTCAGCAGGTGCTCCTCACCAAAGAAGAGATCGACGCCAAGCTGACCGAGCTGGCCGCGAAGATCGACGCGGAGTACGCGGGCAAGGACCTGCTGCTCGTGGGCGTCCTCAAGGGCGCGGTGATGGTCATGGCCGACCTCGCCCGGGCGCTGTCCACCCCCGTCACCATGGACTGGATGGCCGTGTCCTCCTACGGCGCGGGCACCCAGTCCTCCGGTGTCGTGCGCATCCTCAAGGACCTCGACACCGACATCAAGGGCCGGCACGTCCTGATCGTCGAGGACATCATCGACTCCGGGCTGACCCTGTCCTGGCTGATCAACAACCTCGGCTCCCGCGAGCCCGCCTCCCTGAAGGTGTGCACGCTGCTGCGCAAGCCGGACGCCGCGAAGGTCGCCATCGACGTGGAATGGGCCGGCTTCGACATCCCGAACGAGTTCGTCGTCGGCTACGGCCTCGACTACGCCGAGAAGTACCGCAACCTGCCGTTCGTCGGGACGCTCGCGCCCCACGTCTACGGTGGCTGAGCCGGTCGGCGCAAGCCGGGCGGGATGATCGGGAACCCCAGCGGGTCCTGCGCCGTTGAAGCTTGCAGAGACGGGTTTTCCCGGCCGTCGAAACGGCTCCGTGCGGCTTCGGGCAACAATGCTGGGGTACCGTCAGAAGAACTGTCTTATCAAACTCACTATGGCAGGAGGGACGGGGCGACACCGCTCCGTATGGATGGACGTGAAGCGATACTTCCGTGGGCCGGTCATGTGGATCGTGCTGGCCGTCCTTGCCGTGGTCGTGTTGATGCAGGTCGTCGGCTCGTCCGGCGGCTACAAGACGGTGGACACCGGCCAGGTCGTGGCGGCGATCAATGCGAACAAGGTCGAGTCGGCCAAGCTCACCACCGGTGACGAGCAGAGCATCAAGGTCACCCTCAAGGACGGTTACAAGGTCCAGGGCAGCTCGAAGATCCAGGCGAGCTATATCGGCGACCAGGGCGTGACCATCGCCGGCACGCTCCAGACCAAGTACCAGGACAAGCAGATCACGGACGGCTACACCGTCGCGCCGTCCAAGCAGAACCCGTTCCTCGGCGTCCTGCTGTCGCTGCTGCCCTTCGTCCTGATCGTGGTCGTCTTCCTGTTCCTGATGAACCAGATGCAGGGCGGCGGCTCCCGGGTCATGAACTTCGGGAAGTCCAAGGCGAAGCTCATCACCAAGGACACCCCCAAGACGACCTTCTCCGACGTCGCCGGCTGTGACGAGGCCGTCGAGGAACTCCAGGAGATCAAGGAGTTCCTCCAGGAGCCGGCCAAGTTCCAGGCCGTCGGCGCCAAGATCCCCAAGGGCGTGCTGCTGTACGGCCGCCCGGGTACCGGCAAGACCCTGCTCGCGCGGGCCGTCGCCGGCGAGGCGGGCGTCCCCTTCTACTCGATCTCCGGTTCCGACTTCGTCGAGATGTTCGTCGGTGTCGGTGCCTCCCGCGTCCGTGACCTGTTCGAACAGGCCAAGGCGAACGCCCCGGCGATCGTCTTCGTCGACGAGATCGACGCGGTCGGCCGTCACCGCGGCGCCGGCCTCGGCGGCGGTCACGACGAGCGCGAGCAGACGCTGAACCAGCTGCTCGTCGAGATGGACGGTTTCGACGTCAAGGGCGGCGTCATCCTGATCGCCGCCACCAACCGTCCGGACATCCTCGACCCGGCTCTCCTGCGGCCCGGCCGCTTCGACCGCCAGATCGCGGTCGACCCGCCGGACCTGCAGGGCCGTCTGGAGATCCTCAAGGTCCACCAGAAGGGCAAGCCGGTCGCGCCCGACGTCGACCTGGCCGCGGTCGCCCGCCGTACCCCGGGCATGACCGGTGCCGACCTCGCCAACGTGCTGAACGAGGCCGCGCTGCTCACCGCCCGCGGTGACCAGAAGCTGGTCGACAACAAGGCGCTGGACGAGGCCATCGACCGCGTGGTCGCTGGTCCGCAGAAGCGGACCCGGATCATGTCGGACAAGGAGAAGAAGATCACCGCGTACCACGAGGGCGGTCACGCCCTGGTCGCGGCGGCCTCGCCGAACTCCGACCCGGTCCACAAGATCACGATCCTGTCCCGCGGCCGTGCCCTGGGCTACACGATGGTCCTGCCGGACGAGGACAGGTACTCGACCACCCGCAACGAGATGCTCGACCAGCTCGCCTACATGCTGGGCGGCCGGGCGGCCGAGGAACTGGTCTTCCACGACCCGACCACCGGCGCCGCGAACGACATCGAGAAGGCCACCAACCTGGCCCGCGCGATGGTCACGCAGTACGGCATGACGGAGCGGCTCGGCGCGATCAAGTTCGGCGGCGACAACAGCGAGCCCTTCCTGGGCCGTGAGATGGCGCACCAGCGCGACTACTCGGAAGAGGTCGCCGCGCTCGTCGACGAAGAGGTCAAGAAGCTCATCGAGACCGCGCACAACGAGGCCTGGGAGATCCTGGTCGAGAACCGCGACGTGCTCGACAACCTCGTTCTCCAGCTGCTGGAGAAGGAGACGCTGGGCAAGGAGGAGATCGCCGAGGTCTTCGCCACCATCGTCAAGCGTCCGCCGCGGCCCGCCTGGACCGGCTCCTCCCGCCGCACCCCGTCCACCCGTCCGCCGGTGCTCTCCCCCAAGGAGCTGGCGCTGACGAACGGTGCGAACGGCGCGACGGCGTCGATCAGCACGGTCAAGTCCACCGCCACGGAGTCCGCCCCGGTCACGGAGCAGACCCCGGAGGACCGCTCCGAGAGCTGATCCTTCCGGCCGACCGGCCCGGAATGCATGCCGCGCCCCCCAGGTTCTAGCCTGGGGGGCGCGGCATTGCGCATGCCCGCAGACGCAAAACGCGTGCCCGACGCGCGTGCAAGGCACAGGAACGAGGAACCCAGATGACCGACCCGGTGACGCTGGACGGCCAGGGGCCCATCGGTGAGTTCGACGAGAAGCGCGCCGAGAACGCCGTACGGGAACTGCTGATCGCGGTCGGTGAGGACCCGGATCGCGAGGGCCTGCGGGAGACGCCGGCGCGGGTCGCGCGGGCGTACAAGGAGATCTTCGCCGGTCTGTGGCAGCAGCCCGAGGACGTCCTGACGACGACGTTCGACCTGGGACACGACGAGATGGTCCTGGTGAAGGACATCGAGGTGTACTCGACGTGCGAGCACCACCTGGTGCCGTTCCGGGGTGTCGCCCACGTCGGGTACATCCCGTCCGAGGCCGGCAAGATCACGGGCCTGTCGAAGCTGGCCCGGCTGGTGGACGTCTACGCCCGCCGGCCGCAGGTCCAGGAACGGCTCACCACGCAGATCGCCGACTCCCTGATGAGCATCCTGGAGCCGCGGGGCGTCATCGTGGTCATCCAGTGCGAGCACATGTGCATGTCCATGCGCGGCATCCGCAAGCCGGGCGCGAAGACCATAACGTCCGCGGTGCGCGGCCAGCTCCGGGACGCGGCGACCCGCAACGAGGCGATGAGCCTCATCATGGCGCGCTGACCACGCCGGTGGCTCGGGCCGGCGGTCAGGCCGCCGGTTCCGCTCCCGTGGGGTTCTGGTCGTCGTCCTCGGGGAGCTTGCAGACCCGCTCCAGGAAGAGGGCGGCCGCTATCACGCCGAGGCAGGCCAGGAGCGAGAAACCGGCGTAGAGCGCCTGGTCGCGGCGGGCCGGGATGTCCAGCAGCTCCAGCAGGAAGACGCCCGTGCCGCCGTACATCCCGGCGACGAGCGCGGCCACCAGGGCGCTGGCCTGGCCGAAGACGACCGCCCGGGCCGCCATCAGCGGATCGACCCCCTTGGCGCCGGGCCGGCGCTCGCGCTGGGCCCTGAGCCGGGCGCGCAGCGAGAGCGCCGTGGAGAGCAGCACCACCGCGATCAGCGCGAGCACGACGGGGGCGGCCAGGGGGACGCTGGGCAGGGTCCCGATCGAGTTCCAGAGGCGGGCGCCCGCCCAGGACAGGATCGCGGCCACGACGAACACGCCGACCAGCACCCTGATGCGCAGCTCTCTCACGGTGTCCCTTCAGTTCCCCCGGACCGTCCCGGTGTGTGGTCGTGGTGGGTCTCGGTCCTGACCCGTCTCGACCTTAACGACTACTCGGGCAGGCGGAGTTCCAGGTCCGCGCGCGGTGCCACACCCTCACGGGTGACGGCGGACAGCAGATCGGCCACCGCGCCGCGGCCGGTGAGCCGCGCCTGCGGGTCCACGTCGTGCCAGGGCGCGAGCACGAAGGCACGCTCGTGGGCGCGCGGGTGGGGCAGGGTGAGGTGCGGGTCGTCGGAGGTGACGTCCGCGTAGGCCACGATGTCGACGTCCAGCGTGCGCGGGCCCCAGCGCTCGTCCCGGACGCGGTGGAAGGCCTCCTCGACGGCGTGCGCCCGCTCCAGCAGGGAGTCCGGGGGCAGGGTCGTCTTCAGGACCACGACCGCGTTGAAGTACGACGGCTGGCTGCCGGGAGCCACGCCCCACGGCTCCGTCTCGTACACCGGGGAGACCGCCTTCACGCGGACGCCCGGGGTGTCCTCCAGGGCGTCGACGGCCCCCTGAAGGGTCTCCAGGCGGTTGCCGAGGTTGGAGCCGATGGAGACGACGGCCCACTGCGGGTTGTGCAGGGTCGTGTCGGCGGCGTCCACCTTCTCGACGACCGAGGCGGGCACCGGCTGGACGGTGGGGTCGCTCTGACCCTGGCGGAAAGGTCGGGTCATACTCGGCTCCGGGTGATGGTGACGGTCACGTCGTCGAAGGGGACGGTGATCGGTGCGTCGGGCTTGTGGACGCAGACCTCGACCTCCCGGACGCCCTCGTGCTCCAGGCAGGTCCGGGCGATCTGCTCGGCGAGCGTCTCGATGAGGTTGACCGGCTCCCCCTCGACCACGGCCACGACCTCCTCGGCGACGATGCCGTAGTGCACGGTCTTCGCCAGGTCGTCGTCGGCCGCCGCCGGCCGGGTGTCCAGGCCGAGGACGAGGTCCACGATGAAGGTCTGCCCCTCCTCGCGCTCCCTGGGGAACACACCGTGGTGCCCGCGGGCCTTCAGGCCGCGCAGCGCGACACGATCCACGCGAATCACTCCTGCAATCGTCGGGAACGGCCGGTCGGTACCGCGTGCGGGCGGTACACCGGCCTTGGACGAATCTACCTGCGGGCACCGACAGAGCCGGGCCGCGGGGGCGTCGGGCCGGGCCGCGGCGCGGAGGGTTCACCGGATGTTCCCCCCGGGGAACCCGGCCGTGCCGGCGGCTGGTAGCCGCTCATACCCCCGGCGGGTGATTCCAATCACTCTCCGTCCCCGTCCCGCTCTCCTGCGTGTGCCGAGGGTCGGCCGGCCTCCGTCCGCTCAGGCGAGAGGCTCGTCACCCGGATCCACGCCGTTCACGCTCTCCTCGTCGTCCTCGTCGTCGGTCTCGGCCAGGACGGGGGAGGCGTGGTGGGACCAGAGCTTCCAGCCGGCGGGGGTGCGCCGGAACACGTTCGTGGCGACCACGAGCTGCCCGACCAGCGGCCCGAGTTCCGCGCCCTCCTCCGGGGCGGGACCGCCGCTGAGGATGTTCTCCGTGCAGGACACGAGCGCGGTGTCACCGGTGACGGAGACATGCACGTCGGTGAGGAAGAACTGGATGTAGTCGGTGTTCGCCATGATCAGGGCGTACGACCTGAGGACCTCGCCGCGGCCGGTGAGCACCGGCCAGCCGGGGTGCACGCAGGAGACGACGCCGGTGTCGGCGGGGTCGTGGTACGTCTCGTCCACGCCCAGGTCGACGGGGGCGAGCCAGAGCGAGGAGACCTCTTCGAAGTCACCGCGTTCCAGCGCCTCGTAGAAGGCGGTGTTGGCGGCCTCGACCTGCTCGACATCGGTATGGGGGGCGCTCACCGGTCTCCTTCCGCCCCGCGCTCGCCTTCGGCGCCCGGCGCGTGCGCTGTCCCCGGTGGCGCCTCGCGCCCGTCCCCCGGGCCCGGCGCCGTCCCCGCCGTACGCGCTCCCTCAACGGCCCGTGCCACCCGTACGGCGTCCGCGGTGGCGCGTACCTCGTGCACACGCACCGCCCATGCGCCGGCCTGGGCGGCGAGCGCCGACACGGCGGCCGTGGCGGCGTCGCGCTCCCGGGCGGGCGGGGGCGCGCCCTCCGGACCGGCGAGGACCCGGCCGAGGAACCGCTTGCGGGAGGCGGCGACCAGCAGGGGGTGGCCCAGGGCGCGCAGGCGGTCGAGGTGGGCGAGGAGGGCCAGGTCGTGGCCGGCCTCCTTGGAGAAGCCGAGGCCGGGGTCGACGACGATGCGGTCGGGGGCGACGCCGCCCGCCAGCACGGCCTCCACGCGCGCGTGCAGCTCGGCCACGACTTCGGTGACGACGTCCTCGTAGACGCCCCGGGCGTTGCCGCCCTGGAGGAAGCCGCGCCAGTGCATGACGACGAACGGGGCGCCCGCCTCGGCGACCACCGGGATCATCGCGGGATCGGCCAGGCCGCCGCTGACGTCGTTGACGAGGGCGGCGCCGGCCGCGAGGGACTGTTCGGCGACACACGCGCGCATGGTGTCCACGGAGACGGCGACGCCCTCGGAGGCCAGGCCGCGCACCACGGGGATGACCCGCCGCAGTTCCTCCGCCTCGTCCACGCGCGTGGCCCCGGGCCGGGTGGACTCGCCGCCGACGTCGATCAGGTCCGCGCCCTCGGCCACCAGACCGAGGCCGTGTTTGACGGCGGCGGTCGTGTCGAACCAGCGGCCGCCGTCGGAGAAGGAGTCGGGGGTCACGTTCACGACCCCCATGACCGCGCACCGGTCCCATGCCGGAAGGCCGGCCACTCGGCCGCGCCCGCTGAGGTTGTTCATACGTTCAGCGTAGGCCCAGCAGGGGGCCGTGAACGCGCGGCGACCCGGGCGGAGGCCCTCGTGCCGGAGGGGGTGGGCCTTCCGCCCGGGCCGGTCCCGGCGCCGCACTTGGTCCGGCCCGGGCTCAGGCCGCCCGGACGTCCCGTTCTCCCATTGCGTGGGCGCAGGGGCGCTGGGCGGCCGTCCGGCGCCGGCGCAGGAAGCGCGGCAGCGGCAGGGCGAGGTTGACGAAGCCCTCCGCCTGCATGGCGGCGAAGCCGATGCGGGGAAGGTCGCCGGAGGCCCGGTAGACCACGAACCGGGGCTCCCAGCGCGGCTGGAACTTGGCGTTGAACTTGTACAGCGACTCGATCTGGAACCAGCGCGAGAGGAACACCAGCAGTCCGCGCCAGGCCCGCAGGACGGGACCGGCGCCGATCTTCTCGCCGCGCGCGAGGGCGGAGCGGAACATCGCGAAGTTCAGCGAGACCCGGGTGATGCCGAGCTTCGGGGCGGCCTGCAGGGCGGCGACGATCAGCAGTTCGTTCATGCCCGGGTCGGCGCTGCGGTCACGGCGCATCAGGTCCAGCGAGACGCCGTCCCCGCCCCAGGGCACGAAGTGCAGGATCGCCTTCAGGTCGCCGTACTCGCCCACCGCGTCGTCGGCCTTGTGCGCGGTGGCGATCAGGCAGTCGCCGTCGGACGGGTCGCCGATGCGGCCGAGCGCCATGGAGAAGCCGCGCTCGGTGTCGGTGCCCCGCCAGTCCTCCGCGGCGCGGCGGATCCGCTCCAGCTCGGCGTCGCCGACGTCACGGATGCGCCGTACCCGGGTTTCGTAGCCGGCCCGCTCGATGCGCTTGACCATCTGACGCACGTTGCGCATCGCGCGTCCGGCGAGCGAGAAATCCGCCACGTCCACCACCGCCTCGTCGCCCAGTTCCAGGGCGTCCAGGCCGGTCTCGCGGGTCCACACCTCGCCGCCCGTCTCCGAGCAGCCCATCACGGCGGGGGTCCAGGAGTGGGCCCTGGCCTCGTCCATGAAGCGTTCGATGGCGCCCGGCCACGCCTCGACGTCACCGATGGGGTCGCCGCTGGCGAGCATCACGCCGGACACGACCCGGTAGGTGACCGCGGCCTTGCCGCTCGGCGAGAACACGACGGCCTTGTCGCGGCGCAGCGCGAAGTGGCCGAGCGAGTCGCGCCGGCCGTGCTTCTCCAGGAGCGCACGCAGCCTGCCCTCGTCCTCCTCGGTGAGGCGCGCGGCCGGGTGTTCGGGACGGAAGGCCAGGTAGACGGTGGTGACGGCGGTGATCCAGCCGAGCGCGCCGAGGGAGAAGGCGACGGTCCAGGAGGTGTTGCCCTGGTAGTCGACCGGGCCCTCGAAGCCGAACAGGCCGTAGATGACGTGCGTCAGCCGGTCGGCCAGGCTCGGGTCGCCGATCGTCCGGTCCGGGTGGACGCTGACGATGACCATTCCGAGAACGAGGGAACCGGCGCTCATGAGCACGAAGTTGGCGAGCGCCCGCCACCTGCTGCGCGGGTCGGGGAGGGCGGCGAACTGGTCCCGGTGGCGCAGCAGCGGCACCAGCAGCACGAAAGCGATGAGCATGCCGACGACCGAGTGCCGGTACGCGAACTGCGCCACCGCGCCCGCCGGCAGCAGCGCGACCGCCGCGCGCCACGCCCGGCGCTTGCGCCGCTTGAGCCCGTGCGCGAGCAGCAGCAGCAGCACGCCCGCGCTCAGCGAGAGCGCCGCCGCGAACGGCCCGAACGAGCCCGGCAGCACCTCGGCCAGGGCGTGCATACGGCTGTGACGGAAGCGCGGGAACACACCCGCGGCAATGTCCAGGACGCCCACGAGCGCGGCGGCCCTGCCGACCAGAGCGGGAACGGCCTCGGGGCGCGGGCCGCGCAGCACTCGCCGCGCCCGGCTTGATCGACTCGGAACCTCGCCCGACATTTCCCCATCTATCCTGACAGACATCGCATCCCGTAGTTCTGCGAGAGACCTTGAACCCGGGCCCGATCGGGCATCCGGCGACATTGCGCCCTCTAGGACGGTGTCTCGGCAACAGAGGTTCACTCCTCACCGGAAAGTCCGGTCAAAGGCCAAGGAAAGCCCCGGGCAAGCCTTCGCGACGAGTGTGGGCAGGGTACGGGCGGAAAGCGCAGGCAGGAAACAGCTCATGGGTCTCACGAGCAACAAAGTGCTGGTGCTGGCGATCGTGATCGCCGCCGGGCTGTTCGTCGGCACGGTGTGGCTGTGGCCGCGCCTCGCCCGCCGGAGCTGGCGGGCCGTCGGCGGACGGGTCGGTCTGATGCTGGCCACCCAGCTGGCGCTCTTCGCGTCCGTCGGGCTCGCCGCCAACCAGGCCTTCGGCTTCTACGCCAGCTGGGCGGACCTGTTCGGCACGGAGACCGAGCAGGGGATCGTGGTCGACCACTCGGCCAACGGCAGCACCGGCGGTCCCCTCCAAGTGGTCTCCACCTCCGACGTACCCGGGGTGCGCGCCGCGCGGCCGGAGACCGGCGGGCAGGTGCAGAAGGTCGACATCATCGGCCGTACGACCCACATCGCCACCCCGGCGTACGTCTACCTGCCGCCGGAGTACTTCCAGCCGCAGTACCGCACGCGCACGTTCCCGGCCACCGTGGTGCTGACCGGCTACCCCGGCACGGCGCGGTCGCTGGTGGACAAGCTGAACTACCCGCGCACGGCGCAGCAGCTGTCCAAGGACGGGCGGATGCAGCCGATGATCCTGATCATGCTGCGGCCCACCGTGGCCCCGCCGCGGGACACCGAGTGCGTGGACATCCCGGGCGGGCCGCAAGCGGAAACGTTTTTCGCGAAGGATCTGCCGGACGCCGTCCTCACGCACTACCGGGCCGGCAAGCGCCCGGGCAGCTGGGGCGTCATCGGTGACTCCACGGGCGGCTACTGCGCGCTCAAGCTCGCCATGCACCACCCCGGCGTGTACGCGGCCGGCGCCGGCCTCTCGCCGTACTACAGGGCGCCCATCGACCCCACCACCGGTGACCTCTTCCGCGGCGACGCGGAACTGCGCAACCGGGCCGACCTGTCGTGGCTCCTCCAGCACGAGTCCGCGCCGGACACGTCGCTGCTCGTGACCAGCAGCAGGGTCGGAGAGCACAACTACAACGCCACGATGAAGTTCATCGCGCGCGTGCAGGCCACGAACCTGACCCGGATCTCGTCGATCATCCTCGACAGCGGCGGGCACAACTTCAACACCTGGCGGCGCGAGATCCCGCCGTCGCTCCAGTGGCTCAGCGGGCGGCTCACCGACCGGTGAGCCCGTGGCACCCCTGACGCTCCGTGAAGCACACGCCATGGCTGTGTTTTTACGGGGCGGGGGCCCATGATTCGCCTACGGGCGGTAAGTTTCTGGCCATGCCACGTGGACGCCACCGCCATTCCCCGCCTCTGCACCGGCTGTTGCCTCCCTCGGCGCTCGCCGGTGTGTCCGTCATCTGCGCGCTGGGCCCCTGGGTGTTCGCCGAGGCGCCGGTGGTGCGCGCGCTGGCCGCCGTGGCCGCCGCGACCGCGGTCGCCGGCGCGGTCGTGATGCGCCGCTGGGACACCCAGGCGGGCAAGCAGGTCGCCGAACTCACGCGCGCGCGTGCCGGTGACGAATGGCGGTACGAGGAACGGGTCGCCGAACTGGAGACCGACCTCGAGGAGTCCCGCGAACTGCGGGTGAAGCTGGAGCAGCGGCTCAGGGCCAAGCGCGCCGAACTGGCGGGCCTGCGCAACGAGCACGCGGCCCTCCTGCGCCGGTACGCCACGGCGGAGACCGAACGCGCGAGCGCCCTGGAGGGACGCCGGCTGCTGGAGATCGAGGCCGTCGTGCCCGGGCCGGCGCCGTCCTCCTCCCCGGCCCTGCCGCCCGGCCGGAGCGCCCGGCCGGAGGCGGACCCGGGTGCCGCGGACGTGTCCGGGGGCGCGGCGGCGCGGTACCCGGTGTTCTCCTCCGAGGGCGCGCGGCTGTACCGGCGGGCCCTGACGGCCCTGGCCCGGTTCGACCGGGAGGCACCGGGCGGGCCGGGCGCCGAGCCCGACCCGGAGCCCGAGCCGGAGGCCGCCGCCGTGCCCGAGGCCGACGCGGAGGGTGCGGCCGGGACCGTGGGCGACGCGCCGCCAGCTCTCGTGGGCGAGGTGACTCCCGTGGGTGAACCGGCGGAAGCCGTCGCCGAAGGAGAAGACACCGCGGCAGCCGTGACGGACGCCGATGCCGCCGACGCCGACGCCGCCGCCGACCCGGACACCGGCACCGTGCCGGCGGCCGAGGCCGCGCGTCCCGCGGCGCGGCCGCCCGCCGGGCACTTCACGGTGCCCACCGCCGTGGCCGTCGCCCCGGTCGCGCCCGCGCGGCGCCCGGCGGTCGAGGGCGGCTTCGACTTCTTCGGCACCCAGAAGGGCGCGCCGAAGGCCGCGCTGGACGCCGTGCAGAACGAGGACCTGGCCGACGTCGTCGGCCAGGAGGCGCTCGCCGTGCACAAGGCCGAGGCCGAGTCCGGGTTCAAGCCCGCCGACGCGCGATCCCGGGGCGTCGGCCAGGTCATCGACCTGACGGCGCACGACGAGACCGAGCAGATCGACGTCGAGAGGCTGCGCGGCGCGGCCTCCTGAGCCCCCGTCAGCGGTACGGACGCGTCAGGGGACCAGGCGCCCCTGACGAACGGGCCCGGCCCTCCCGCGAGGGGGAGCCGGGCCCGACGCCGTGGTCCGGCGGAGCCGACCGCCGGCCCGCCGTCAGTCGGTGGTCATCCAGCGGTCCGGCAGGGCGTCCCGGCGGCCCGTGCGGGACCTCTCCGCCTGTTCCGCCAGGAGCCGCGCGGCCTCCTCGGCGCCCCGCAGCCGGGCCGTGACGGTCTTGCCGGCCCCCGTGTCGACGTGGATGTCCGCGAGCCCCCAGCGGCGCTCCCAGGGGCCCTGGGTGAGCCGTACGCTCTGCACCTTGGCGTGCGGGACCAGCGAGAGCCGGCGGCGCAGCAGGCCGCTCCGGGCGGCGAACACCGTGCCGGTGACCGCGAGCCCGTGTCCGCGCCACCAGAGCGGGAGACACCACCGCGCCCGGCGCGGCACCCGTGCCGGATCCCGGGGCACCGTCACGCCGGGCAGCACGCGCGCGATGACGGACTCGGCGACCGCGCGCGGGGCGACGGGTATCAGCACCGAGTTGGCGGATCCGGCCACGTCCAGTTCCACCCGCACCCAGCCCGGCCGGCGCCACAGCAGCGGCTCCATGATCCGCACGGTCTGCACGCGGCCGGGCGGTACCGTCTCGTGCGCGCGGTCGAGCAGCCCGTGGTCGATGCGCAGCCCGTCCGGCGACTCGCTCACCGTCCAGTCCAACTCGGTGACGAAGCGCCCCGCGCTGCGCGCGCCGGCCGCGCCGAGCAGGGGCAGGGCGGTGGCGAGGACCGTCCACACGTTGTGGGTGGCGAGCCACAGCACCGTGGGTACGACGAGCGCGCCGACCAGCGAGAGCCACGTGGCTCCCGTCAGCACCAGGGAGCCCGCGAGCGCCCATGGGGGCACGTGCAGCAGCTCGCGCGCGGGCGCCTCGCCCACGCCGGCCGCCGTCTCGGGCGCGAAACCCGCCGCGCGCGCGAGCAGCTCCGCGCGCAGGGCCCGCGCCTCCCGCTCGCCCAGGAAGGCCAGTTCGTCCTTGTCGTCGGCGCCGACGACGTCGATCCGCAGCTTCGCGACGCCCGCCACGCGCGCGAGGAGCGGACGGGAGACGTCCACGGCCTGGATGCGCTCGAGGCGGATGTGCGCGGTGCGCCGGAACAGCAGGCCCGTACGGATGCGCAGTTCGGTCCCGGTGACCGCGAAGTGCGTGAACCACCAGGACAGGAAGCCGTAGAGACCGGCCACCGGCACCACCACGGCGGCTCCCAGCAGCAGCATGGTGCCGGTCAGCCGGTCCAGCTGCTCCTGCGCACCGCCCGGGTCGTGCACCGCCCAGCCGGCCAGTACGGCGAGCGGTGCCCACGCCCGGCGGAAGGGCGTCACCGGATGAAGCCGGCGCTCGGCGACGGGCGGCTGCCGCGGTATGCCGCCCTCCGGTACGCCTTCGTCCTGGACGCCGCCGTCCAGCCGGCCGCTGTCCGCCGGTATGCCGCCGTCCAGGCCGCCGCCCTCCGCCGGTATGCCGCCGTCCGCGCCGCCGCCCTCCGTGCCGCCGGCGCGGCCCGGGGGTGTCACAGGCCCGCCGATCGTGCCTCGCCCAGCTGGGTGAGCCGGTCCCGCAGGCGCTCCGCCTCGGCCGGGTCCAGGCCGGGGATGGTCGCGTCGGTCGCGGCGGCGGCCGTGTGCAGCTGCACGGTGGCCAGCCCGAAGCGCCGCTCCACGGGCCCGGAGGTCACCTCCACCAGCTGCATCCGCCCGTAGGGCACGACCGTCTCCTCGCGCCACAGGACACCGCGGCTGATCAGCAGGTCGTCGGCGCGCTCGGCGTACCGCCACGAGCGCCAGTTGCGCTCCAGCAGGCGCCAGCACCAGGCGGCGGACAGCAGGGGCAGCAGTGCCCA
Source organism: Streptomyces sp. NPDC028722 (assembly GCF_040637655.1). Taxonomy (NCBI): domain Bacteria; kingdom Bacillati; phylum Actinomycetota; class Actinomycetes; order Kitasatosporales; family Streptomycetaceae; genus Streptomyces; species Streptomyces sp. NPDC028722. Next base: position 135,312 of record NZ_JBEZWU010000017.1, read on the forward strand.
GGCCGCCCACGAGGGCCCCACGAGCAGCCCCAGCAGCAGCCCCGTGGCGAGTGCCAGCGCCCCCGCCCACACCCCCAGCAGCATCCGGCGCACGCGCAGCAGGCCGGGCCGCAGCCCCCGCCACGCCGGCTCGCCCGCCGCCGTTCCCGCGTCTTTCCCGCTCCCCGTTTCCATGGGGCCAGCGTACGTAGGGGAAACTGGGGCCATGACCCCTACGGCGGAGACCACGGTCGGGATCGGCGGCGCGGCGGAGAGCACCGACATGGTGCTCAACATCGGGCCCCAGCACCCGTCCACGCACGGTGTGCTGCGGCTCAGGCTCGTGCTGGACGGGGAGCGCATCGTGCGCGCGGAGCCGGTGATCGGCTACATGCACCGCGGCGCCGAGAAACTCTTCGAGGCCCGCGACTACCGGCAGATCATCATGCTCGCCAACCGCCACGACTGGCTGTCGGCGTTCTCCAACGAGCTGGGCGTGGTCCTCGCCGTGGAGCGGATGCTCGGCATGGAGGTGCCCGAACGGGCGGTGTGGACGCGCACCCTGCTCGCCGAGCTGAACCGGGTGCTGAACCACCTGATGTTCCTCGGTTCCTACCCGCTGGAGCTGGGCGGGATCACGCCGGTGTTCTACGCGTTCCGGGAGCGCGAGGTGATCCAGAACGTGATGGAGGAGGTCTCCGGCGGCCGCGTGCACTACATGTTCAACCGCGTCGGCGGCCTCAAGGAGGACCTGCCCGCCGGGTGGGCCGCACGCGCGCGTGCGGCGGTCGCCGCCGTCCGCTCGCGCATGGACGTCTTCGACGACCTGGTGCTCGGCAACGAGATCTTCCGGGGACGCACGCGCGGGGTCGGGGCGCTGGCGCCCGAGACGGTGCACGCCTACGGCGTGAGCGGGCCCGTCGCGCGCGGCTCGGGCGTCGACTTCGACCTGCGTCGCGACGAGCCGTACCTGGCCTACGGCGACCTCCAGGACGTCCTCGAGGTCGTCACCCGCGCCGAGGGCGACTGCCTCGCCCGCTTCGAGGTCCTGCTGGAGCAGACCCACAACGCGCTGGACCTCGCCGACGCCTGTCTGGACCGGCTCGCGCAGCTGCCGCCCGGACCGGTCAACCAGCGGCTGCCGAAGGTGCTGAAGGCACCCGAGGGGCACACGTACGCGTGGACGGAGAACCCGCTCGGCCTCAACGGCTACTACCTCGTCAGCAAGGGCGAGAAGACCCCGTACCGGCTCAAGCTGCGCTCGGCGTCGTACAACAACATCCAGGTGCTGACCGAGCTGCTGCCGGGGACGCTGGTGGCGGACATGGTGGCGATCCTGGGGTCGATGTTCTTCGTGGTCGGCGACATCGACAAGTAGGCCGCCGGGGGCCCACCGGTCAGCGGGGGCCGCCCGGGTCCAGGGGGTCCGGGATGCCGACCGGCTGGAGCAGCCACCCGAAGTCGCCGAGTCCGCCCGGGGCGGTCAGCTCGGCGGCCTCGCCGGCGCTCGCCAGGGCGCGCACGTAGGCGGCGGGGTCCGTGGAAGCCAGCGCGAGCGGGGGGCGTGCGCCGGTGATGTCCAGGGCGCGCAGCGCGGCGCGTTGCGTGAGCAGGCGCGGGTCGCCCAGCTCGCGCGCCGTTCCGTCGGTCCCCTGCGCCGTGCGGGGCAGCGCCCCCTCCGGCCGGGTGGACCCGGGCGCCGCCGCGCACGCGTCCAGGGCGACGTGTGCCGTGATGTCGCAGGACCCGTCCGGCACGGGCGCCGTCCCGCGCCCCTCCCGGAAACCGGTGAGGGTGCCGAACGGGGGGCGCGTGCGAACGGTGTGCGCGTAGTCCACGGCCACCGCGAGCCCCGCGGCCACCCGGTCCACGGCCGCCGCCCAGGCCCGGTCCCGGGGCAGTCCGATCTCCGCCCGCAGTCCCTCCTCGGCCGGCAGCGGCCACCAGCGTGCGAGCCAGTCGGCGTCCGGGCCCGTCACGGGCTCACCGAGCCGCTCGGAGCCGTCCGCCGCGACCAGCACCAGCCGGGGCACGCCGGCGCGGTCCACCTCGGTGACGTCCACGGGGACGTTGTCCAGCCACTCGTTGGCGAACAGCAGCCCGGTGACCGCCTCCGGGAGGTCGTGCCGCCAGGTGACACGGGGGTCGAGGCCGGCCGGGCGGCCGGCGATCTCCACGGCGTACGCACGCGCGCGTGCCGCCACCCCGGGCGGCAGCGCGGCGAGCACCCCGGTGACCAGTTCCCCCCGCCCGGCGCCCAGGTCGACGAAGTCCAGCACCGCGGGCCGCCCCAGGGCCTCGTCGACCCGGCACAGCAGCCGGGCCACGGCCCGCGCGAACAGCGGGGAGGCGTGCACGGACGTGCGGAAGTGACCCGCCGGGCCCTCGGGGCGCCGGTAGAAGCCCGCGGGCCCGTACAGCGCCGCCTCGGCCGCCGAGCGCCAGCCGCGCCGGCCGCGCGGGCCGCGATCCTCGCGCGGGTCCTCCGCCGTCGTCCCGTCCGTCTCGTCCGCCACCGGAACAGACTAGGCGCACAGATGATCAGGTTCTCCACCTTGCGGAGTACACGCGCCGGGCCCGGATCGGCCCTCCGGTTGACCCCTGCACACATCCGGTTTACCTACTCTGGGTTACGTGCAGCGCCTCTATGACTTCCTCCGCCGCCACCCGACCTGGGTCGACGCCTTCTGGGCCGTCGCCCTGTTCGGGCTGTCCGGCCTGAGCGTGGTCAGCCTCGACGGGGTGCGAGGTCACCACGGAACGCTCTTCGTGGGGATGGCCGTGTCCGCCGTCCTGTGTGCCGTCGTGGCGCTGCGCCGCCGTTTCCCGGAGCCCATGCTGCTGGTCGCCCTGGTGACCGGGCTGGCCCAGCTGGTGCTGGACGTCGAGACGACCGTCGCCGACTTCGCCATGCTGGTGATCACCTACACGGTGGCGGCGGTCGGTGAGCGCTGGGCCTCCCGGCTCGCGCTCGCCGTCAGCCTCTGTGCGGCGGCCCTCGCCCAGATCCGCTGGCCGGCCGAGCACACCGGTTTCCTCGGGCAGATCGCCATAGTGGTCTTCCAGACGGTGCCCTTCGCCCTGGCCTGGGTGCTCGGCGACTCCATGCGCACCCGGCGCGCGTACTTCGCCCAGCTGGAGGAGCGCGCGACGCGGCTGGAGAAGGAGCGCGAGGCCCAGTCGAAGGTCGCGGTCGCCGCCGAGCGCGCCCGGATCGCGCGCGAGCTGCACGACGTCGTCGCCCACAACGTGTCCGTGATGGTGGTGCAGGCCGACGGCGCCGCCTACGTCATGGACGCCGCGCCCGACCAGGCCAGGAAGGCCCTGGAGACGATCTCGTCCACCGGCCGCCAGGCCCTGGCCGAGATGCGCCGCCTGCTGGGCGTGCTGCGCACCGGGGAGCACCAGGAGGGCGGCGAGTACGTCCCGCAGCCCGACGTCGAGCAGATCGACGACCTGGTCGAGCAGTGCCGCAGCTCCGGCCTGCCCGTCGACTTCCGGGTGGAGGGGACTCCGCGCCCGCTGCCCAGCGGGGTGGAGCTGACCGCGTACCGGATCGTGCAGGAGGCGCTCACCAACACCCGCAAGCACGGCGGCCCCCACGCGGGCGCGAGCGTCCGGCTGGTCTACTTCGACGACGGTCTCGGCCTGCTGGTCGAGGACGACGGCAAGGGCGCCCCGCACGAGCTGTACGAGGAGGGCGGTGCGGACGGGCAGGGACACGGCCTGATCGGGATGCGCGAGCGGGTCGGCATGGTCGGAGGCACGCTGGACGCCGGCCCGCGCCCGGGCGGAGGATTCCGGATCAGCGCCCTGCTGCCGCTGAAACCGGCGCACTGAGCCCGCCGCGCACCCCCTGCTGACCCCCGCACCCCCTCCGCCGACGGCAGCCGCAGACGGCACCGGACGGCGAGGACGGCAACCGAAGACACGGAAGAGGACCCGATGACGATCCGCGTGATGCTCGTCGACGACCAGGTGCTGCTGCGCACCGGGTTCCGGATGGTGCTCGCCGCCCAGCCGGACATGGAGGTCGTCGCGGAGGCGGGCGACGGCGTGGAGGCCCTCCAGGTGCTGCGGTCCGCCGCCGTGGACGTCGTCCTGATGGACGTCCGCATGCCCAAGCTGGACGGCGTGGAGGCCACCCGGCGGATCTGCTCGGAGCCGGACGCGCCGAAGGTGCTCATCCTGACCACGTTCGACCTGGACGAGTACGCGTTCTCGGGCCTGAAGGCGGGCGCCTCCGGCTTCATGCTCAAGGACGTGCCGCCCGGCGACCTGCTGGCGGCCATCCGTGCCGTGCACAGCGGTGACGCGGTCGTGGCGCCCTCCACCACCAGGCGCCTGCTGGACCGCTTCGCGCCGCTGCTGCCCTCCGCCGGGAACGCCCCCCGGCACAAGGAGCTGGAGCGGCTCACCGAGCGGGAACGCGAGGTGATGCTGCTGGTCGCGCAGGGCCTGTCCAACGGTGAGATCGCCGCCCGGCTGGTGCTCAGCGAGGCGACGGTGAAGACCCACGTGGGCCGCATCCTGACCAAGCTCGGCCTGCGCGACCGCGTACAGGTGGTCGTCCTGGCGTACGAGACGGGCCTGGTGCGCGCGGGCGGCCACGGCTGACGCCGCCCCACCGGGCGGGGCCTCAGCGCAGGACGCCCTCGATGAAGTCGCTGCCCAGCCGGGCCACCGCCGACAGGTCCAGCTGGTGCTGGACGTACCGGCCGCGGCGGCAGCCGCTGATCAGGCCCGCCTTCTTGAGCACCGTCAGGTGCCGGGATATCTCGGGCGCCGACATGCCGTGCGCGTCGGCCAGCTCGCTCGTGGTGTGCGGGGCCCGCGCCAGATGCCGGCACAGCCGCATCCGCACCGGGTGGGCCAGCGCCTCCATGCGGCGGGTGAGCTGCTCCACCGAGGGGGCCTGCGCGCGCGTGCCGCTCGCCGGGTAGGTGATCGAGGGCTGCCAGCCGTACCGGTGCAGGACCATCACGTGCGGCCAGCCGAGGCTGGTCGGCACCAGCACCAGGCGGCCGTCGCCCGTGGCGGCATGGCCCACCAGCAGCTTGTCGACCGTGATGAGCCCGGCCTCCTCGTCCAGCGAGATCGCCCCGGACAGGGACGCCAGGGCCTCCCCGAGTCCCTTGCGGCGCAGCAGGTCCGTCTTGTGCCGGGCGTCCGCGGCCAGCTGGGGATGGACGCGGGCCCAGGCCTCGGCGAAGAACGCCTCGTCGCAGTCGAGCATCAGCTGCCGGAACCAGGCGCGGACGGCCGGGGGATCGGTCAGCAGGCGGCGCGTGAACCGCTCCTGGACGGCGCCGCGCGCGGCGGCCAGCTCCAGGGAGCGCCGGCGCAGCTGCGGGTCGTCCAGCGGACCCGGTTCCTTCAGGTCGTAGCGCAGCTGGCAGGTGAACTCCAGGGCGGCGTTGACGAACTGGTCGTCCGTCAGCGTGTCCAGCTGGTCCAGCTCCTCGGCGAGCGTGGCCCCGGGGAGCGCGTGACCGCCCGGAACACCGGCGAACGGCGCGAAGACGTCCGAGAACGTCGTACGCCACAGGAAGTCCGCCTCGCACAGCCGGTCCGCCAGGCAGGGGTCCAGCCGGGAGGAGACGGCGGTGGCCCAGCCCCGCAGGTCCGGGTGGTGGCCGGGTTCGCTGAGCGCGTGCAGCGCCATCCCCAGCTCGGCGAGGGGAGAGGGCACGACGGAGACCCTCGCCCACCTCTCGGCCGCGTGCGGGCCGGAGGCGTCCCCGTCGGTGGCCAGCCCGGTGATGTCGATGGTCACGCTCATGCCCCCATCGTGCACCGCGCCACTGACACCGCCCCGGTGGATTGACGGCAATCGTCAATCCACGGGACATCGGTCCGGGGCCGGAGCAGGCTGAGGACACCGGGGCAGCCGCGGAGCCCGATCGGTCGCCGAGCGATCGGTGACCGGCCGACGATCGTTCGGCGAGCAGTCGGTCATTGCCTCTACCCACGCATCCCGAGAAGGCGGTCCGCCATGAGCATCACCCAGCAGTACCTCCTCGACAGCTACCGCGCCCGCCTGCACGGCGAGCCCGAACCGCCCGCGCCGGGCCGCGGCGAACTCGGTCTGATCCGCGAACTGAGCGACCACCGGCGCTTCAGCGCGGTCGTCGACGGGCGCCCGGCGCACGGACGGCTGCGCAGCGCCCTGGACCGCTGGCCGCGCCCGCGCGCGCTGTGACCCACGCGCCGCACCGGCTCTCCCCGCACGCCCGCTACGGCAGCCGCGCCACGAACTCCGCGACCGCCGCCCGCACGTCCTGCGCCGTCCACTCCAGCCCGGCCTCGTCGACCGTGACCTCCGTGAACGCGAGCCCGGGCCCGGCCGGTTCCCAGCCGTTGGCGAACAGCAGAACCGAGGTCTCCTCGGCCTGACGCACCGCCGCCTCCGCCGGTACGTCCGCGTCGTACGGCAGCCAGACCTGGAACTGGTGGATGTGCGGTTCCTCCGGGTGGACGCGCGACCAGGGCAGCCCCGCGGCCGCGAATCCCTCGCGCAGCGCGGCGGCCACCACGCGCGCGTGGCGCACGTGGTCGGGCAGCCGCGGCAGCTTCCGGTCGAGGCCCGCGAGCGCCGACAGCACGGTCGGGAACTGCTGCACGATCATCCCGCCGTACCGGTGTCGCCAGGCCCTGGCCTCATCGATCAGCGTGCGCGGGCCGGCGACGGCGGCACCGCCGAACGCGCCGAGGGACTTGTAGAACGACACGTAGACCGTGTCGGCGAGGCCGGCGATCTCCGCGAGCGGACGGCCGAAGTGGACGGTGGACTCCCACAGGCGCGCGCCGTCGAAGTGCACCACCGCGTCGCGCTCCCGCGCCGCCTCGACGACCTCCGTCAGCTCCTCCCAGGTGGGCAGCACGAAGCCGGCCTCCCTGAGGGGCAGTTCCAGCATGAGTGTGCCGAAGGGCTCCTCGAAGTCGCGTACCTCGTCGGCCGTGGGCAGCCGGGGCTCGGTGGTCACCTGGACCGGACGCAGGCCGCTCACCTCGCGGAACGCGTTCCGTTCATGCCGTTCCGGATGGGCGAGCGGATGCAGGGCGACCGTGGGCGAACCGGTGCGGGCGGCCCAGCAGCGCAGGGCGACCTGCTGGGCCATCGTGCCGGTCGGGAAGAACGCGGCGGCCTCCGTGCCGAGCAGGGCGGCGACCCGCTCCTCCAGGTGCGTGACGATCCGGTCGCCGTAGATGTCGGCCGGCTCGTCCAGGTCGTAGACCTCGGGGGCCGTCTCCATCAGGTACGCCAGCCGTTCGCCGATCGTGTCCCGCAGGCCGGGACGGGACAGCACACGCGCCGTCCGGTGGACGGCCGCCCGCCGCTGCCGCACCGACCGCTCGTCGCCCTGCTCCGCCGCATCGTCCATGCGCGCGATGATGCCGTGCCGCACGCGCGCGGGCACCCCGTTTTCGCCGCCGCCGGCCGACGGTGGCGAACGTGGGGTGGCCCACAGCCTGTGGACAACCGGCCGCCGTTCGCCGGATAGCGTTAACATGACGAGAAATCGTCCGGTACCCAGAGCGGACTGGAACGGGAAGGCCGCCGTCGCGTGAGTACAGACCACCAGCCAGATCTCAGGGACCGCCCCGCGCGGCTCACCGTCGGCGTCGTCGGCGCCGGCCGCGTGGGCCCCGCGCTGGCCGCGTCCCTCCAGCTCGCCGGGCACCGCCCGGTGGCCGTCTCGGGGGTCTCCGACGCCTCCCGGAGGCGCGCCGGGGCCCTGCTCCCGGACGTGCCCCTGGTGCCGCCCGCCGAGGTCCTGCGGCGAGCCGACCTGGTGCTGCTCACGGTCCCCGACGACGCCCTGCCCGGCCTGGTCGCGGGCCTGGCCGAGACGGGCGCGGTGCGGCCGGGACAGCTGCTCGTGCACACCTCCGGGCGGTACGGCGCGAAGGTGCTCGACCCGGCCCTGCGCGCGGGCGCCCTGCCGCTGGCCCTGCACCCGGCGATGACCTTCACCGGCACGCCTGTGGACGTCCAGCGCCTCGCGGGCTGCTCCTTCGGTGTCACCGCCCCCGAGCAGCTGCGGCTGGCCGCCGAGGCCCTGGTGATCGAGATGGGCGGCGAGCCGGAGTGGATCAGCGAGGAGAACCGCCCGCTCTACCACGCGGCCCTGGCCCTCGGCGCCAACCACCTGGTGACCCTGGTCGCGCAGTCCATGGAGCTGCTGCGCACCGCCGGCGTGGCGGCGCCCGACCGGATGCTCGGCCCGCTGCTCGGCGCCGCCCTGGACAACGCCCTGCGCTCCGGTGACGCGGCCCTGACCGGGCCCGTCGCGCGCGGGGACGCCGGCACGGTCGCCGCGCACGTCACCGAGCTGCGCAAGCACGCCCCGCAGGCGGTGGCGGGCTACCTGGCGATGGCCCGCGCGACGGCCGACCGGGCCCTCGCCCACGGTCTGCTGAAGCCGGAACTGGCCGAGGACCTCCTCGGGGTACTCGCCGACGGGGGCCTCGGAGCCCCCGGAGCCCCGGGGAGCCCCGGACCCGACGGAACCGGCGGCCCGGACCGCACCGGCGGCTCCGGCGGCACTGACGCCTCCGACGGGACGACCGGCACCGACGGCTCGACCGGCACCGACGGCACCGACGGCTCGACCGGCATCGAGGGGAACGACCGATGACCACCGCCCTGCTCAGCACCGCCGCAGAGCTGCACGCGCGGGTGCGCCGCGGCCGTCGTGCCGTCGTGATGACCATGGGCGCCCTGCACGAGGGCCACGCGACCCTGATCCGCACCGCGCGCGAGATCGCCGGCCCGGACGGCGAGGTCGTCGTCACGGTGTTCGTGAACCCGTTGCAGTTCGGCGCGGGCGAGGACCTCGACCGCTACCCCCGCACCCTCGACGCCGACCTGGCGCTGGCCGGGCGGTCCGGCGCCGACGCCGTGTTCGCGCCCTCCGTGGACGAGGTCTACCCGGGCGGCGAACCCCAGGTGCGTGTCTCCGCCGGCCCCATGGGCGAGCGGCTGGAGGGCGGTTCGCGGCCCGGGCACTTCGACGGCATGCTCACCGTCGTCGCCAAGCTGCTGCACCTCACCCGCCCCGATGCCGCCCTGTTCGGGCAGAAGGACGCCCAGCAGCTGGCCATGATCCGGCGCATGGTGCGGGACCTGAACTTCGGCGTCGACATCGTCGCCGTACCGACCGTGCGGGAGGAGGACGGGCTCGCCCTGTCCAGCCGCAACCGCTACCTCTCGCCGCCGGAGCGCCGTACCGCGCTCGCGCTGTCCCGCGCCCTGTTCGCGGGCCGGGACCGGCACGCGGCGCAGGAGGCGCTGTGCGCGCGGGCCCGGGAAGTGCCCTCCACGCACGCGCGTGCCGAGGCGCTGAGCGCCCTGGGCGAGTCGCGTGCGGCGGCCGACGCGCACGCGGTGGCGACGGCCGCGCCCGGCGGCCCGGCGGCCGTCCGTGCCGCCGCCCGCCAGGTCCTGGACGACGCCGCCCGCCTCGAACCGCCGCTCCGGCTGGACTACCTCGCGCTGGTCGATCCCGCCGACTTCACGGAGATCGCCGACGACTTCACCGGCGAGGCCGTCCTCGCCGTCGCCGCCCGGGTCGGCACGACCCGGCTGATCGACAACCTCCCCCTCACCTTCGGAGCCGCCTCGTGACCAGCACAGGCATACGACTGCACGCACCCGCGCCCGGCTGGGCCGTCTCCGCGGACGTGGTCGTCGTCGGCTCCGGAGTGGCAGGCCTGACCGCGGCGCTGCGCTGCGAGGCCGCCGGACTCAGCACGGTCGTCGTCACCAAGGCCCGCCTGGACGACGGCTCGACCCGCTGGGCGCAGGGCGGCATCGCCGCCGCCCTCGGCGAGGGCGACACCCCCGAGCAGCACCTTCAGGACACCCTGGTGGCGGGCGCGGGCCTGTGCGACGAGGAGGCCGTACGGATCCTCGTCACCGAGGGCCCCGACGCGGTACGGCGGCTCATCGACACCGGCGCCCACTTCGACGAGTCCGCCGAGGGGAGGCTGGAGCTCACCCGCGAGGGCGGCCACCACCGACGCCGCATCGCGCACGCGGGCGGCGACGCGACCGGCGCGGAGATCTCCCGGGCGCTCGTGGAGGCCGTCCGCGCGCGCGGGCTGCGGACCGTCGAGAACGCGCTGGTACTGGACCTGCTGACCGACGCGGAGGGCCGCACGGCCGGCGTCACCCTGCACGTGATGGGCGAGGGCCAGCACGACGGCGTGGGCGCCGTGCACGCCCCCGCGGTCGTCCTCGCGACCGGCGGCATGGGTCAGGTGTTCTCCGCGACCACCAACCCGTCGGTGTCGACCGGTGACGGCGTGGCGCTGGCGCTGCGCGCGGGCGCGGAGGTCAGCGACCTGGAGTTCGTGCAGTTCCACCCGACCGTGCTGTTCCTCGGCACGGACGCCGAGGGCCAGCAGCCGCTGGTCTCCGAGGCCGTCCGCGGCGAGGGCGCCCACCTGGTCGACGGAGACGGCGTGCGCTTCATGGTGGGGCAGCACGAACTGGCCGAACTGGCCCCGCGGGACATCGTCGCCAAGGGCATCATGCGGCGGATGCAGGAGCAGGACGCCGAGCACATGTTCCTCGACGCCCGGCACTTCGGCGCCGAGATGTGGGAGCACCGCTTCCCGACCATCCTGGCCGCCTGCCGGGCCAACGGCATCGACCCGGTCACCGAGCCCATCCCGATCGCCCCGGCCGCCCACTACGCCTCCGGCGGTGTCCGCACCGACGCCCACGGCCGGACGACCGTGCCCGGCCTGTACGCGTGCGGCGAGGTCGCGTGCACCGGCGTGCACGGCGCCAACCGGCTCGCCTCCAACTCGCTCCTCGAAGGGCTCGTGTACGCCGAGCGGATCGCCGCCGACATCGCCGCCGCGCACGCGGACGACGGCCTGCGCGCACGCGTGCCCGCACCGGTCCCGCACCCCGGCAGGCCCGCGCACCCGCTGCTCGCCCCGGAGAGCCGGTTCGCGATCCAGCGGATCATGACCGGCGGCGCCGGCGTGCTGCGCTCGGAGGAGTCCCTGGCCCGGGCCGCGGACCAGCTCCAGGACCTGCACAGCCAGGCCCGGGACGCGCTGGAGGAGAACGGCAAGACCGCCGAGCCCGGTGTGGACACCTGGGAGGCGACGAACCTCCTGTGCGTGGCCCGGGTCCTGGTCGCCGCGGCCCTGCTGCGCGAGGAGACCCGTGGCTGCCACTGGCGCGAGGACCGGCCCGAGCGCGACGACACCACCTGGCGGCGCCACATCGTCGTACGGCTCAACGCGGACCGGTCGCTGGCCGTACGCACCACCGCCACCGCAGACTTCCCCCCGATCCGGCCCGACCAGCGTCCACAGGAGCAGTGACAGACGTGAGCACCGACGACCTTCCCCTCGCCCCGACCGGCGGCTGCGGTGACGGCTGCGCCTGCGGCGCCGAGGGCGACGAGGAATACCTGGAGTGCGGGCTCGACCCCGCGCTCGCCGAGCTGCTGGCCGCCGCCGGGCTCGACCCGGTCGAGGTCGAGGACATCGCCAACGTGGCCGTCCAGGAGGACCTGGACGGCGGCGTGGACGTGACGACCGTCGCGACCATCCCCGAGGAGGCGGTGGCCACCGCCGACCTCACCGCGCGTGAGGCCGGTGTCGTGGCCGGCCTGCGGGTCGCCGAGGCCGTGCTCTCCGTGGTCTGCACGGACGAGTTCGAGGTCGAGCGGCACGTGGAGGACGGCGACCGGATCGAGGCCGGGCAGAAGCTGCTGTCGGTCACCACACGCACGCGTGACCTGCTCACCGGAGAGCGCAGCGCGCTGAACATCCTGTGCCGGCTGTCCGGCATCGCGACCGCCACGCGCGCGTGGGCGGACGCGCTGGAGGGCACCGGGGCGCGCGTGCGGGACACCCGCAAGACGACCCCGGGCCTGCGCTCGCTGGAGAAGTTCGCCGTCCGCTGCGGCGGGGGCCTCAACCACCGCATGTCGCTCTCGGACGCGGCCCTGGTGAAGGACAACCACGTGGTCGCCGCCGGCGGCGTCGCGCAGGCCTTCGAGGCCGTACGGGAGGCGTTCCCGGAGGTGCCCATCGAGGTCGAGGTCGACACCCTGCACCAGCTGCGCGAGGTCGTGGACGCGGGCGCCGACCTCATCCTGCTGGACAACTTCACGCCCGGCGAGTGCGAGGAGGCCGTCGCCATCGCCGGCGGCCGGGCGCTGCTGGAGGCCTCCGGCCGGCTGACGCTCGCCAACGCGCGCGCGTACGCCGAGACCGGCGTGGACTTCCTGGCCGTCGGCGCGCTCACCCACTCCTCGCCGATCCTGGACATCGGCCTGGACCTGCGCGAGGCGGAGTAACGGCCATGCTGCTCACGATCGACGTCGGCAACACGCACACCGTTCTCGGCCTGTTCGACGGCGAGGACATCGTCGAGCACTGGCGCATCTCCACGGACGCGCGCCGCACGGCGGACGAGCTGGCGGTGCTGCTCCAGGGCCTGATGGGCATGCACCCGCTGCTCGGCGACGAGCTGGGCGACGGCATCGACGGCATCGCGATCTGCGCGACCGTCCCGTCGGTGCTGCACGAGCTGCGCGAGGTCACCCGGCGGTACTACGGCGACGTTCCCGCCGTGCTGGTCGAGCCGGGCGTGAAGACGGGCGTGCCGATCCTCACCGACAACCCCAAGGAGGTCGGCGCGGACCGGATCATCAACGCGGTCGCGGCCGTCGAGCTGTACGGCGGCCCGGCGATCGTCGTCGACTTCGGTACGGCGACCACGTTCGACGCGGTCTCCGCGCGCGGGGAGTACGTCGGCGGTGTCATCGCGCCCGGTATCGAGATCTCCGTGGAGGCGCTCGGGGTCAAGGGCGCGCAGCTGCGCAAGATCGAGGTGGCCCGGCCGCGCAGCGTGATCGGCAAGAACACGGTCGAGGCCATGCAGTCGGGCATCGTCTACGGGTTCGCCGGGCAGGTCGACGGGGTGGTCGGCCGGATGGCGCGGGAGCTGGCCGGCGACCCGGACGACGTCACAGTGATCGCCACGGGCGGGCTCGCGCCGATGGTGCTGGGGGAGTCCTCGGTGATCGACGAGCACCAGCCGTGGCTGACGCTGATCGGGCTGCGGCTGGTGTACGAGCGGAACGTGTCGCGGCTGTGAGGCGCGGCCGGTGCCCTGGGGGGTGCCGGCCCCGCGCGTGACCCCGGACGGGGGAAACCGGCAGCGACACGCGCCGGAACAACGTTCCGATCCGTCACTTTTGTCCGATTAGCGATAGCGTCGCCGCATGCCCACGCCATACGGATCCCGCGGCGGCATGGCGTTCGGCGCGGAGGAGCTGCGTGTGCTCCGTCGCGCCCTCGCCCTCGCCCTCCACCCCGGCCACGCCTCCGCCGAGGACGTGCAGGACTGCTTCCGCCTCGCCGAGTCGCTCGACGAGGCGATGTGCGAAGGGTCCAGACTGCGCGCTTTCCTGGTGGCCGACCTGGGCCGGTACCGGGCCGCGCTGCCGGGCACCGCCGCCGGCTACCTCGCCCTTCTGGAGGAGGTCCTCGGCACCGGGTACCGGCCCGTGCCGGACGACCTCGCCGCGCTGCGGGCACTGCGCGGGAACCCGGTGGCGGCGGCGCTGCTGGACCGCTGCCGGGCGCTGGCCGAGCAGGACGTGCGGGCCCGGTTCGCCCAGGGCGCCCGCAAGGTGCCGGCGCCCGCCGTGCCGTCCGCGCGGACGCGTCTGCTGGCCCTCGCGGGCGGTGCGGGAGAGCCGGGCGCGCGGAGCGCGGCGACGCGGGCCGACGAGCCCGCCACGCCCGCGCCGGAGGAACCCGCGCCGAAGCCCGCCCCCGCCCCCGGTGAGCGGCCCGCGCCCCAGACGCCGAAGCGGCCCGTCCCCACGCCGGGAGAGGTCTTCCCGCGCCGCAAGCCGGCGGAACCCCGGGAGCTGGCCACGGGCTGACACCACCGTCCGGCCCCCGCCGCCCGTGCCACGGCGCGCTGAGGGAGCCCACCCCGCGCCGGTCCGGCCGGGATCCGTGGCTACCCTGGTGGCATGGACTACGTCTCCGCGCTCGTGCCCCCGGTCGTCATGGCCGCATTCTTCGTCGGTGTGGTCAGGGTGATCGTGAAGACCCAGGGCGGGGCCGCCAAGGCCAAGGAGGACGCGGCCGTCGACGCCGCCCTCGCGCGCGTGGAGAGTGCGCGCCAGGCCCCCGCCGCCGGCGACGCCTGAGCGACGGGCTCCTCTCCGCCCGAGGTGCCGGCCCACCGGCGTGCGCCCTGCCGTACGTACACCGGTGGGCGCCCCTGCGCGGCGCCCGCCCGGGCGTACGGCCTCCCCGCGCCCTGCGCAGCCTTCCGGGCCGTACGCCCTTTTTGTGCGCGTTTGCTGTCCTAGCGCACGTCCGGCACGCCATTGCCGGGATCTCCCACTATTGTTCTGAGCTGTGCCTCGCCCATTGGGAGAACTCGAAGACGCGGTCATGACGCGGGTGTGGAAGTGGAACCGCCCGGTGACCGTTCGGGAAGTCCTGGAAGACCTACAGCAGGAACGGTCGATCGCGTACACCACCGTGATGACCGTTCTGGACAATCTCCATCAGAAGGGCTGGGTCCGCCGTGAGGCGGAAGGACGGGCCTATCGATATGAGGCCGTGTCGACACGAGCCGCCTACGCCGCCGCCCTCATGAACGACGCCTGGTCGCAGAGCGACAACCCGGCCGCCGCTCTCGTCGCCTTCTTCGGGATGATGAGTGACGAACAGCGTCAGGCCCTCCGGGACGCCGTACGCATCGTCCAGGGACCGGAAGAAACCCGGCAGGCTTCCGAAGACCGCCGGCAGGAGAACCCCGGCTCGGCAGAGGGGACGGACGGGCGATAGCGTCCGTTCATGCCAGCAGAGCGTCCCGAAGTCCCCGCAAAAGCCCTGACCGTCCGGCGGGCCCGGACCAGCGATGTCCCCGCCCTGCGCCACCTCCTCGACGCCTACGTCCGTGACCGCATCCTGCTCGACAAAGCCATGGTCACCCTTTACGAGGACATCCAGGAGTTCTGGGTCGCCGAACGCGACGACAACGCCGAGGTGGTCGGCTGCGGAGCGCTGCACGTCATGTGGGAGGACCTCGCCGAAGTCCGCACTCTCGCGGTGAAGCCCGGCCTGAGGGGTTCCGGCGTCGGTCACCGGGTGCTGGAGAAGCTGCTCCAGACCGCACGCTGGCTCGGCGTTCGCCGGGTTTTCTGCCTGACCTTCGAAGTGGACTTCTTCGGGAAGCACGGCTTCGTCGAGATCGGGGAGACACCGGTCGACACCGATGTCTACGCCGAGCTGTTGCGCTCCTATGACGAGGGCGTCGCGGAGTTCCTCGGTCTCGAACGAGTGAAGCCGAACACCTTGGGCAACAGCCGGATGCTTCTGCATCTGTGATCGTCTTTGCCCCGGGTCCTATGTCCGAAACGCACATGTTTCCGTGCGGTGGCGGTCCACTGAGGCACTCCCGGGGGTTTGTGTTTTTCCGGCAAAAGCGGTTTGCTTTCCGACGTAACGCAGTACTGCATATAACAGGGGCGGCGAAACGGCGGACGCCGCACACCCCTGGTCCTCAACGTTATCGATGAAAGGAAAAGCGGTGGCACAGAAGGTTCAGGTCCTTCTTGTCGACGACCTCGACGGCGGCGAGGCGGACGAGACCGTCACGTTCGCGCTGGACGGCAAGACGTACGAGATCGATCTCACGACTGCCAATGCGGACAAGCTGCGCGGTCTTCTCGACCCCTATGTCAAGGGTGGCCGTCGTACCGGGGGCCGTGCCTCCGGTGGACGTGGAAAGGCACGCGCCGCTTCCGGCGGCAACCAGGACACCGCGGCGATCCGCGCCTGGGCGAAGGAGAACGGTTACGAGGTCAACGACCGCGGCCGCGTTCCGGCGTCCATCCGCGAGGCCTACGAGAAGGCCAACGGCTGATTCCGCCCGGAAACGGCCGGCCCGGCGCACAAGCGCCGCAGCCGGACCCGGTGACACTGTGCTGCCACCGTGTCCAGCAGTCGTACGAGATCGGGGGCGCTCGTCCCGCGCCCGACGGCCGGCATGGCCGGCAGCAAGGCCTCGACCCCGCGTCCCGGCCCAGGGGGCCGCAGCCACACGGCGGCCCCCTGCACGGTTCCCGCCCGTCCTGACGTGACGGCTCCCGCGGGCGGCGGCGGGGCCTCCACCGTGCCGCCCGCGCCCAGCAGGCGCAGGTCCAGCGGCACGGCACCCCACTCCAGCCAGTCCAGCACCCCGGGCACCTCCTCCGCGCTGCCCGCGGCCAGCAGCAGCTCCATCCGGTCGCCGCGCACGGCCACCGGAGAACCGGGCGCGAGCCGCCGGAGCGCCTGCGCGCCCGCCTCCGCCGGCACGTCCAGCACGTCGAACCGCACCCCCGTGCGCAGCCGCAGCGGCTCTCCGGGCACTGTCGGCCAGCCCAGATCGTTCTCGTACCAGTGCCGGGCCGGAGCGTCCGGCACTGCCGGACCGAGGGGCTCACGGGGAAGGGGGAACGCGGACGGGACGAGGACCGAGCCAGCCATACCTGTGCAACCGCGTCGGAGGCCCCCGGGTTACGCTGGGTGCCCGGTCGGCTGCGCCGAGTGCCGGGAACGGGGGCGCGTGGGGGTCCGGGGAGGCGCGAGGTTGTTCGCCCATAGCGGAGCGAACCGGTGCCCGCGGCATGGACTGTCAGTGCCCGCGGGTAAGACATGCCTAGTGGGAGGGGGCGACACGCAGAACGGGCTGTCTCACGTTCGCCATCGGCGTACTGGCGACTGGGGTAACTGCCTGGCCTGCGGGAACATCGTCTCGCACCATCGGGTTGGAGCAAGTGTCGGCGTTCGGGGTCAGGAGGCCATCGACGGTGTCGGCAGTTGGAATGAGCGGTCCCCGCTTGCGGGACTAAGCTGCGGAAGGACAGGGAGGGGAAGTTCCCCCCACTGCCTGACCGCTCTGAGGAGCGATTAACGATGTTCGAGAGGTTCACCGACCGCGCGCGGCGGGTTGTCGTCCTGGCTCAGGAAGAAGCCCGGATGCTCAACCACAACTACATCGGCACCGAGCACATCCTCCTGGGTCTCATCCACGAGGGCGAAGGTGTCGCCGCTAAGGCCCTGGAGAGCCTCGGCATTTCGCTTGAGGCGGTCCGCCAGCAGGTGGAGGAGATCATCGGGCAGGGTCAGCAGGCCCCGTCCGGGCACATCCCCTTCACTCCCCGTGCCAAGAAGGTCCTGGAGCTGTCGCTCCGCGAGGCGCTCCAGCTGGGTCACAACTACATCGGCACGGAGCACATCCTGCTCGGCCTGATCCGCGAGGGCGAGGGCGTCGCCGCCCAGGTCCTGGTCAAGCTGGGCGCAGACCTCAACCGGGTGCGGCAGCAGGTCATCCAGCTGCTCTCCGGTTACCAGGGCAAGGAGACCGCCACCGCCGGCGGCCCCGCCGAGGGCACCCCCTCGACCTCCCTCGTCCTGGACCAGTTCGGCCGGAACCTCACCCAGGCCGCTCGTGAGTCCAAGCTCGACCCGGTCATCGGGCGCGAGAAGGAGATCGAGCGGGTCATGCAGGTGCTGTCCCGCCGCACCAAGAACAACCCGGTGCTGATCGGTGAGCCCGGCGTCGGCAAGACCGCCGTCGTCGAGGGCCTCGCCCAGGCCATCGTCAAGGGCGAGGTGCCCGAGACCCTCAAGGACAAGCACCTCTACACCCTGGACCTCGGTGCCCTGGTCGCCGGCTCCCGCTACCGCGGTGACTTCGAGGAGCGCCTGAAGAAGGTCCTCAAGGAGATCCGCACCCGCGGCGACATCATCCTGTTCATCGACGAGCTGCACACGCTGGTCGGTGCGGGTGCCGCCGAGGGCGCCATCGACGCCGCCTCCATCCTGAAGCCGATGCTGGCCCGCGGTGAGCTCCAGACCATCGGTGCGACCACCCTGGACGAGTACCGCAAGCACCTGGAGAAGGACGCCGCCCTCGAGCGCCGCTTCCAGCCCATCCAGGTCGCCGAGCCGTCCCTGCCGCACACGATCGAGATCCTCAAGGGTCTGCGCGACCGGTACGAGGCGCACCACCGCGTCTCCATCACGGACGAGGCCCTGGTCCAGGCCGCCACTCTGGCCGACCGGTACATCTCGGACCGCTTCCTGCCCGACAAGGCGATCGACCTGATCGACGAGGCCGGCTCGCGGATGCGCATCCGCCGGATGACCGCGCCGCCGGACCTGCGCGAGTTCGACGAGAAGATCGCCGGCGTCCGCCGGGACAAGGAGTCCGCGATCGACTCGCAGGACTTCGAGAAGGCCGCCTCCCTGCGCGACAAGGAGAAGCAGCTCCTCGCCGCCAAGGCCAAGCGGGAGAAGGAGTGGAAGGCCGGCGACATGGACGTCGTCGCCGAGGTCGACGGCGAGCTGATCGCCGAGGTCCTCGCCACGGCCACCGGCATCCCGGTCTTCAAGCTGACCGAGGAGGAGTCCAGCCGCCTGCTCCGCATGGAGGACGAGCTCCACAAGCGGGTCATCGGCCAGGTCGACGCCGTCAAGGCGCTGTCGAAGGCGATCCGCCGTACGCGTGCCGGTCTGAAGGACCCCAAGCGTCCGGGTGGCTCGTTCATCTTCGCCGGCCCGTCCGGTGTCGGTAAGACCGAGCTGTCCAAGGCGCTCGCCGAGTTCCTCTTCGGTGACGAGGACGCGCTGATCTCCCTCGACATGTCGGAGTTCAGCGAGAAGCACACGGTGTCGCGTCTCTTCGGTTCGCCTCCCGGCTACGTGGGCTACGAAGAGGGCGGCCAGCTGACCGAGAAGGTCCGCCGCAAGCCGTTCTCCGTCGTCCTCTTCGACGAGGTCGAGAAGGCCCACCCGGACATCTTCAACTCGCTGCTCCAGATCCTGGAGGACGGTCGCCTGACCGACTCCCAGGGCCGGGTCGTGGACTTCAAGAACACGGTCATCATCATGACGACCAACCTCGGCACCCGGGACATCTCCAAGGGCTTCAACCTCGGCTTCGCGGCCTCGGGTGACACGAAGACCAACTACGAGCGCATGAAGAACAAGGTCTCGGACGAGCTGAAGCAGCACTTCCGGCCCGAGTTCCTCAACCGTGTGGACGACGTCGTCGTCTTCCCGCAGCTCACGCAGGCCGACATCCTGCGGATCGTCGACCTGATGGTCGGCAAGGTCGACGAGCGCCTGAAGGACCGGGACATGGGCCTCGAGCTCTCCCAGCCCGCCAAGGAGCTGCTGGCCAAGAAGGGCTACGACCCGGTGCTGGGCGCGCGTCCGCTGCGTCGCACGATCCAGCGCGAGATCGAGGACACGCTGTCGGAGAAGATCCTCTTCGGCGAGCTGCGTCCCGGTCACATCGTGGTCGTGGACACCGAGGGCGAGGGCGACACCCAGATCTTCACCTTCCGGGGTGAGGAGAAGTCGCCGCTGCCCGACGTCCCGCCGATCGAGCAGGCGGCCGGCGGTGCCGGACCGAACCTGAGCAAGGACGCATAAGCGTCCGGCGGACAGACCGACCGAAGGGGCCGGTGCCTGCGGGCACCGGCCCCTTCCGGCTCTCCCGGGTCAGCCCACCATGACTTCGGCCCGAGGGAAGAAGCCGGCGTAACGGGCGGGGGACGCACCAGGTCCCGGACGCGTGATCAGGACGACCGAGCGCACGTGCGGGAACCGTGCCGCCGCAGCGGCGAGCCCCACGGAGTCCTCGATCCCGGACAGCACCAACGCCTTCACGAAGGGTAGTTCGGGCACGAGGTCGAAGCTGTCCGCGCTGCTCAGATCGAGGCTGAGCGTGCGCACGCCCGGCCAGTTCTCCAGCCCGCGAAGTCCCGTGCCCGCGATGCTTCCGCGGCCCAGGTGGAGGGATTCCAGGGGTGCGTCGACCGGCAGGCTGTCGGTCAGGGCGGTGCCCGGCAGGCGGACGCCCGTCACCGAGAGACTGGTGAGCGACCGCAGGGAACCGAGGCCCGTCACATCGCCGATGTGGGAGAGGACCAGGCTGGTCAGGGGCAGGGCGGCCAGGTGGTGCAGACCCGTCGCGGCCGGGCACGCGGCCAGGTGGAGGTCGCTCAGCGAGCCGAAAGCCGACAGAGCCGCGCAGTCCGTGAGGAGGTCGTTCGTCATCAGGCGCAGTGTCGTCACCTGCTCGGTGGCGGGCAGGGCGGCCACGATGTCCTCGACGAGGTGCGGGCCCGCGAAGTGGAGGCGGCGCCAGGGGCGCATCCGTGCCAGGCAGTCCCGTTGGTCCACGCTCTCGCAGGTCAGCAACAGATCCGTCCGGTCCAGACGGTCCAGAACCTCGCTCGCGTACTCGTCGGCGTCGAACCGTCCCCAGGTCCCGACCAACTGCCGTCGCACACCCAGGTCCGGATGGTCACGGAACCGCCGCAGGACCGCCAGCGCCGTCTCGGGCTCCTCCTCCCCGAGGAGAGAGGCGGTGACCGTCACCCCCCGCGCCTGCTCGGCGGTCAGCCCCGCCGGTCCCGGCAGCAGTTCCAGCACCAGGGGCCCGGCCTCCGCGAGCACCCGCGCCTCCTCCGTCGTACCCGGCGGGACCAACACCCCCGCCCGTGCCTCCACCTCCGCCCGCACCCCCGGATCCAGAGCCGCCGCGTGTTCCAGACACGCCAGTGCCAGCAACGTGAGCCGGGGAGTGTCCGCAGCCAGCAACTGCCGCAGCAAGGTCGACCGTTCCCGTGGCCGGGCGTGCGCGACCGCCATGCGGATGACGTCCTCCCACTGGGTGTCGTCCGCGTGGCTGACCAGGACGTCCAGGTGGCCTTCCGCCACGGCACACCGGGCGCCGAGGTAGTCCTGGAAGGTCCGGTGCACGAAGTCCACCACGCCGGGGGCGGGCTGACGCAGCAGACCGCTCCGCAGCAGCAGGTCACGCAGCACCGCCGCCGCGTCCCCGTGCGCCGAGGCGACCGAGGGCAGACAGCGCTCCACGATCCCCTCGGCCATGTCGGTGTCCATTTCCGTACGGCCGCTCAGCACCAACGCGTACGCCAGCCGCTGGAGCAGCTCCAGCTGCACTTCCTCGCTCAGCTCGGACTCCATGCCCCGCTCCCGGTCCCGGCGGGTGAGGAGCATCGCGAGGGCGGCGTCGTACAGCTCCTTGCGGCCGGTGGGGAGGTAGCCGCGGCGCTCCCGGTGCAGGGCGCAGATCAGGCCGCACATCAACGGATTGGTGGCCAGCCGGGCCAGGTCCCGCTTGGTGCGCAGCGAGTCCAGCAGCGGACCCTCGTACTCCGGTGCCCGCGCCGCCTCGTGCCAGCGCCGGACGAAGGTCGCGACCTCCGGGCGGCGCATCGGGGCCAGGGTCAGTTCACCGAAGCCCTCCTGAGCCAGCCAGTCGGCTCGTACGGCGGTCGGCCGGGAGGTCAGCAGCCAGGCGTTGCCGGGATAGGCGGTGAGCAGGGAGCGCAGCCAGTCGCGGGTGCGGTGGCGGTCGGCGGCCGGGATCTCGTCCAGGCCGTCCAGGAGGACCAGGCCCCGGCCGGCCGTCAGCACCCGGTCGGTCCAGCCCTCCGGCGGGGTCAGCGGGCAGCTCACCGCTCTGAGGAAGTCGGCCGGCGCGGGCAGCGGGCCGGTGCGGATCAGGGTGCGCAGCGGGAGGACGTACGGGACGCGGTCGGCGTCGCGGGCCGCGGTGACCGCGAGCCACTGCACCAGCGTGGTCTTGCCGGAGCCGGCGTCGCCGCGCAGCAGCACGCGGGAGCCGCCGGCCAGGGCCTCTTCGGCGGGCAGCCGGCCGGTGGCCGGGAGCGGGTGCCCGCTGTCGTCCCGCACGGTGTCCTGTGCCGCCGTCACCTCCAGGCTCAGGTAGGCGACCTCCAGCGGCCAGCGGTCCGGGGAGTCGCGCAGATCGATGCCGTAGATGGTGATGTGGTTGTGCCGGTCGGCGACGTAGGGCAGGTAGCGGCGTTCGAAGGCGAGGTCCTGCGTGCCGGGGCGGGGCGTGCGGGCGATGAGTTCGTCGACCTTGGCGATCAGTTCCCGTTGGGTGTGGGTCTGCTCGACCAGGGTGCGGGCCACGAACGTGGAGCGGCGGGTGAAGAACTCCAGGATGTGCAGGCAGGCCCACTGGGTCGCCGAGTCCAGGAAGGCGGACGCGTCGGCGGACAGGCCGTCGGGCGGCGGAGCGTGGCGGCGCAGGTGCCGGGCGAGTTCCCGGCTGCCCAGGCGTACGGCCTGGACATCGTCCATGTCCAGGTCGCCCAGGGCGAGCAGCCGGCGGGTCAGCGTGTCGGTGACGGCCGTCTCCTCGTCGGCCGGGAAGGGCCGCTCACCCGGTGAGGCCGTGGCCTCCGCCGTCAGCCGGCCGGCCAGCCTGCGCACCTCCTTCTCGCCCAGGGTGCGCGTCTCGCCCCGGAAGGACACGAGCGCGGACAGGCGTACCGGTCTCCCGACCAGTCCCGCGCCCGGTCCGTCCGGGCGGAACAGCTTCTTCACCAGCGGGCCCATCAGGCTCGACGCCAGTTTCCCGCCCAGTACCGCCGGCTCCATCCGCCACCCCCGTCGCGTGCGTCGTACGGAGGGAGCCTAGCCAGCACGGTCGCCGTCTGTTACGACAACTGTCCGTCGTAGTCGGGGAGTTTGAAGGTCTTCTCGGCGTGGCCGCCGGAGAGGTCGGTGGCGCTGTTGCCGATGTTCGCGATGATCGTGTAGCCGTCGTTCTCGATGCCCGCGCGCTGGGCGGTCTTGTAGGCGGCGACGTCCTTGAAGAGGTCGAAGAGGCCGCGGACGTGGAGGCCGGCGACGTGGTAGCCGTCGTGTTCGAGGTTGTACTCGGTGGGCCAGTACAGGATGCCGGGGCGGGCGGTGACGAAGAACAGGGAGACGCCGTGGTCCTGGGCGTACCGGGCGACGTCCAGGACGGGGCTGTTGGCCGGCTGGGGGTAGCTGAAGCCGAAGTCGGTCTCGAGCGCGGTGTTGTCGATGTCCAGGACGACGGCCTGCTTCTCGCCGGGCCGGGCGGCGGCGATGCGCTGCTCCAGGTACGGCAGGGCCTGGTCCATGACCGTCCGGCAGTCCTTCTGCCAGGTGGCGTGGTCGACCGCCGCGGCGGCGGAGCCGGCCGTGGTCCCCGCGGCGCCGGCGGCCTGGGCCGGGGCAGCGAGCGCGACCAGCGCGGCCAGGGAGACGGTGGTCACGGAGACGGGGCGCGCCCAGGGGCGTCGGGTCATCGGGGGGTCCTCTCACGTCCGTACGCGTGTCCGTACGCGTCCTGAGTGTCAGGGGCATGATCTGATCCGGGGATGGCGCGAGGGGAACCGTAGGGTTACCGGACGGTAGGTGCCTAGAGGCCTGCGTCACATTTCCGTGTCTGCCGATCGAGGTGGCCGGTGATAAGGCGCACAGGCGGTATACGGCCTACTAAGGCGGCTAGTGAACGTAAATAAGAGGATAAAGGGGACATTTACCCCTCAGGGTTCGGACGGAAAAGTACGTCGTCAGCAGGGGTGGCCAGGACTGGCGAGGTCTGTCAAGAAGTAGATGATTTTGCGGTTATCTACTACCAGTCGCCGTAGATGGGCGTTTTGGGGACTTCCGCAGTGCTCGGTTACCAAGGGATGGCCGCCCGGTCGGACGTCTGTACGCCGGGTGGACCAAACGTCCCCGACTCCACGAGGTACCGATGTTCCAGCGCGTCACGTCCCGCTCTTCCCGTACGTCCTCGCTCCGCACCCGCGTGGCCGTCCTGGCTGCCGGCCTCGGTGCCACGGCCGTGCTGGGTACCGGGGTCGCGTCCGCCGCCACGCCGTCCGCCGCCTCCTGGATCGACCCGGTGAAGTCGTACACGCTCTCCGCGAGCTTCGCCCAGGCCGGCAGCCACTGGGTGGCCAAGCACAGCGGTCAGGACTTCGCCGTGCCGACCGGCACCGAGGTCATGGCCGCGCACGGCGGCACCGTCGTCAAGGCCGGCCCCAACGGCGCCGGTGACGGCCCGGCCTACGGCAACGCCATCGTCATCAAGCACGGCAACGGCACGTACTCGCAGTACGCGCACCTGTCCCGGATCGACGTCAGGATCGGTCAGGTCGTCGCGACCGGCCAGCACATCGCCCTGTCGGGCTCCACCGGCAACTCCACCGGGCCGCACCTGCACTTCGAGATCCGTACGACCCCGAACTACGGCTCCGCCGTCGACCCGGTCGCCTTCCTGCACGCCAAGGGCGTCTCCGTCTGAGCTACTCCGTCCCGTGGGCGCCCCGGTGCGCCTGCGTGACCAGGTCCAGGGCGACTTCGAGAACGGCCTCGCGCTTCTTCCCGGAGTCGCCTTCCAGGTCCTGCATCACGAACATCCCCGCGTGCAGCGTGAACATCGCGCTGACGCAGCGGACCTGTTCCACGAGCGGCGCCTCGGGGTCGATGATGATGTCCCGGAGGCCGCGCAGCCGGTCCTTGAAGGTGTCGCCGATGCGCAGTTCGCGCACGGTCGCCTGGTTCTCCTGCATGAAGCGGAAGAGCGGTTCCGCGCCCGCCAGCGCCTCGCTGTAGCGCCGTACGATCTCCCGCTTGGTCACCAGCGTGTGCGGCTGCTGCCTGCCCCACTCGATGAGGTCCTCGATCGGATGCGTCAGATCCTCGAAGAGGCTGACGATGATCTCTTCCTTCGTCTTGAAGTGGTAGTACAGAGCCGCCTTGGTGACGTCGAGGCGCTCGGCGATCTCGCGCAGGGAGGTCTTCTCGTATCCCTGCTCCGCGAAGAGTGCGAGCGCGACGTCCTGGATGCGCTGGCGGGTGTTGCCGCGGCGCTGCTGCTTGGTGCCGTCCATGGTGACGCCCATCCTCGTACTCCTCGCGCTCCCGCGGAAACTTACTTGACGACCGGCTAGTGACAGGTCTACTTTTTCAGTGTACTGAACTAGCCGGGCGGCAAGTAAGTAGCTGCCGCAGGGGGAGTGGACGAGGATGGCGGACGCGGTCGAAAGTGTCACAGAGGGCAAACAGCCCCGAAGCGTGCGAGTGGTGCTGCTCGCACTGATGATCGCGATGATGCTCGCGATGCTGGACAACATGATCGTGGGCACGGCGATGCCGACGATCGTGGGCGATCTGGGCGGCCTGGAGCACCTGTCCTGGGTCGTCACCGGATACACCCTGGCCACCGCGGCCTCGACCCCGGTCTGGGGCAAGCTCGGTGACATGTACGGCCGCAAGGGCGCGTTCCTCAGCTCGATCGTGATCTTCCTGGTCGGCTCCGCACTGAGCGGCATGGCCCAGGACATGGGCCAGCTGATCGGCTTCCGGGCCGTGCAGGGTCTCGGCGCCGGCGGCCTGATGGTCGGCGTCATGGCCATCATCGGCGACCTCGTGCCGCCGCGGGAGCGGGGCAAGTACCAGGGCATGATGGCCGGCGTCATGGCGCTCGCCATGATCGGCGGTCCGCTGGTCGGCGGCACCATCACCGACAACTGGGGCTGGCGCTGGGCCTTCTACATCAACCTGCCGCTCGGCGCGGTCGCCCTCGCGCTGGTCACCGCCGTGCTGCACCTGCCCAGGAAGCGGTCCAAGGCGGGTATCGACTACCTCGGCGTCGTCCTGCTGACCGTGGGCATCACCTCCATCGTGCTGGTCACCACCTGGGGCGGAAGCGAGTACGCCTGGACCTCCGCGCGGATCATGGAACTGATCGGCATCGGGGTGGCCACGCTGGTCGGGTTCGTGTTCTGGCAGACCAAGGCCGCCGAGCCGGTGGTGCCGCTGCACATCTTCCGGAGCCGCAACTTCACCCTGATGTCGCTGATCGGCTTCATCACCGGCTTCGTGATGTTCGGCGCCACCCTGTTCCTGCCGCTGTACCAGCAGGCGGTGCAGGGCGCCTCCGCGACCAACTCCGGTCTGCTGCTCCTGCCCATGCTCGGCGCGATGCTGGTGACCTCGATGGTCGCCGGACGGGTCACCACCGGCAGCGGCCGGTACAAGGTCTTCCCGATCGTCGGCGGCGCGCTGATGATCGTCGGACTGTACTTGCTGTCGCTGATGGACACGGGCACCACCCGCCTCACCTCCGGCCTCTACATGGCGGTGCTCGGCGCCGGCATGGGCTGCCTGATGCAGATCACCATGCTGGTCGCGCAGAACAGCGTGGAGATGAAGGACATGGGCGTGGCGTCCTCCTCCACCACCCTGTTCCGCACCCTCGGCTCCTCCTTCGGCGTCGCCATCATGGGCGCGCTGTTCAACCACCGGGTCCAGGACGTCATGTCCGAGCGGGCCGGCGCGCTGGGCTCGAAGCTCACCGAGAAGTCGGCGCAGCTGGACGCGGCGAGCCTGGCCAAGCTGCCGGCGGACGCCCGGGAGGCCTACCAGCACGCGGTGTCCCAGGGAACGCACTCCGCGTTCCTGCTCGGCGCCGGGATCGCGGTGCTGGTGCTGGCCGCGGCCCTGTTCGTCAAGGAGGTCCCGCTCAAGGGCGGGCCGCAGAAGCCCTCCGCCGACGGCGGGGACACGGTGCCGGCGGCCATGGTCGAGACCGTCTGACGTCCGCACGCGCACGAAGGCCCCGGGGCGACCGCCTCCGGGGCCTTCGACGTGTACGCGCATCCACCGGTCGGGGCGGCCCCGGAACACCTGATCCGAACCGCCCGGTCCGCGCCCGGCACACGGGCGCACCGGGCGGGCCCGGCGGACACTGCGCGGGGCGCCCCCGACGCTGCCGCTCCCCGCTCGGCAGGCCGCCCCGCCGTCCGGCGGCGGTCGGCCCCGTGGTCACTTGCCGAGGGGGCGCGGCAGCATCGGATAGCTTCCCGTGCTGGTCGGAGCGTGTTCGGGGAGCCAGAGGACGGCCACCGCGCCCTCCGAGGGAAGGTGGGCGGGGGCGCCCGCCGGCCGTACGTTGCGGAACGTCAGCCGGGCGCCGAGCACCCGTGCCTGGCCGGCCGCGATGGTCAGCCCCAGCCCGTGCCCCTGCCCGGCGCGGTCCTCGCTGCCGGTGCGGAACCGGCTCGGCCCCTCGGCGAGCAGTTCCTCGGGAAACCCGGGGCCGTGGTCGCGGACCCGGATGACCCGGCCCTCCACGGTGACCTCGATGGGCGGGCGGCCGTGCCGGGCGGCGTTGGCGAGCAGGTTGAACAGCACCCGCTCCAGCCGCCGCGGGTCGGTGGTGACCTCCGACTCGTGCACCACCCGTACGGTGATGTCCGGGTTCTTGGCGGCCACCCGGCGGGCGACGAACTCGCCCAGCATGAGGTCCTGGAGCTCCGCCCGCTCCGAGGCCCCGTCCAGACGGGCCACCTCCAGGACGTCCTCCACCAGCGTGCGCATCGCCTTCGCCCGGTCCAGGACCAGCTCGGTGAGCCGGCCGGGCGGCAGCAGCTCCGCGGCCGTCAGCAGGCCGGTGACCGGGGTGCGCAGTTCGTGCGCGATGTCGGCGGTGACCCGCCGCTCGGCCTCCAGGCGCTGCTGGAGCGCGTCCGCCATGGCGTCCACCGCGCGAGCGAGATCGTCGGTCTCGTCCCGTACGACCCCGCCGATGGCCTCCCGCACCCGGACCTCGGTCTCGCCCTTGGCGACCCGGTTCGCGGCGGCCGCCGCCTTGCGCAACCGGCGGGAGAGCTGGCCGCCGATCAGCACGCCCAGCGCGCTGCCGCCGAGCACGACCGCGACCGAGCCGATCACGAGGGCCTGGTCCAGGTCCTTCATGACGTTGCTGCTGCGGTCCGGCAGATGCAGGTGCACGGACAGCACGTGCCCGTTCTTCACCGGCACGGCCGCCCAGATGTCCGGCGACCCGCCGTGCTCGGAGACGTCGCTGGCCCGGCGGCCCCGCTCGACCTTCTCGCGCAGCGCGGCCGGCAGATCCGGGTCATCGGTCTTGACGTGGGGGAAGATCGGCCCCCGGTTCAGCTCGTAGTTGCGCTGGGCCAGCAGGAGGCGCTCGTTGGCCAGTTCGCGCGCGTTGTCCAGCATCGAGACGCGGGCCGCGTTGTGCACGACCAGGCTCAGCACGATCGCCACCAGGCCGGCCACCAGCGCGATCGCCGCGCTCAGCTTCCATCTCAGCCCGGTGCGCAGGCCCGCGCGCTCCATGCGCCGGACCGGGTACCGAAGAATCCCCCGCATACCGTCGCTCCGCTCAGGCCTTCAGCTTGTAACCGAAGCCGCGGACCGTCTCGATCCGGTCCTGGCCGATCTTCTGCCGCAGCCGCTGCACGTGCACGTCGACGACCCGGGTGTCCCCGCCCCAGCCGTACTCCCACACCCGTTCCAGCAGCTTGTCCCGGGAGAGCACGGTGCCCGGCGCGGAGGAGAACTCCAGCAGCAGCCGCATCTCGGTCGGGGTCAGCGCCACCGGCTGCCCGGCCCGGCGCACCTCCATGCCGTCGGTGTCGATGTACAGGTCCCCGAAGGCCAGCGGGCCGCCCTCGACGGCGGCCTCCGGATCCCCGGCCTGGGCACCGCCGGCGTGCCCGAAGCGGCGCAGCACCGCACGGATCCGGGCGACGAGGACGGCACCGTCGAACGGCTTGGTGACGTAGTCGTCGGCGCCCGCCTCCAGACCGAGGACGACGTCGATGGAGTCGGCGCGCGCCGACAGCATGATCACCGGCACGGTCGACTCGTCGCGGATACGGCGGCACAGGCTGACACCGTCCAGACCCGGGACCATGACGTCCAGCAGCGCGATGTCGGGCCGGTCCGCCCGGAACGCGGCCAGGCCCGACAGGCCGTCGGGCATGGCGGTGACCGCGAAGCCGTCCCGCTCCAGGGCGAGCTGGGTGGCCTCGCGGATGACGTCGTCGTCCTCGACGAACAGGACGTGGGTCTGGTCTGCCATCCCGGTGTTCTCAGTCCTCGTGGTGTGCGTGTGGGCGGTCAGTTGTCCGGCGCGGGCGTCGGGCCCCCGCCGGCGGACTTGCTGTACTCGTTGCGGGTGGGCTTGCCCTGGACGAACCGTCCCGCCCGCCACGTGTAGGGGGTCACGATCTCACCGGACGGGCTGGAGATCGGGTCGCCCTGCTCGTAGTACTGCCGGGTCACCGACAGAACGCCCTGGTCGATCTCCGCGTAGACCGGGGACTCCTCGCTCTTGAAGACGTTCGTGAACGCGCCGCCGTCCTCCCGGTACACGTACGCGCCGACACCGACCGCGTCGGCGCAGGTCAGCACGTTGACGACGACGTCGTCCACCGGGCCGCCGGTCAGGTTGCCGTACGAGACGTCGACCGGGTACTCGTCGCCGTCGCACGGTTTCAGCTCCCGCTTGACCGCCCCCGACACCTCGGGATCGTGGTTGAGCAGCGCGACGGGATCGACCCGCCGGTACTTCCCGGACGGGCTGGGGGCGGGGGAGGCGACGGCTCCCGCCATCGCCGAGGCGTGCGCCGGGCCCTCGTCCCGCGCGCCCGTGCCCCCGCTGCCGCACGCGGCGGCGAAAAGGGCGAGGGCGGCGAGCACGGCCCCCACCGTGATCACCGCCTGTGTACTGCCTCGGACCCGGTCGGGTCCGGCCCCGGTCAGGCCGCGCAACGCTCCCGCTCCTCACGCTCCAGCGCGCGTGCGTCCAGATCGCGGGCCTCCAGCTCCTCACGGAGCCGGGCGAGCGCCCGGTGCAGCGTGCTCTTGACCGTACCGGCCGACATGCCGAGGGCAGCGGCCGTCTCCTCTGTGGACATCTGCTCCCAGTGTCGCAGCACCACGACACTGCGCTGCTTCGGAGCGAGCACCTTCATGATGTCCATCAGCAGGGCCCGGTCGGCGTGCTGCTCGGTGGAGTCCTCCACGGAGGCGTCCGGGAGCTGCTCGGTCGGGACCTCCTCCAGCTTGCGCGCACGCCACCACTCGGTCCGCGTATTGATCATGACCCGGCGCAGATAGGCGTCGGCGAGCCGCTTGTCGGCGATGCCCTCCCAGCGGCCGTACGTCCGTACCAGCGCGGTCTGGAGCAGGTCCTGGGCGTCGACGGGGTCCGGCACCAGTCGCCGCGCACTGCGCAGCAGTGCGTCCTGCCGGGTACGGACGTACTCCTCGAATTCGAGCACCTCGCCCTGCGCCATGATCAACCGCCTCCGTTCCCCGTCGTCCTCCGGGCCGCTGCCCGAAGTTCTGCCGTTCCTCGTGTCCGGTGGTCCGCCGGGCACGGACAAGAAGCTACGGAGCGGTTGTCACGGGGCTGTGCGGTCCAGCCTGCGGCTGGCAATCGGCTATCCGTCGGTTGTGTAACGAAAGCCGGAACGGGGTAAAGAGGGCGGCTCACTTGCCCTTTTTGCGGGCTTTTGACCGATGTGCAATGTCGTAACGGACGCCCGTGGGCTGTGACATGCCTGTGCGTCAGCCCAGCGGCAGCCGGTACAGGCCCCCAGCCAACGGCTCCACCAGACCGTCCGCGACCAGCCCGTCGAGCGCGCGGGCCCGTTGCACCGGCTCGTGCCACACCCGGTCGAGCGCCCCCTGTGGCACCGGCGCGTGCGCCTCCCGCAGCACGGCCAGCAGCTTGCCGCGCACCTGCCGGTCGGTACCGGCGTACGTCTGCCCGCGGCGCGGCGGTCCCGTGTGCTCCGGCTTGCCCGCGAGCCGCCAGGCGCACCGCTCGGCGATCGGACACCGCTGGCATCCCTCGTTCTTCGCCGTGCACACCAGCGCGCCCAGCTCCATGGAGGCGGCGGCCCACCGGGCGGCGGTCCGCTCGTCCTCCGGCAGCAGCTCCCGGGCCAGCCGCCGCTCGGCGGCCGTGGTGGCGTTCGGCGGGTACCGCACGCCCGTCACCGCCCGCGCCAGGACCCGGCGCACATTGGTGTCCAGCACCGCGTGCCGCTGTCCGTACGCGAACGACGCCACCGCGGCGGCCGTGTACTCACCGATGCCGGGCAGCGCGAGCAGCTGCGCGTGGTCCGTCGGTACGTCCCCGCCGTGCCGTTCCGTTATGGCGACCGCGGCACCGTGCAGGCGCAGGGCGCGGCGCGGGTAGCCGAGCCGGCCCCAGGCGCGCACCGCCTCGCCCGGTGCCTCCTTGGCCAGGTCGGCGGGGCGCGGCCAGCGGGTCAGCCATTCCTCGTAGACGGGCAGTACCCGGTTCACCGGCGTCTGCTGGAGCATGAACTCGCTCACCATCACCCCCCACGGCCCCGCCTCCGGGCGGCGCCAGGGGAGGTCGCGGGCGTGGGCGTCGAACCAGGTGATCACGGGGGCGTGGAGCATCTCAGTCATGGCCTTCCGATCCTGCCACGGGTGGGCGGACATGGGGGGTGACGGCGCGGTCACCGAGCGTGGCGCACTGGGAAGAACCGCGCCGGTGGCGGCAGTTACCGGAATGATGATCCGGAAAAGTTCGTGGGCGCGCGGCGGGTGGCGCGAGCAAGCGCGTTGATCTCTCGTACAGTTTGGGCCGTGGGATCTCTGCGCAATCCGGTCGGGCCGCTTCCCTCCTCCATCTACTGGCGTCGGAGGGCCGTAATGCTGTCCGTGATCGCCCTGTTGGTGCTGGTGGTCACGTTGATCGTCACGCTCGGCGGCGGGGGCGGCAAGAAGGACACCGACGGGTCCGACGGCAAGAACCCCGCGCACACGATCACGCCCGGACCGTCCGACTCCGGGCCCGCCTACAGCCAACACCCCGGCGGGCGCGACGAGTCGGGGGGCGGCGACTCCGGCGGCACCGGGTCGGGGTCCGGCACCGGTTCCGGGTCCGGCGACGGGTCCGGTACGGGTTCCGGCGGGGACGGCGGCTCGGACGGGTCGGCTGACGGCTCCGCCGGGTCCGGCGGTGGCGCGGGTCCCGGCTCGGCCGGCGGGCACGTGGGAACGGGCGACGCCCTCCCGGCGTCCTCCTCGCTGCCCGACTGCACGGACCGGGCGGTGCGGTTGAGCCTGCGCAGTGTGCACAACTCCTACTCGCCGGACCAGACGCCGACGTTCGAACTCACCGCGAAGAACAGCTCGTCCGCCGACTGCAAGACCGATCTCGGCCCGAAGAAGGCGGTGTTGACGATCACGCCGGCCGACAAGGACGCCGCCTACTGGTCGTCGGCCGACTGCCCCGACGGCGCGGGCAGCCTGGTGTTCCGGGTGCCCGCGGGCAAGAGCGTGACGTACACCGTGAAGTGGGACCGCAAGCCGAGCGCCCCGCACTGCGCGACGCCCTCCGCGGGCTCGGCCGAGGCGGGCACGTACCTGCTGGAGGCGAAGGCCCCGGGGTTCGCGAAGGCGCAGGCCTCGTTCGTACTGTCCGCGGACTAGGCTCCGCGGACCGGGCGCCGCCGGCTTGGGGCCGGGTCCGGGCCCAACACCGGCGGAGGCGCTTCCACGGGGCGCGGGGAGCGGGAACCCACGGGGAACCGTGCGGGCGCGGGCGGCCACGGCGGGCGTGCGGCCGGTGCCGGACCGGCCGGCCACGGGCCGGGTAACGACGGGCCGGGTGGCCGCAGGCCGTGCCGGCCGTGGGTCGGGCGGCGAGGGGCCGGGTGGCCGCGGGCCGGGTAGCGAGGGGCCGGCCGGTCGGCCGTGGGGCGGGCCGGATCTCAGACGTAGCGCTCGAGGATCGAGGACTCCGCCAGGCGGGACAGACCCTCCCGCACGCTCCTCGCCCGGGCCTCACCGACGCCGTCGACCGTTTGCAGGTCGTCGACACTCGCGGCCAGCAGCTTCTGGAGACCACCGAAGTGCTCCACCAGGCGGTCGATGATCGCGCCGGGCAGGCGCGGAACCTTGGCCAGCAGCCGGAAGCCGCGCGGCGACACCGCGGAGTCCAGGGTCTCGGGGGAGCCGGTGTAGCCCAAGGCCTTTGCCACGGTGCCCAGTTCGAGCAGTTCCGCGTGGCTGAGGGCGTCCAGCTCGGCCAGGGCCTCCGCGACCGTACGGGACCGCTTCGCCGTCGGCTCGGGCACGTAGTCCCGGACGACCAGCTCACGGTCGGGTTCGACCCCGGCGATCAACTCCTCCAGCTGGAGCGAGAGAAGACGACCGTCCGTGCCCAGCTCGACCACGTACTCGGCGATCTCGGTGGCGATGCGGCGGACCATCTCCAGGCGCTGCGCGACGGCCGACACGTCCCGGACCGTCACCAGGTCCTCGATCTCCAGGGCCGACAGCGTGCCCGCGACCTCGTCCAGCCGGAGCTTGTACCGCTCCAGCGTGGCCAGCGCCTGGTTGGCGCGGGAGAGGATCGCCGCCGAGTCCTCCAGGACGCGCCGCTGGCCGTCCACGTACAGGGCGATCAGCCGCATCGACTGGGAGACGGAGACCACGGGGAAACCGACCTGCTTGCTCACCCGGTCCGCCGTGCGGTGCCGGGTGCCCGTCTCCTCCGTGGGGATCGTCGGATCCGGGAGCAGCTGGACGCCCGCGCGCAGGATCTTCGACAGGTCCGAGGAGAGCACGATGCCGCCGTCGAGCTTGCACAGTTCCCGCAGCCGGGTCGCGGTGAACTCGACGTCCAGCACGAACCCGCCCGTGCACATCGCCTCGACCGTCTTGTCGGAGCCGAGCAGGATGAGCCCGCCGGTGTTGCCGCGCAGGACGCGTTCGAGGCCGTCCCGCAAGGGGGTGCCGGGTGCCACGGCGCTCAACGAGGCGCGCATCAGGCCGTCGGAACCGGCACTCCCACCGGACTTGCCGGGAGCTGATGCCCGGTCGTTGGCTGCCACTGCACTCCTCCGGTCGCGGGGTCTGGGGCGCTCCCGTTCCGGCACGCGGTTCGTACGGACGGGCGAGACCTGCGCAAAGTCTACCGGCGCTCCTCCGCCTCCCGTGGGGCCTCTCGGCGACGCGAGCGCGGCAGCACCCGCAGCGCGTCCCCCATGTCGGCGACTTCCACGACCTTCATGCCCGCCGGGACCTTGCCGGGATCGGTCGGTACGAGCGCGTGCGTGAAGCCCAGCCGGTGCGCCTCGGACAGCCTGCGCTGCACGCCCGTGACCCGTCTGACCTCGCCCGCGAGCCCGACCTCGCCGATGGCGACCAGGTTCTTCGGCAGCGGGGTGTCGCTGGCGGCGGAGGCGAGGGCGAGGGCGATGGCCAGGTCGGCGGCCGGCTCCGACAGCTTCACGCCGCCGACCGTCGCCGAGTAGATGTCCCGCTTGCCGAGGGCGCTGATCCGGCCGCGCTGCTCCAGGACGGCCAGCATCATCGACACCCGCGAGGTCTCCAGACCGGACGTCGTCCGGCGCGGGGAGGGGATCTGGGAGTCGACGGTCAGTGCCTGCACCTCGGCCACCAGCGGGCGGCGGCCCTCCAGGGTGACGGTCAGGCAGGTGCCCGGGACCGGCTCGGCCCGGCGGGTCAGGAACAGGCCGCTCGGGTCGGCGAGGCCCACGATGCCCTCGTCGTGCAGCTCGAAGCAGCCCACCTCGTCCGTCGCTCCGTAGCGGTTCTTCACCCCGCGGACCAGGCGCAGGCGCGCGTGCCGGTCGCCCTCGAAGTGCAGGACGACGTCCACCAGGTGTTCGAGGAGCCGGGGGCCGGCGATGGCGCCGTCCTTGGTGACGTGTCCCACGAGCAGGGTGGACATCCCGCGCTCCTTGGAGGCGCGGATCAGGGCGCCGGCGACCTCCCGGACCTGGGCCATGCCGCCGGGCGCACCCTCGATCTCCGGGGAGGCGACCGTCTGCACCGAGTCGAGGATCAGCAGGGACGGCTTCAGCTCGTCCAGATGGCCGAGGACGGCGGACAGGTCGGTCTCCGCGGTCAGATACAGGTCGTCGGCGAGCGCGCCGATGCGGTCCGCGCGCAGCCGCACCTGGCTCGCCGACTCCTCGCCGGTCACGTAGAGGGTGCGGTGCTCGGGGCTCGCGGCCTTGGCGGCCACGTCCAGCAGCAGGGTGGACTTGCCGACGCCGGGCTCACCGGCGAGCAGCACGACCGCGCCGGGGACGAGGCCCCCGCCGAGCACCCGGTCCAGCTCCGGCACGCCGGTCGAGCGGGCGGTGGCCTGCCGGCCGTCGACCTGGCCGATGGGCAGCGCGGAGGTGGTGACGCGGCCCGGCGCGGTCGTCCGGACCGCGGGCGCGCCGTACTCCTCGACCGTGCCCCAGGTCTGGCACTCGGGGCAGCGGCCGAGCCACTTGGCCGTCTGCCAGCCGCACTCGGTGCAGCGGTAGGACGGGCGGTCCTTGGTGGTCTTGGTACGGGCAGCCATGCGGAAACCGTAGCTCGCGGCACTGACAACGGGGCCACGGACGGGATCGCGGACGGGACGGAGGGGGCGCACGTGGGGCCGCGGCCGGCGGTCGACGGGCCGGTCCCGGCCGGCGCCCGGGGGGATCGAGCGGCGGAAGAAAGGGGCACTGTCCCCTTTTGAGGGATCGTTTCACCCGTACGAAGTAAAAGAGCTCAAGGATCCGGAAGGGGCGCTCCGACGGCGCCTACGGTCGCACGGGTGATGAGCAGCAGCCCGGAGACCACCACCCGCACGACCGGCGCGCACAGGGCGCACCGGGAGTCGCGTGAGTCATGTGAGTCGCATGAGGCGCAGGAAGCGCGTCGAGAGGCGCGCGAGGCACGAGAGGCGCGCGACCGCGCCGCGGCGCGCGCCGTCGCGCAGCGCGCGCCGGAGCGTTACGAGCCGTACCTGGACGGTCTGTTCACCTACTGCCTGTCCGTCCTGTGCGACCACGACGCGGCCACCGCCGCCCTCGGTGACGTCCTCGCCCTGGCCGAACGGCGCGCGCACCGAGGCCCCGAGGCCGTCGGCGACCGCAGGGCCTGGCTGTACGCGCTGGCCCGCTGGGCGTGCCTGCGCAAGCTGGCCGAGGCCAAGCGGAGCCGTCAGGCCACGCACGCGGTGGGCCGCGCCGGAGCCGGGAAGGGAACGGGGAACGGCACAGAGCCGGCCGTCGCCCCGGAGGACCGGGAACGGCGGCGCCGCGAGCTGGCCCTGCTGGCCTGGCCGGAGGCGGCCGGCACCACCCCCGAGCAGCGTGAGGCCCTGGAACTCGCGGTCCGCCACCATCTCGCCGCCCACGAGGTGGCCGCCGTCGTCGGTATGGAACCGGCCGCCGCGCGGGAGCTGCTCGCCTCCGCGGCCTGCGAGGTCGAGCGCACCGGCGCGGCCCTGGCCGTGGTCCGGGCCGGCGACTGTCCGAGCGTCGCCCACCTCACCGGCGACAGCCAGATGGTGCTCAGTACGGTCGTGCGCCGCGAGCTCGTCCGGCACGTCGACGACTGTCCGCGCTGCCGCCGCACCGCCGAGCGCACCGCCCCCGGCCGCTGGCCCGGCGCCACGGTCACCCCGGCCGAGCTGCCCGTCCTGGAGGCCCCGCGCGCGGATCTCCGCACGGCCCTCGCACGCCACCCACGCGCGCGGGGCGCGGCCCTGCCGCGCTTCGACCGGCGCGGCTTCCCCATGGACCCCAAGGACCGCGCGGCCCGCCGCGACCGTCTCCGCGCGCGTGCCGTCACCACGACGGTGGTCGCCACGGTCGTCGCCGCGCCCGTCCTCGCCCTCTGGGCCGCCTACCGGGGCGGGCCGGCCGGGGACGACGACGGCCGCTCCGCGACCGCGCACGAGGCCCAGGGCCCCGACGTGCCCGGCGGCGACCCGGCCGGCGGTTACGAGAACGCGGGCCACGCCGGCGTGAAGCCGGGCGCCCGGCACGGCGAGGACGGCAAGTCGGATGTCTCCGTGGAGGTCGTCGGCGTCGACGGAGCGGACGGCGAGGGCGCCGGCCGGCTCTCGGTCGGCGCCGCCACCGACGGCGACACGACGCTGATCACCCTCACGGCCTCCGGCGCCTCCGAGGTCCGCTGGTCGGTGTCCACACCGGCCGCCTGGCTCTACTTCAGCCGGTCCGCGGGAACCCTCCGGCCCGGCCGGACGTTCACGATCAAGGTGTACGTCGATCAGTTGCGCGAGCCGTCCGGGCACTGGCACGCGCGGGTGGCGGTGGCCCCGGCGGGCGCGGTGGTCTCCATCGACGGTTACGGCACGGCACCGAGCCGTCCGGCACCCCGGCCGTCCTCGACGCCCCCGTCACCGCCACCGGCCACACCTCCCGCCGAGCCCCCCACGACCCAGTCCCCACCCCCCGCCGACCCGACCCCCACCCCGACCACTCCACCCCCCACCGACCCCACACCCACGCCCCCCACCCCGACGGACACGGACCCCCCGAGCCCGGCCGGCACGTAGGACCGCCGTGGGCGGCGCCGACGTGGGGCCACGTCTCCGACCGGCCCGGGCCGGTCCGTGCGTCAGCGGGGCGGGTCGGCCGGGTGCGGGGCCACGAGGGGGAGCTGCGACGCCAGTCGCTGTTCGCACAGCTCGACCAGGCGGTCGTAGCCGGCCCTGCCCATCAGCTCGGTCAGTTCGGCCCGGTAGGAGACGTACACCGGTTCGCCCGCACCGTGGGCCGAGGTCGCCGAGGTGCACCACCAGTGCAGGTCATGGCCGCCCGGGCCCCAGCCCCGGCGGTCGTACTCACCGATGGACACCTGGAGCACGCGCGTGTCGTCCGGCCGGTCGATCCAGTCGTACGTCCGCCGGATCGGCAGCTGCCAGCACACGTCCGGCTTGGTCTCCAGCGGCTCCCGGCCCTCCTTCAGAGCGAGGATGTGCAGCGAGCACCCCATGC
This sequence comes from Streptomyces sp. NPDC028722, assembly GCF_040637655.1. Lineage (NCBI taxonomy): Bacteria > Bacillati > Actinomycetota > Actinomycetes > Kitasatosporales > Streptomycetaceae > Streptomyces > Streptomyces sp. NPDC028722. Next base: position 172,802 of record NZ_JBEZWU010000017.1, read on the forward strand.
CGCCCGCGAACCCGGGCCGGTTCTGGAAGATGCACGAGCCCTGGAAGGGCCGCGTCTGCCGGGACCCCTCCTCGTCCTCGGAGACCCAGCCGCCGCTGTGGCCCTCGGCGTGGTGCTGCCAGAGGTCCGGGGTGAGCCGGGCCACGTGCTCGGCGACCCGCTTCTCGTCGTCCTCGTCGGAGAAGTGCGCCCCGAGCGAGCAGCAGCCGTCGTCCGCGCGGCCCGCCTGGATGCCCTGGCAGCCACTGCCGAAGATGCAGTTCCAGCGAGAGGTCAGCCAGGTCAGGTCGCAGCGGAAGATCTGCTCGTCGTCCGCGGGGTCGGGGAACTCCACCCAGGCGCGCGCGAAGTCGAGACCCTTCTCGTCGCTCGCCTTCGCACTCTTGGGAGTCTTGCCGGCCTTGCGAACCTTGTCCGCCTTTTCCGGCTTCGCGGACTTCGCCTTGTTCGTCTTTGGCACCCGTCCAGGGTAAGTGGCCGGGGCCCGCTCCGGGGACCGAGGACCGGCGTTCTGGCAGTAGCGTTTCCGTCCATGAGACTCGGTGTCCTGGACGTGGGTTCGAACACGGTGCATCTGCTGGTGGTGGACGCCCACCCCGGCGCGCGCCCGCTGCCCGCGCATTCGCACAAGGCCGACCTCCGGCTCGCCCAGCTCCTCGACGGCAGCGGTGCCATCGGCGAGGAGGGCATCGACCGGCTGATCGCCGTCGTGCGGGACGCGCTCCAGGCCGCCGAGGACAAGGGCGTCGAGGACCTGCTGCCGTTCGCGACCTCCGCGGTCCGCGAGGCCACCAACGCCGACGACGTCCTCACGCGCGTGGCCGACGAGACCGGCGTACGCCTCCAGGTCCTCACCGGCGCCGAGGAGGCCCGGCTCACCTTCCTCGCCGTGCGCCGCTGGTTCGGCTGGTCCGCCGGAAAACTGCTGGTCCTGGACATCGGCGGCGGTTCCCTGGAGATCGCCTACGGCATGGACGAGGAGCCGGACACGGCCGTCTCCCTGCCGCTCGGCGCCGGCCGCCTCACCGCGGGCTGGCTGCCCGGCGACCCGCCCGCTCCGGAGGAGGTCCGCGTCCTGCGCCGGCACGTCCGCACGGAGATCGCCCGCCACGTCGGGGAGTTCAGCCGCTTCGGCGCCCCCGACCACGTGGTCGCCACGTCCAAGACCTTCAAGCAGCTGGCCCGCATCGCCGGTGCCGCCCGCAGCGCCGACGGCCTCTACGTCCAGCGCGAACTCAAGCGCGAGTCCCTGGAGGCCTGGGTCCCCCGCCTCGCCGGCATGACGACCGACCAGCGAGCGGAACTCCCCGGTGTCTCGGAGGGCCGGGCGGGCCAGCTGGTGGCGGGCGCCCTGGTGGCCGAGGCCGTGATGGACCTGTTCGGCGTGGAGAGCCTGGAGGTCTGCCCGTGGGCCCTGCGGGAGGGCGTGATCCTCCGGCGCCTGGACCACATGGGCTCCGCCTGACGGCCCGTGGCGCGCGGACCCCGGGAGCGATCACGGCCCCGCCGCGCCCGCCCGCATGGCATACCTCACACCGGCGAACCGGCACCCAACACCCGGGTCCCCCCACGCCGTAAGGTGACGGACGTGGGTGAACCAACGGACGTGCGCATCGCGCTGTCGACCGCCTCCGTCTACCCGGAGTCGACGGCGACGGCCTTCGAGATCGCCGCACGCCTCGGCTACGACGGTGTCGAGGTCATGGTGTGGACCGATCCGGTCAGTCAGGACATCGAGGCGCTGCGCCGCCTGTCGGACTATCACGGCATCCCGGTCCTGGCCGTCCACGCCCCCTGCCTGCTGATCACCCAGCGGGTCTGGTCGACCGATCCCTGGACCAAGCTCCAGCGGGCCCGGGCGGCGGCGGAGAAGCTGGGGGCGTCCACGGTCGTCGTTCACCCGCCGTTCCGCTGGCAGCGGCAGTACGCCCGGGACTTCGTCGACGGGATCTGGCGGATGGCGAACGAGACGGACGTCCGGTTCGCCGTCGAGAACATGTACCCGTGGCGCTACCGCGACCGCGAGATGCTCGCCTACGCCCCCGACTGGGACGTCACCAAGGACGACTACCGGCACTTCACGATCGACCTCAGCCACACGGCCACGGCCCGTGCCGACGCCCTGGACATGGTCGACCGCATGGGAGACCGGCTCGGGCACGTGCACCTCGCCGACGGCCGCGGCTCCGCCAAGGACGAGCACCTGGTGCCCGGCCGCGGCACCCAGCCCTGCGCCGAGCTGCTGGAGCGCCTCGCGCTCACCGGCTTCGACGGGCACGTCGTGATCGAGGTCAACACCCGGCGGGCGATGTCCGGCGCCGAGCGCGAGGCCGACCTCGCCGAGGCCCTGGAGTTCACGCGCAAGCACCTCGCCTCGGCGGCCGTAAGGGTGCCCCGGGGATGAACGGGACCACCCCCCGCCGCCGTGGCCGCCCCCCGCGCACCGAGTCCGCCGGCACGCGCGACCGCATCCTCACCGCCGCCCGCGAGGAGTTCTCCGCGCGCGGCTACGAGAAGACGTCGGTCCGCGGCATCGCCAAGGCGGCCGAGGTGGACCCGGCGCTCGTCCACCACTACTTCGGCAGCAAGGAGGAGGTGTTCGAGGCGGCCGTCGAGGTCGCCTTCGCCCCCGCCCTGAACGCGTCCGACGCGGTGACCGACGGCCCGCTGGACGGCGTCGGGGAACGGCTGACCCGCTTCGTCCTCGGTGTCTGGGAGAACCCCGCGACCCGTACCCCGCTGCTGGCGATCGTGCGCTCGGCCGTCGACAACGACACCGCCGCCGCCGTCTTCCGCCGCCTGATCGCCGCCCAGCTGATGCGCCGCATCGCCGCCTTGCTGGACCTGCCCGACGCCGAGCTGCGCGCCGAGCTGGCGGCGGCGCAGCTGGTGGGAACGGCGATGATGCGGTATGTGATCAAGCTGGAGCCCCTGGCATCCGCGGACCTGGAGCAGCTCGTCGCGCGGCTGGCACCGGTCGTACAGCACCATCTGACGGCCGCCTGACCCCGTACGCGCGGTACGACGCTGGAACGCCCGTCCCGCATTCCGGACACTTCTGTCCACGGTTCGGAGGGGCGGCGTACGCTCGGAGAGAGTCAGAACTCTCTGGACTCTTCTCCAGAAGGTCTTCGAAGGAGCGAGCGACGATGCCCGAGCTGAGGTCCCGCACAGTCACCCACGGACGCAACATGGCGGGCGCCCGCGCCCTTATGCGTGCCTCGGGTGTACCCGGTGCGGACATCGGCCGGAAGCCGATCATCGCCGTGGCCAACTCCTTCACCGAGTTCGTGCCGGGCCACACCCACCTCCAGCCGGTCGGCCGGATCGTCAGCGAGGCGATCACGCAGGCCGGCGGCATCCCGCGCGAGTTCAACACGATCGCCGTGGACGACGGCATCGCCATGGGCCACGGCGGCATGCTCTACTCGCTGCCCTCCCGCGACCTCATCGCCGACTCCGTGGAGTACATGGTCGAGGCCCACTGCGCCGACGCCCTGGTCTGCATCTCCAACTGCGACAAGATCACCCCGGGCATGCTCATGGCGGCGCTGCGCCTGAACATCCCGACCGTCTTCGTCTCCGGCGGCCCGATGGAGTCCGGGCGCGCCACCCTCGTGGACGGCACGGTCCGCACGCTCGACCTCGTCGACGCGATCTCCGACGCCGTCAACGACAAGATCTCCGACGAGGACATCCTCCGCATCGAGGAGAACGCCTGCCCGACCTGCGGCAGCTGTTCCGGCATGTTCACCGCCAACTCGATGAACTGCCTGACGGAGGCCATCGGCCTCTCCCTGCCCGGCAACGGCTCGGTCCTCGCCACCCACACCGCCCGGCGCCGCCTCTACGAGGACGCGGCCCGCACGGTCATGGACATCACCCGCCGCTACTACGAGCAGGACGACGACACGGTCCTGCCCCGCAACGTCGCCACCTTCCAGGCCTTCGAGAACGCCATGGCCCTGGACATCGCGATGGGCGGCTCCACCAACACGATCCTGCACCTGCTGGCCGCCGCCCAGGAGGCGGGCGTCCCCTTCGGCCTGGAGGAGATCGACGCCGTCTCGCGCCGCGTCCCCTGCCTGGCGAAGGTGGCCCCCAACGTCGGGAAGAACCGCACGTACTACATGGAGGACGTGCACCGCGCCGGCGGCATCCCCGCCCTGCTCGGCGAACTGCACCGGGCCGGCCTGCTCAACGAGGACGTCCACGCCGTCCACAGCCCGTCCCTCGCCGACTGGCTCAAGACCTGGGACGTCCGCGGCGGCTCCCCGTCCGCCGAGGCGGTCGAGCTGTGGCACGCGGCCCCCGGCTGCGTCCGCTCCGCCGAGGCCTTCTCCCAGTCCGAGCGCTGGGAGGCCCTGGACGACGACGCAGAGAACGGCTGCATCCGCTCCGCCGAGCACGCGTACTCCAAGGACGGCGGCCTCGCGGTCCTGCGGGGCAACCTCGCCGTCGACGGCTGCGTGGTCAAGACCGCCGGTGTCGACGAGTCGATCTGGACGTTCGAGGGCCCGGCGGTCGTCTGCGAGTCCCAGGAGGAGGCCGTCCAGCGGATCCTCACCCAGGAGGTCAAGGACGGCGACGTCGTCGTCATCCGCTACGAGGGCCCCAAGGGCGGCCCCGGCATGCAGGAGATGCTCTACCCGACCTCGTACCTGAAGGGCCGCGGCCTCGGCAAGAGCTGCGCCCTGATCACCGACGGCCGTTTCTCCGGCGGCACCTCGGGCCTGTCCATCGGTCACGCCTCCCCGGAGGCGGCCTCCGGCGGCACGATCGCCCTCGTCCAGGACGGCGACCGCATCCGCATCGACATCCCGGGCCGCACCATCGAACTGCTGGTGGACGACGCGGAGCTGGCCCGCCGCGAGCAGGCGCTGAACGGCGTCTACGCCCCGAAGAACCGCGACCGCAAGGTCTCCGTCGCCCTGCGCGCCTACGCCGCGATGGCCACGAGCGCGGACAAGGGCGCGGTGCGGGACGTGTCCCTGCTGGGCTGACCGGCCGGACAGGCGGGACAGCGGGCCGCTCCCCGGTGGGGGGCGGCCCTTCGCCGTGCCCGTCCGGACGTCACCAGCTCCCCGGGGAGCGGCCGTCCACGGTGAAGACGGTGCCGTCGGGCGCGGTGGCGCAGACCCGCCCGTCCCCGCCGACGATCACGGGGGCGGGCGGCGTGGTCACGACCCCGGCGGAGTGCGTGCCCAGCCGTGCGGGTGTCTGCCCGGTCAGCGTGCCGGTGCGGGCGTCGACGGCGAGCAGCCGGCCGTCGCTCCCGGTGACGTACACCGACCTGCCCCGCGCGACGGGCACCGAACCGCGGCTCACCGACGTCTCCAGATGCCACAGATGCCGGCCCGAACCCATGTCGACGGCGTCGAGGGAACCGCCGGTGGCCAGCACATGGACCACGTCCCCCCGCACACTCGCGTGCGCGCCGGCGAGCACGGCGGGCAGCGCCACGCGCCGCGTCGACCCGCTCCCGGGCGTGTAACGGACGATCTCCCGGGCGCCGTAACCGCTGTCGACGCCCAGGAAGTACACCGAACCGTCGGCCTGGGCGGCGAACGGTTTCAGCCAGCCCTTCAGCCGGACGTCCCACCGCACCCGCCCCGTGCCCGGGTCCACGGCGGTCACTTGCGTACTGGTGCCGTCGGCGGACGTCCGCGTCGCGTACGCCGGCTCGCTCCGCGCACCGGATCCGCCCGGGAACGCCACGAAGGACGGTACGCCCCGGCCGGGTACCGCACCGTGCCAGCGCGTGGCACCGGTCGCGCCGTCCACGCCGGTGACCACGCCGTCGGCACCGGTGAGCAGGGCGATGTCGCCGGCGTACCGCACCGTCGTGCCCGCCGGCAGGCGCCGCTGCCAGACCTCCTTGCCCGTGGCCGGATCGAGCCCGGCGAGCCGTCCGCCGCCGTCCGTGTACGGCTGCACCAGACCGCCGGAGACGACCGGAGGCCCGCTGGTGGACCGCGTGTCGACGGGCCGCCGCCACAGCAGCCGGCCGTCGGCCGGGGAGAGCGCGAAGACGACACCCGGCCGCGCGCAGAGCACCTTCCCCACCCCGTACGCGCACTGCGGCATGCCCTCTCCGGCGGGCACCGGCCGGACCGTCCAGGCGCGGGCGCCGGCCGTCCGGGGCGCCGTGCTGCCGGCCCTCGGCCTCTCGTCGCCCCCGCCGGATCCCCACACCGCGGCGAGGCCCACCAGCACCAGCCCGAGGGCGCCGGCCCCCAGCACCGCCCGCCGGCCCGGTCGCCGCATCGATCGCCGCATCAACGGCCGCGCCGGTGGCCGCTCCGGCCCTTGTTCGGCCTGCTCCGGACGGGCAACCGCCACCGGGCCGGGCCCGTCCTCGCTCGCGCGCTGCGCCGGTATGAACGCCTGCGTGTCGTACGAGGCCGCCACCGAGCGCAGTTCCCGCATCAGCTCATCCGGCGTGGGCCGGTCCGCGGGCTCCTTGGCGAGGCAGCGCCGCACCAGCGGGGTCAGATCGTCCGGTACGCCCGTCAGGTCGGGCTCGTCGTGCACCACCTGATAGGCGACGACGTACGGACTGTCCGAGTCGAACGGCCCGCGCCCGGTGGCCGCGTGCACCAGGACCGAGCCGAGCGCGAAGACGTCGGCCGCCGGCCCCACCTCCCGGGGGCGCCGGAACTGCTCGGGCGCCATGAAGGGCGGCGTGCCGATCAACTTCCCCGTCTCGGTGCGCAGCTCGCTGTCGGTCGGCCGGGAGATGCCGAAGTCGATGACCTTCGGCCCGTCCTCCGCGAGCAGGACGTTGCTGGGTTTCAGGTCCCGGTGCACGACCCCCACCCGATGGATGTCCCGCAGCGCCTCCGCGAGCCCGGCCATCAGCCGGCGCAGTTGCGGAGCGGTCATCGGACCCTTCCGCTTCACCTGTTCGGACAAGGTCGGCCCCGGGATGAACAACGTGGCCATCCACGGCCGCGCGGCCTGCGGATCGGCGTCCACGACGGGCGCGGTGAAGGCACCGCTGACCTTCCGGGCGGCGGCCACCTCCTGCCGGAAGCGGCCCCTGAACTCGGGGTCCCGCGCGAACTCGGCGTGTACGACCTTCACCGCGAGCGTCATCCCCGAGGTGCTGCGGGCGAGGTGCACCACACCCATGCCGCCGGAGCCCAGACGGGACTCCAGACGGTAGTGACCGGTGTATTCGGGAAGTTCCGCTTCCGCGCCCGCCCCGATGTTGCGCTGTGGCGCCATGGACCACCCCCGTGCTGTTCGTCCGCGCGCGCGACGCACGGAGCCTAATCGATGGTTCGTGCGAGACGGAGGCGGCTTGCTAGCGTCTGCGTGCGCGTCGCGCGGACGCGTTCCGCGTCGGGCTCTCAGCTCGACGACACGGGAACAGCAACGGGGGAGGAGCACGAACATGTCAGTCGACCGTGCGCAGGAGACCGAGGGCATCGACGACGGACCGGCGGTGGAGGCGGCGGCAGCGGTCCGCACCTACGCCGTGGCTCCCGGCGTCCGGCTGAACGTCCGCAGCGGCCCCGGCCCCGGCTACAACCTGGTGCGCATCCTGCCCGAGGGCGTCCGGGTCCCGGTCTACTGCCAGACACCCGGTACGACCGTGTCGGGCACCTACGGCACCACGAACCTCTGGGACCTCATCGACAGCGGCGAGTACGTCTCGGACGCGTACGTACACACGGGCAGCGACGGCTACATCGCCGCCCGCTGCGGCTGACCCCGGTCCAGGTCGGCACCGGCCCGGTGGGGGAGGCCGCCCCCCACCGGGAGCCCGTAGGCGCGCGGAGCCATAATCGTGGCGTGAGCGACGAAACCGGCACCACGGACACCTCGGCGGCCCCCACCGGCGGCGCGCCCCAGGGCGACGGGGTGGCTCCGGACCACGCACCCCGCCCCGAGCCCCTGCGCTTCTTCGGCACCTCCTGGGTGCACCACGACAACGGCTACGCGGCCCGCCGCGCCGGCGCCGCCGTCGGCTCCCTCGCCGCCGCGGCCGCCTCCTGCCTGGTGCTGCGCTACGCGTACGAGGGCATCCGCATCGCCGGCACCGGCTCCTTCGTGACCATGCTGGTCCTCGTCATGTTCGCGATCTGCACGGCGCTCGCCTTCCGCAACACCTGGGACGGCTTCGGCGTCCGGCACGACCCGCAGCGCCAGGCCTCCCTGCGCGGCCTGCTCGCCATCGGCTTCGTCGGCTCCCTCCTCGCCTACTCCGTCCGCTCCCTCACCGAGGCCCCGGGCGAGAATCTGCACCGCGAGGAGTACGAGAAGGCGCGCGCGGAGCACGAACGCCGCGCCACCCGCCGCACCGGCGACCCGTCGAGGAAGAAGCGGCGCCGGTAGCACTCCGGCAGCCACGGGCCGCGCGGTCCGCACCGACGCCCGGCCGTAGGCCGCGCCCGCCCGAGGAGCACCCCGTGTACGGCGCCGCCCCGCCGAAAAACGCTGTGTCCTGCGGCCCTTCCCGCCCACCATGACCCCATGGCAACCCCCGAGTCACCCACCACCCCGCACGCCGTCCGGGCCCACTCCTTCAACTCCGCCGCCGCCCAGTACGCCGCGAACCGCCCCTCCTACCCACCGGCCCTTCTCGACGCCGTCGAGGAACTGGCGGGCCGTTCCCTGTCCGGCGCCAGGACCGTGGACGTCGGCGCCGGCACCGGGATCGCCAGCGCCCTCCTGCACGCCCGCGGCGCCGACGTCCTCGCCGTCGAACCCGGCGAGGGCATGGCCGCCGAGTTCCGCCGCGCGCTGCCGCACATCCCGCTCGTCCGGGGCGACGGCAACGCGCTTCCCGTCGCCGACGCCCACGCCGACCTCCTCACCTACGCCCAGGCCTGGCACTGGACCGACCCGGCCCACTCGGTGCCGGAGGCACTGCGCGTGCTGCGGCCCGGCGGTGCGCTGGCCCTGTGGTGGAACACCGAGGCACTGGACGTCGAGTGGATCGCCGAGGCCGCCGAGCGCACCGGCCGCCTTCTCGGCCCGGGCTTCACCATCGCCGAGCGGCGCGCGAACCTCGAGCGCACCGAGCGGGCCGACCCCAGCGGGCGCCTGGACTTCGCCCGCCGCACGGTCCGCTGGAACCGACGCGTCCCGGTCGACGTCCACCTCGCCAACCTGGGCAGTCACTCGGCCCTCCTCGTCGAGTCCGAGGAGCGCAGGACCGCCTTCATGGAGGAGGAGCGCGCCCACCTGTTCAAGGCCTTCCCCGACGGCACCGTCGAGGAGACGTACGACGTCCACCTCCTGGTCGCCCGCACACCCTGACCCGGACCCGGATCCCACCCCGGCTCGCCCCTGTTCCTTCCCCGCCCAGCGGCGGCCGGCCCCGCCCGGCCGCCGCTGTCGCGTACGCGCCCCCGACCACCGGCCCCGAGCAAGCCGCGAGCAAGCACGCCGGCGCTCTCGGGTGCCCCCCGACCCCCTTGACGCCGCACCCCCGCGGGCGGATTATTCATCGCGTGATGAATTATGAACCGAGTGGCCCGCCACCCCACCCCGCAACCTCCGCAGTCCCCGCCACCCCCGCCGTCCACGCCGAGGGCCTCACCGTCGTCCGTGGCACCCGCACCGTCCTGCGCGACCTCCGCTTCACCGTCCCCCGCGGCCGGATCACCGGCCTGCTGGGCCCCTCCGGCTGCGGCAAGTCCACCCTCATCCGCGCGATCGTCGGCACTCAGGCCGGGATCACCGGCAGTCTCGACGTCCTCGGCCACGCCGCCGGGTCCCCGGCCCTGCGCAGCCGCATCGGCTACGTCACCCAGGCCCCCTCCGTCTACGACGACCTCACCGTCCGCCAGAACCTGGAGTACTTCGCCGCGATACTCGACCCCGGCCGCGCCGCCGCCGAACGACGCCACCACCACGTCACCCGGGCCATCACCGACGTCGACCTCACCAGCCACGCCGACGCCCTCGCCGGCAACCTCTCCGGCGGCCAGCGCAACCGCGTCTCCCTGGCCGTCGCCCTCCTCGGCACCCCCGAACTCCTCGTCCTGGACGAACCCACCGTCGGACTCGACCCCGTCCTCCGCCGCGACCTGTGGAACCTCTTCCACGACCTCGCCGCCACCCGCGGCGCCACCCTCCTCGTCTCCTCCCACGTCATGGACGAGGCCGAGCGCTGCCACCGCCTCCTCCTCATGCGCGAGGGCGGGATCCTCGCCGACGACACCCCGGACGCCCTGCGCACCCGGACCGGCACCGACACCGTGGAGGCCGCCTTCCTGCACCTCGTCGACGCAGCGGCCACCGCGGACCGCACGAAGGAGAGCACCCGATGAACCCCACCAGCCCGACCGGCCCCGCGGACACGGTGGCCACCACCCCGGCCGCCGGCGCGTTCACCACCTCCCGCGCCACTGCCACCGCGGCCCGGGTCCTGCGCCAGCTCCGCCACGACCCGCGCACCATCGCGCTGATGATCCTCGTCCCGTGCCTGATGCTGCTCCTGCTGCGCTACGTCTTCGACGCCAGCCCCCGCACCTTCGACAACATCGGCGCCTCGCTGCTCGGGGTCTTCCCGCTGATCACGATGTTCCTGGTCACCTCCATCGCCACCCTGCGCGAACGCACCTCCGGCACCCTCGAACGCCTCCTCGCCCTGCCCCTCGGCAAGGCCGACCTCATCGCCGGCTACGCCCTGGCCTTCGGCGCCGTCGCCGTCGTCCAGTCCGCCCTCGCCACCGGACTCGCCGTCTGGCTCCTCGGCCTGGACGTCACCGGCTCCCCCTGGCTGCTCCTGCTCGTCGCCCTCCTCGACGCCCTGCTCGGCACCGCCCTCGGTCTCTTCGTCTCCGCCTTCGCGGCCTCGGAGTTCCAGGCCGTCCAGTTCATGCCCGCGGTGATCTTTCCCCAGCTCCTCCTCTGCGGCCTGTTCACACCCCGCTCCGACATGCACCCCGTCCTGGAGGCCGTCTCCGACGTCCTGCCGATGTCGTACGCCGTCGACGCCATGAACGAGGTCCTCCGCCACACCGACATGACCGCGGTCTTCGTCCGCGACGCACTGATCGTGGCCGGCTGCGCCCTGTTGGTCCTGGGCCTGGGAGCGGCGACCCTGCGCCGGCGGACCGTCTGAACCCCCTTCGCCGCGGCGGACGTCCGCCCACCGGACACCCCACCCGCACCCCTGCTCACCGGTGCGAAACTGAACCGCATGAGCCAGAAAGTCGCAGTCCTCGGCACCGGCAAGATCGGCGAAGCCCTGCTCAGCGGAATGCTCCGGGCCGGCTGGGCCCCCGCCGACCTCCTGGTCACCGCCCGCCGCCCCGAACGCGCCGAAGAACTCCGCACCCGCTACGGAGTCAGCCCGGTCGGCAACACCGAGGCCGCCAAGACCGCCGACACCCTGATCCTCACGGTCAAGCCGCAGGACATGGGCACCCTCCTGGACGAATTGGCCCCGCACATCCCCGCCGACCGCCTCGTCATCAGCGGAGCGGCCGGTATCCCCACCTCCTTCTTCGAGGAGCGCCTGGCCACCGGCACCCCCGTCGTCCGGATCATGACCAACACCCCCGCCCTCGTCGACGAGGCCATGTCGGTCATCTCCGCAGGCAGCCACGCCACCGAACGGCACCTCGCGCACGCCGAGGAGATCTTCGGCGGCGTCGGCAAGACCCTCCGCGTCCCCGAGAGCCAGCAGGACGCCTGCACCGCCCTGTCCGGCTCCGGCCCGGCCTACTTCTTCTACCTGGTCGAAGCCATGACCGACGCCGGCATCCTGCTCGGCCTGCCCCGCGACAAGGCCCACGACCTCATCGTCCAGTCGGCGATCGGCGCCGCCGTGATGCTCCGTGACAGCGGTGAGCATCCCGTCAAGCTGCGCGAGAACGTCACCTCCCCCGCGGGCACCACGATCAACGCCATCCGCGAACTGGAGAACCACGGCGTACGCGCCGCCCTCATCGCCGCCCTGGAGGCCGCCCGCGACCGCAGCCGCGAACTCGCCTCCGGCAAGAAGGACTGACCCCACTCGACGAAGGGCCGACCCGACGCCCTGCGCGGGCGGCGGCCACCCGCCGCCCGCAGGCCACCACTCGGCTACCGCGCGGCGCTCAGCGAGGCCTCCGCCACGGGCGGCAGCAGTCCGATCGCCCGGTAGGCCGTATCAACGGTCGGACGAGCCAACGCCCTGGCCTTCTCCGCACCATCCCGCAGCACCCCCTCCAGATAGGCCGGATCGGCGCACAGCTCCCGGTGCCGGGCCTGCACCGGCCGCAACACCTCCACCACCGCCTCCGCGGTGTCCTTCTTCAAAGAGCCGTACGAGTCGTGAACGTCCGCCAGTGACTCAGGGTTCCCGCCCGTGCACGCTGCGAGAATCTCCAGCAGGTTCGCGACCCCCGGCCGCTCTACCGGGTCGTACCCGACCTCCTGGCCGCTGTCGGTCACCGCCCGCATGATCTTCTTCCGCACCACGTCCGGCTCGTCCAGCAGGTACACGACCCCCTGCCCCGCGTCCGACTTCCCCATCTTGGACGTGGGGTCCTGAAGGTTCATCACCCGGGCCGCCACCCCCGGAAGCGTCGCCCTCGGCACCACGAAGGTGTGGCCGTACCGCTGGTTGAACCGCACGGCCAGATCCCGCGCCAGCTCGACGTGCTGCACCTGGTCGTCCCCGACCGGCACCTCGTCCGTGCCGTAGGCCAGGATGTCCGCCGCCATCAGCACCGGATACGTCAGCAGCGACAGCCGGACGCTCCCACCGCGCTCCCGCTGCCGCGCGGCTTTCTCCTTGTACTGGATCATCCGCCGCATCTCGCCGTCGCTCGCCACGCATTCCAGCAGGTACGACAGCCGGGTGTGCTCGTCGACATGGCTCTGCACGTACAGGGTGCACAACTCGGGGTCGAGCCCGGCCGCCAGCAGGAGCGTCGCCGCCTGCCTGCTGAGCCTGCGCACCCGCGCCGGATCGTGGTCCACGGTCAGCGCGTGCAGATCCACGATGCAGAACAGCGCGTCCGCCCGGTGCTGATCGACCTCGGCCCAGCGCCGCATGGCTCCCAGGTAGTTCCCCAGGGTCACGTGCCCGGTCGGCTGGATCCCGCTGAAGACCCGCTTCATCTCACTCCACCTTCGGTCCGGGCCACCGCTGCCGCGGCCGGCCCCCCGAAGTCCCGGAGGGAGATACACGAACGGCCGCCGAAGCGGCGGCCGTTGAGTGCATACGTGCGTACGGCCGCCGTCAGGCGGCCCACCAGAGCTGGGGACACGTACGCGTGGTCACGTCGTCCACCGTACGCCTGCGGGAGGCTTCAGGGGCGAGAGTTGACACTCCCCGCGACCGTCCGTAAGGTACTCCGAGTTGTCCGACGTGAGCACCGACTCCGGTCGGTCCCCGGACAGCCATTCCGTGAGCACCACCCAATCGATCGCCACCTCGGTGACGACTGCATTGGCGTGCGTATTTGCGAAATGAGGAATCCGCGTTCGAAAGGACGGCGGCCCCCGATTAGCTCGGGAGTCGGGAATCCGCTAAAGTCTCACTCGTCGGAACGGCCGAACGGCCGGGAGGACAAGCCCGCTGACTGGGAGTCAGGCACCGAAAGGGTCTGATAGAGTCGGAACCGCCGGAAAGGGAAACGCGGAAGCGGGAACCTGGAAAGCACCGAAGAAATCGGATCGAGAAAAGATCTGATAGAGTCGGAAACGCAAGACCGAAGGGAAGCGCCCGGAGGAAAGCCCGAGAGGGTGAGTACAAAGGAAGC